>NZ_PVWG01000037.1:0-46556 GCF_003003695.1 Phormidesmis priestleyi ULC007
AGAACAAGCGACTGCGAGCAGGCTGGGATGAGAATTACTTACTCAAGATTCTGACCGAATAAGATGCGTTTGCCCTGATCGTCCAAATCAGACTCCGAGGACTTCCATCCCTAGTTAATGTGAGTAACTCAGGAGGCGTTCATGATTGTACACCGTCGGCTTTGCTATGGGATCTTGAAAGGCTGGAATCAAGATCCCGCATACGTTCTTTACCTCTACCGAATATCGGAGACATCCATGTTTTTGTCCTCTTTGAATTAATCGAGAGGACAAAAACTATGGGAGTTAGGACGATCGTGCCTAGCTCGATTTCGTTTACCGTTGAGTTGCGTTGCTCAACCGAAAGACGGTATCGAGTCAGTGTAACGTTGGATTTGCAGGAGCGTTACATCTTTGTGTCCTCTGGTGTTATCCCAAACATTAGCGGTGCGATTGAAGAGTTCGTGTCTCAGTTAAGTGAGATAGCGTCTAATCAACTGGCATTGCTGAAGTGGGATGGCACGAGCGACTTGACGACGGAATATCAGATTGTTCGAGTGTTGCCGGGATATCAAGTTGAACGATCGTTAGCGAAGTTCAACATTGTCATCGGTAGTGGTTCACTGATTCAAGTGGAGGAGTTGCAGAACAAAATCATCATTCAACTCTAGATGAAGGGAACGATCGCGAAATTACCTCTTTGAAGGCTGACGGAAATTAAGCGATCGTCCCTTAATCATCTGAAGGGCTAACATTTTAGGTTGAATAGGATGAATTCTCGATCTCATTCCTGCTCACCCTTTACAGTTCGTAATCAGTCTAGTGAGCGATCGCACTCCTGAAAGTTTTAGACTTTTAAGATATCGCCAACGTTAGCCAGCTTTATCAGTCCTATGTTTCCAACTCACCGCCCTCGCCGTCTGCGTGCCCATCCTCAACTACGTCGGATGGTTCGTGAGAATGTGTTGACTACCAGTGATTTGATCTATCCGTTGTTTGCGGTTCCGGGTGAAGCGATCGCCAAAGAAGTTCGCTCGATGCCGGGGGTGTTTCAGCTATCGATCGACAAAATCGTTGAAGAAGCAAAAGAAGTCTACGATCTCGGCATTCCTTCAATTATTTTGTTTGGCATTCCCGCCGATAAAGACACCGATGCGACGGGCGCATGGCACGATTGCGGCATGATTCAAAAAGCGGCAACGGCGGTTAAAGAAGCGGTTCCCGATCTAATTGTGATTGCCGATACTTGCCTCTGTGAATACACGCCTCATGGTCATTGTGGCTATCTCGAAGTCGGTGATTTGTCAGGACGGGTTCTCAACGATCCGACCCTAGAACTGCTTAAAAAAACGGCGGTTTCTCAAGCAAAAGCCGGAGCCGATATCATTGCGCCTTCGGGCATGATGGATGGGTTTGTGCAAGCAGTGCGGCAAGGGTTAGACGAGGCAGGATTTCAAGACACGCCGATTATGTCCTATGCGGCAAAATATGCGTCCGCTTATTACGGACCCTTTCGAGATGCGGCAGAATCGGCTCCTCAATTTGGCGATCGCCGCACCTACCAAATGGACCCTGGCAACGCTCGTGAAGCCCTTAAAGAGATCGAACTCGACATTGCAGAAGGCGCAGATATGCTGATGGTCAAGCCTGCGCTGTCTTACATGGATGTAATTTATCGCGTGAAGGAAGCTACAAATCTGCCTGTTGCCGCCTATAACGTGTCGGGCGAATATGCAATGGTGAAAGCTGCTGCTCTCAATGGCTGGATCGATGAAGAGCGCGTCGTAATGGAGACGCTGACCAGCTTTAAGCGGGCGGGTGCTGACTTGATTCTCACCTATCACGCTAAAGATGCGGCTCGTTGGTTGGGCGCGTAGGCTTTTACGTCGAATTCATAAACCACAGTCCCCTATCAACTACTAAGGATCATGAATTAAATTAACGTCAGTTCGATGAAGTTCTTTCGCTTCGTTATTCAGCGCTTCAGCCCCCTAAATCCCCCGAATTGGGGGACTTCAAGCCAAAAATTCCGGTTCAAAGTCCCCCAGTTTTGGGGGATTTAGGGGGCTTCCCAAATTCATAATCGGAGCGAACCATGTCTGTCGAACTCACGTTAAAGAATATTCTGAATTCTAGTTCAATCCCAAATGGTGGCGTAGAGCTTGGCGCATTGTCTCAACTGGGACAGATTGCTGAGTCCAGATTTTGAGAGCGGCGGCTCCTTGTTGAATCAGCATTTCTAGACCGTCGATCGCAACGCTTCCCCGATCGCTAACCTGCTGCAAAAGCAGAGTCGGATTAGGCGTATAAATCAAATCGTAAGCAACGACTCCGGCCTTTAATTGATCAACTTCTGCTGGCGTGAGTGGAGATTTTTCAATGTGAGGAGACATGCCGATCGGCGTTGCATTCACCAACAGATCTGCACGAGGCAACCACTCAGTCAACGTCTCCCAAGCGTGAACCTGCAAGCCAAATGAACGATTCCAACTTTGAGAAAACGCTTCTAGCTTTTGAGCATCTCGTCCGACAATGTGAATTTCAGCACAGCCTAATTCCACACATCCCGCAACGACGGCTCTAGCGGCTCCACCGTTTCCTAAAATAACGGCAACTGACTGACTCCAATCTCGCTGCATTGATCGCAAAGGTGCTAAAAATCCTTCTGCATCGGTGTTGGTGCCGCTCCAGCCTTGATCCGTTCGCCAGACGGTGTTGACCGCCCCGATCGCTTGCGCTACTTCAGAAATCTCGTTCAATAGCGGCATGATCGTTTGCTTGTGGGGAATCGTGATGCTAAAGCCTTGGATGCCGATGGCCGCAAATCCTTTAATTGCCTGTTCTAAATTTTCGGGCGCGATCGCAAAGGGCAGATAAACAAAATCGGCACCCATTTCCGCAAGGGCGGCATTGTGCATCAGGGGCGAAAGAGAATGCGCGATCGGGTGTCCAATCACGCCTAGCAGCCTCGTTTCTCCCGTGATTTGCGTCATGTCTCTGGGTTCAACTGGTCACGAACTCGAAACAGAACGGAGTTGGCGTGAGAGGGCAACCCTTCAGCCTTTGCCAAAATATCGATCGCGTTCGCTGCCTTTTGCAATGCGATCGGCGAATATTGCACCAGGCTAGAGTGCTTCAAGAATGTTTCAACTCCCAGAGGTGACGCATATCGAGCCGATCCAGATGTGGGTAGCGTGTGGTTGGGCCCTGCCAAATAATCGCCTACTGCTTCCGGGGTCGAGCTTCCTAAAAAGATCGCGCCTGCGTGACGAATATTTTGCAGCAACGCCCACGGATCGTCTACTTCAAGCTCTAAATGTTCGGGCGCAAAGTCGTTTGAAAGTTCGGCGGCGGATTCTAGAGAATCTACGATCGCGACTAAACCGTAATGCGCGATCGCTTTCTCGGTCAAAGTTCTGCGAGGGTGATCCATCAGTTGTCGCTCAACCTCATCCACCACTTTCCGCGCCAAAGTAGAATCTGTGGTGAGCAAAATAGCGGCTGCCATCGAATCATGTTCTGCTTGAGCCAGCAAATCTGCTGCGATATAAACTGGATTTGCCGTTTCATCCGCAATAATCAAAACTTCAGACGGGCCCGCAAGTGAATCGATGCCAACTGTTCCATAAACCAGTTTCTTTGCCAACGTCACATAGATATTGCCTGGGCCTGTGATCACATCCACTTTGGGGATAGTTTCGGTTCCATAGGCCAGAGCCGCGATCGCTTGTGCGCCACCGACCCGATAGATCTCGTCTACTCCAGCTTCTTGAGCTGCCACCAAAACCGCCGCATTAATCACCTTATCTTTGCCAGGTGGAGTCACCATGACAATGCGAGGCACTTGAGCAACTTTTGCAGGAACGGCATTCATCAAAACCGTGCTGGGATAACACGCTAAACCGCCAGGAATATATAGCCCAGCGCGATCGACGGGAGTATAGCGTTTGCCCAAGACAATTTCGTCTTCTCCAAAATGCACCCAGCTTTTGGGCACTCGTTGTCGATGAAACGCCTCAATTTGCTGACGGGCTTGCTGAATTGCCATCAGCAGTTCTTTAGAAACCTGCTGATAAGCCGCGTCAAGCTCAGAGCCACTGACTCGCAGCTCTTCAGGCTTAATTTTTTGGTGATCGAACTCTAAGGTGTAATCTAACACCGCTCGATCTCCGAGTCGCTTAACCGCTTGCAAGACCTCCCGAACCGTCGCTTCTTTATGAACAACTTGATCGTCGTGAGTGCGATCGCAAATTCGTCGCAGTTCAGTTTTAGCCTCAGTCCACTGAGTGATGATTCGCAGCATGGAGTGTAGAAGTGTCAGACTTGAGATAACCCGTCTAGAAAAAAGGGCTTGAACCTTTCTAGCAACCTTGCCAATGCTAGACAAACCCTATCATCGTTACTCTAGCTTAACCCGGATTTTTAGAGGTGTATGCGATCGTTGAGATGTTAATGCTATAGTTATTTGTCTAGCGATTCTTGTGTCCAATAATAGTTATTCTTCTGGGATTTACTGTGGCTAATATTAAATCCGCGATTAAACGCGTCGAAATTGCAGAACGGAACCGTCTTCGTAACAAAGCATACAAATCAGCCGTCAGAACGCTGATGAAAAAGTGCATTGCAGCCGCAGATACTTACGCGGCTGAACCGTCTCCAGAAGCCTTGGAAGCTGTGAAAACCACCATGTCTTCGGCATTCAGCAAGATTGACAAAGCGGTGAAGCGGGGAGTCCTGCATCCCAACACAGGTGCCCGCCGTAAGTCTCGCCTTTCTAGAGAAGTCAAGAAGCAAACGGCTCTCGCATCCTAGAAATCTGTCATTGGGTTGATGATTTTAGGTTTGTCCTGAAGGATTTCATGCAACTGATCGACACCCATGTCCACATCAACTTTGATGCATTCAAGCCAGACTTGGATGCGATCGCGGCTCGTTGGCGAGAAGCGGGGCTAGTTCATCTAGTTCACTCCTGTGTCGAACCTGCCGAATTTGCTGAGATCCAGGCACTTGCCGATCGGTTTCCTGAGCTTTCCTTTGCAGTAGGGCTACATCCCCTGGATGTCGAAGAAAAGTGGACGGAAAGTTCTTCTCAGCAGATTATTGCCTTGGCAAAGTCTGACCCGCGGGTGGTAGCGATCGGGGAAATGGGGTTAGATTTCTTTAAAGCAGAAAATCGAGTGCAGCAGATTGAGGCATTTGAGGCGCAACTCGCGATCGCTCGACAGCTTGATCTACCCGTGATTATTCACTGTAGAGAGGCTGCAAAGCCAATGGCGGAGTTGTTGCGTCACTTCTATCAACAGCATGGCTCCGTGAAGGGCGTGATGCACTGTTGGGGCGGCACCCCCGAAGAAACTCAGTGGTTCTTAGATTTGGGCTTTTATATCAGTTTTAGTGGCACGGTGACCTTCAAAAAGGCGCTTCAGATTCAAGAATCTGCAAAAATGGTGCCGAGCGATCGTCTCCTGATCGAAACAGATTGCCCGTTTCTAGCTCCCGTTCCTAAACGAGGTGAAAAGCGCAATGAGCCGTCTTATGTGCAATATGTCGCTCAACAAGTGGCTCGTCTAAGAGAAACTCCCGTTGAGCAACTAGCCGCCCAAACGACTGAAAATGCTTGCCAACTCTTTAGTTTGAAGATTTCTTAACCCTGCCTTTCTGCTCCAAGCTAATTGACAGAGTTTAGATCTCACAAATTTGTTGATTCGTCAACCCACAAAACCGATTTGCTGCGCCATAATACTAGAAGGTGCAAATCATGCCCCATGAACGAGAGCTTCTACCAGGTTTTATTTTCCTCAGTAAAGCTTGAATCTGTCAGACGCTCAATTAAATCACCTCATCGATTGTTGGAAGAATTGGAAACGAAGCGAGCAACCAACAACCCACAACTAAATATCCAGGTTTTTGGATTCCTTTTGGGATTCCAAACTTTTTTGCATTGACTTATTTGTGCAAATAGTATAAAATTCAGGGTTCGCGCTGGGCGTGACCCTTCTGAGGAGACGCATGACTGAGCAGACCTACACCACCCCCGCCTTTGTTTTGCCGGATTTGGTCGAAATTCAACGGGCTAGCTTTCGCTGGTTTCTTGAAGAAGGCTTGATCGAAGAACTCGACAGCTTTTCGCCTATTACTGATTATACAGGCAAGCTTGAGCTTCACTTTTTAGGAAAAGACTTCAAGCTGAAGCCCCCTAAATATGATGTTGATGAGGCAAAGCGGCGCGATAGCACCTACGCCGTACAAATGTATGTGCCGACCCGTCTGATTAATAAAGAGACGGGTGAAATTAAAGAGCAGGAAGTTTTCATTGGCGATTTGCCGTTGATGACTGATCGCGGCACCTTTATCATCAACGGCGCTGAACGAGTGATTGTGAATCAGATCGTTCGCAGCCCTGGTGTCTACTACAAGTCAGAAACTGACAAAAACGGACGGCGTACCTACAATGCCAGCTTGATTCCTAACCGGGGTGCATGGCTGAAGTTTGAGACCGACAAGAATGATTTGGTCTGGGTTCGCATTGACAAAACTCGCAAGCTTTCTGCTCAAGTTCTGCTAAAGGCTTTGGGGTTGAGTGATGGCGAGATTTTTGATGCACTACGTCACCCTGAATATTTTCAGAAGACGATCGAGAAAGAAGGTCAGTTTGGCGAAGAAGAGGCTTTGATGGAGCTTTACCGTAAGCTTCGTCCTGGTGAACCGCCAACGGTTTCGGGTGGCGCTCAACTTCTAGAGTCTCGTTTCTTTGATCCCAAACGCTACGACTTGGGCAAAGTGGGGCGCTACAAGCTGAACAAGAAGCTCCGCCTCAGTGTTCCCGAAGGAACGCGGGTGTTGACTCCGCAGGATATCTTGTCTGCAATCGACTATTTGATCAACCTGGAGTTTGACACCGGAAGCATTGACGATATTGACCACTTAGGCAATCGCCGAGTGCGATCGGTGGGCGAACTTCTGCAAAACCAGGTGCGAGTCGGTTTAAACCGCTTAGAGCGAATCATTCGGGAACGCATGACGGTCTCTGATGCTGATTCTCTGACTCCTGCCTCGTTGGTCAACCCGAAACCGTTGGTTGCTGCGATTAAGGAGTTCTTTGGCTCCTCTCAGCTATCGCAGTTTATGGATCAGACCAATCCTCTAGCAGAGTTGACTCACAAGCGGCGTATCAGTGCATTAGGGCCAGGGGGTCTGACGCGAGAACGGGCAGGCTTTGCAGTCCGAGACATTCACCCGTCTCACTATGGGCGGATTTGCCCTATTGAGACTCCTGAAGGTCCAAACGCGGGTCTGATTGGTTCGTTAGCCACTCATGCTCGTGTGAATGCTTACGGATTTATTGAGACTCCTTACTATCCCGTCGAAAACGGTCGAGTCGTGAAGGATCATCCTCCGATCTATATGACTGCTGACGAAGAAGATGATCTGCGGGTTGCCGCAGGTGACATCACGATGGATGAAAACGGCTACATCATTAGCGAAGAAGTCGCGGTTCGCTATCGGCAAGATTTCACCGTTGCGACTCCTCAAGAGGTAGATTACGTAGCAATTTCTCCGGTGCAAATCATCTCGGTGGCAACTTCGCTGATTCCCTTTCTAGAACACGACGACGCAAACCGAGCGCTGATGGGTTCAAACATGCAGCGTCAAGCGGTGCCCCTGTTGCGTCCTGAGCGTCCCTTAGTGGGAACTGGCTTGGAAGCGCAAGCTGCCCGTGACTCTGGGATGGTAGTCGTCAGCCGTACCGATGGCGAAGTCACCTTTGTGGATGCCGATCGGATTCGAGTTCGCGATTCTCAAGGCGGCAAAGATATCAGCTATGCCCTTCAGAAGTATCAGCGATCGAACCAGGACACTTGCTTAAATCAGCGTCCGATCGTCTTTGTGGGCGATAAGGTGATTGCGGGTCAAATTCTGGCAGATGGATCTGCGACTGAAAAAGGTGAACTGGCGCTTGGTCAAAACATTCTCGTGGCTTATATGCCCTGGGAAGGCTACAACTATGAGGACGCAATTCTGATTAGCGAACGCCTAGTTCAAGAAGACGTTTACACCTCAATTCACGTTGAGAAATTTGAGATTGAGGCCCGTCAAACCAAATTAGGTCCAGAAGAAATCACGCGTGAAATTCCCAACGTCGGTGAAGATGCGCTGCGTCAATTAGATGAGACAGGCATTATTCGCATCGGAGCTTGGGTCGAGTCAGGCGATATTTTGGTCGGCAAAGTGACTCCAAAAGGGGAATCTGACCAACCGCCTGAAGAAAAACTCCTCCGAGCCATCTTCGGTGAGAAAGCCAGAGACGTGCGGGACAACTCCCTGCGAGTGCCCAACGGCGAAAAAGGTCGGATTGTTGACGTACGGGTGTTTACTCGTGAGCAAGGTGACGAGTTGCCTCCTGGCGCTAACATGGTCGTCCGTGTTTATGTGGCACAGAAGCGTAAGATTCAAGTTGGCGACAAGATGGCAGGTCGTCACGGCAATAAAGGGATTATTTCTCGGATTTTGCCGATCGAAGATATGCCCTATTTACCCGATGGCAAACCCGTTGACATCGTGCTTAATCCCCTCGGTGTACCAAGCCGGATGAACGTGGGTCAAGTCTATGAGTGTCTGCTAGGCTGGGCGGCTGAAAATCTGAACGTTCGCTTCAAAGTTGTGCCATTCGACGAAATGCACGGCGAAGAGAAGTCTAGAGAAACCGTTCACGCCAAGATCAGCGAAGCACAAGACAAGCGGATTAAATCAACGGGTGGACAAGATGGCTATTGGCTGTTTAACCCCGATAACCCTGGCAAAATTCAGGTTTATGACGGGCGGACTGGCGAAGCCTTCGATCGTCCGATCACGGTGGGCAAAGCCTATATGCTGAAGCTGGTTCACCTGGTTGACGACAAGATTCACGCTCGTTCGACGGGTCCCTACTCTCTGGTGACGCAGCAGCCTCTGGGTGGAAAGGCTCAACAGGGTGGTCAGCGATTTGGAGAGATGGAAGTGTGGGCACTGGAAGCATTTGGTGCTGCCTATACGCTGCAAGAGTTGTTGACGGTGAAGTCAGACGATATGCAGGGGCGAAACGAAGCGTTGAACGCGATCGTCAAAGGCAAAGCGATTCCTCGCCCTGGCACACCTGAATCGTTCAAGGTGTTGATGCGTGAGCTTCAGTCACTCTGTCTTGATGTTGCAGTTCACAAGGTCGAAACCAAGGAAGACGGCAGCAGTAAGGATATGGAAGTTGACTTGATGGCAGATGTAAACAGTCGTCGCGCGCCTTCTAGACCGACTTATGAATCCATTTCTAGAGAAGCGATGGACGAAGAAGAAGACTAAAGAGGGTGCTAGGTGCCGAGTGGCAGGATTTCCTGAATTCGGCACCTGAATCATCCTTTCTCGATACATTTTTCTAGCATCAATTGAATAGAGGAAAAACTACGCGATGCCAAAGCTAGAACAGCGATTTGACTACGTTAAAATTGGTCTGGCATCTCCCGATCGTATCCGTCAGTGGGGAGAAAGAACTTTACCCAACGGGCAGGTTGTGGGTGAAGTTACCAAGCCAGAAACCATTAACTACCGCACGCTCAAGCCTGAAATGGATGGCTTGTTCTGTGAGCGAATTTTTGGACCTGCTAAAGATTGGGAATGCCACTGCGGTAAATATAAGCGGGTGCGGCATCGCGGCATTGTCTGTGAGCGCTGCGGCGTAGAAGTGACGGAATCTCGCGTCCGTCGTCACCGTATGGGCTATATCAAGCTTGCCGCTCCGGTGGCTCACGTTTGGTATCTTAAGGGCATTCCGAGCTATATGGCAATTCTGCTAGATATGCCTCTACGGGATGTTGAGCAAATTGTCTACTTCAACGCTTACGTGGTGCTGAACGCGGGCAATGCAGAGCAGCTAACCTACAAGCAACTGCTCACCGAAGATCAGTGGATCGAAATCGAAGACGAACTCTATAGCGAAGACTCAAAGCTGTCGGGCATTGAGGTTGGTATCGGTGCAGAGGCCCTACAGCGGCTGCTGCAAGATATTCAACTCGACACCGAAGCCGAGCAATTGCGGGAAGATATCGCGACTTCTAAGGGGCAAAAGCGAGCCAAGCTGATCAAGCGCCTGCGGGTGATGGACAACTTCATCGCCACAGGTTCTAGCCCTGATTGGATGGTGTTAGACGTGATTCCAGTCATCCCGCCTGATCTGCGCCCGATGGTGCAGTTGGACGGGGGGCGGTTCGCGACTTCTGACTTGAATGATCTCTATCGTCGCGTCATTAACCGCAATAACCGTCTGGCTCGCCTTCAGGAAATTTTGGCTCCTGAAATCATCGTCCGCAACGAGAAGCGGATGCTCCAAGAAGCGGTCGATGCCTTGATTGACAACGGTCGTCGGGGTCGGACTGTGGTCGGCGCAAATAATCGTCCGCTCAAGTCTCTGTCTGACATCATCGAAGGAAAACAGGGTCGTTTCCGGCAAAACCTTTTGGGTAAGCGGGTCGATTACTCAGGTCGTTCTGTGATTGTGGTCGGGCCCAAGCTCAAGATTCATCAGTGCGGGTTGCCGAGAGAAATGGCGATCGAGCTATTTCAACCCTTTGTGATTCACCGTCTGATTCGTCAGGGATTGGTCAACAACATCAAAGCAGCGAAAAAGCTGATCCAGCGCAACGATCCCACCGTTTGGGACGTTTTGGAAGAGGTGATTGAAGGGCACCCCGTATTCCTGAATCGGGCACCGACGCTGCACCGTTTAGGCATTCAAGCCTTTGAGCCAATTTTGGTCGAAGGTCGAGCCATTCAACTGCATCCGCTGGTTTGTCCTGCGTTTAACGCTGACTTTGATGGCGACCAAATGGCCGTTCACGTTCCGCTCTCGATCGAAGCTCAGGCAGAAGCGCGATTGCTGATGCTGGCATCTAACAACATCTTGTCTCCGGCAACGGGTCGTCCGATCATCACGCCTAGCCAAGATATGGTTTTGGGCTGCTACTACTTGACGGCGGACAACCCGGCGGCTCAAGAAGGTGCGGGTGGCTACTATACCAACTTGGAAGATGCAATCAACGCTTACGAGCAGAAGCAAGTTGAACTTCATGCCTATATCTGGGTGCGCTTTGACGGTGACGTAGATATGCCCGACATCGAAGAAGAGCTAGTTGAAGAAAATGAATCGCCTGATGGCATTGTCACCAAGGTCTACAACTATCGTCGGACACGGGAAGACAAGGATGGCACCCTGATCTCTCAATACATTAAGACAACTCCGGGTCGCATCATCTACAACAAGACCATTCAAGAAGCTTTAGCGATCTAGGATTTAAAACTCAAAATCCGAAATGGTAAGCGAGGGCAATTTGAGATGTTGGATTTTGGATTGCCCATTCAAATCCAAAATCCAAACTCTAAAATCCAAAATCAGCACAGGTGGGGCACACGATGGCACAGAATTCAGAGAAGCAACTTTTTCGCAATCAGGTGGTCAACAAAAAGCAGTTGACGAACCTCATTGCTTGGGCGTTTACAAACTATGGCACCGCCCGTACTGCTCAAGTAGCAGACATGATCAAAGATTTGGGCTTTCGCTATGCAACCAAGGCGGGTGTCTCAATCAGTGTGGATGATTTGCAGATTCCACCCACCAAGCGTCAGTTGCTAGAAGCGGCGGAAGAAACGATTCGAGAGACTGAAGAGCGCTACACTCGCGGAGAAATCACCGAGGTGGAGCGATTCCAAAAGGTGATTGACACCTGGAACGGCACCAGTGAAGAACTCAAAGACGAAGTGGTGAAGCACTTCCGCGCTAACGACCCGCTAAACTCTGTCTATATGATGGCGTTCTCTGGAGCCAGAGGAAACATCTCTCAGGTGCGGCAGCTAGTGGGAATGCGCGGTCTGATGTCAAACCCCCAGGGGGAAATCATCGACTTACCGATTAAAACCAACTTTCGAGAAGGGTTGACTGTCACCGAATACATCATCTCCTCCTATGGTGCCCGGAAAGGACTCGTAGACACTGCCCTCCGAACGGCCGACTCTGGCTATCTCACCCGTCGTCTCGTAGATGTGTCTCAAGACGTGATCGTGCGAGAACTTGACTGCGGCACCGAGAAAGGGATCGTAGTCCTGCCCATGGTGGATGGCGATCGGGTGCTGATTCCCCTCAAAGATCGGCTCTTGGGTCGAGTTGCCGCCGCCGATGTCATTGATCCTGAAACGGGTGAAGTGATCATTGCCCGCAACCAGTCCATCAATAATGCAGACACCCAGCGAATCGGTCGAGCCAAAGTTGAGCAAGTGATCGCCCGATCGCCCCTCACTTGTGAAGCGGCCCGATCGGTCTGTCAACAATGCTATGGCTGGAGCTTGGCACACGCGCACCTGGTAGACATCGGTGAAGCGGTCGGAATTATCGCGGCGCAGTCGATCGGCGAACCGGGCACCCAACTCACCATGCGAACGTTTCACACGGGTGGGGTGTTTACGGGTGAAATGGCGCGTCAGGAAAAAGCCAACTTCGATGGCACAGTCCGTCTGCCAAAACTGATGCGAACTCGTCCATTGCGAACTCGGCACGGGGAAGACGCGCTGATTGTCGAATCAACTGGCGCTGACACTAAGGTGCTTTTAGAGAGCAAAGACGGCCAGAAGCAAGCCTTTTCTGTCTTGCAGGGTTCTACGCTGCTAGTGCGGGATAAGCAGTCGGTGAAAGCCGGACAGATCATGGCAGAAGTCCCGCTGACGGGTCGGGGTCGCAAAACGACTGAAAAAGCCGCAAAAGATGTCGCCTCTGACCTAGCAGGTGAGGTCAAGTTTGAAGACCTAGTGCCTGAAGAGAAGAAAGATCGGCAGGGCAACACGACTCGGATTGCTCAAAGAGGCGGTTTAATCTGGATTCTCTCAGGAGAAGTCTATAACCTACTGCCGGGTGCTGAACCTGTGGTCAAAAACGGCGACTACATTGAAGCCAATGGCGTGATTGCAGAAACGAAGCTAGTCACCGAAAACGGTGGGGTGGTGCGTTTACCTGAACAGGCAGAAGGCAAAGGTGGACGCGAAATCGAAATCATCACCGCTTCGGTCATGCTCGATGAAGCCCGTGTGCGGATTGAAACCCATCAGGGGCGTGGCGGCGATCAATATATGCTGGAGACTAACAGCAATCAGACCTTTTTGCTAAAGGCGACTCCTGGAAGTCAGGTCACCAATGGTCAAACCGTCGCCGAGTTGGTGGACGATCGCTATCGCACTCAAACGGGCGGCATCATTAAATATTCAGGGGTCGAAATTGCCAAACGAGGCAAAGCCAAGCAGGGTTATGAAGTCATTCAAGGCGGCACTCTGCTCTGGATTCCTGAAGAAGCTCATGAAGTCAACAAAGACATCTCCTTGCTGCTTGTGGAAGATGGTCAATACGTTGAGGCAGGCACCGAGGTGGTTAAAGACATCTTCTGTCAAAGCAATGGCGTAATTGAGGTGACTCAAAAGAACGACATTCTTCGAGAGATTGTGGTTAAGCCGGGTGACCTCCACATGATCGACAATCTGGATGCGGTTGTGACGAAAGAAGCCACGCTAGTGAATCCCGGTCAACAGGTGATGCCTGGATTGACGGTGGATGAATTGCGCTACGCGGAGTATGTTGAAACCCCTGAAGGCCCGGCGATCTTGCTGCGTCCGGTAACGGAGTTCAAGGTTGCCAATGAGCCTTCTGTTCCGAGCCAGGAATCTGTGAGCGAAGAGTCTGGGCGCGCTATTCGTCTACGTGCCATTCAGCGCTTACCTTATAAAGATGGTGAGCGGGTTCGGTCAGTAGAAGGAGTAGACTTGCTGCGAACTCAACTGCTGCTAGAAATCGATAAAGACGCGCCTCAGTTAGCCGCCGATATTGAGCTAATTCCCGATGAAACCGATCCTGAGTTAATGCGCCTACAACTGGTGATCCTAGAATCGCTAGTGATTCGTCGCGACATTGCGGCAGATACCACCCAAGGCAGCACCCACACTCACGTTTTAGTCAACGATGGCGATCAAATCACGCCGGGGGCAGTCATCGCTCGAACTGAAATTCAGTGTAAAGAAGCGGGTGAAATTCAGGGGATTCGTGAAGGAGCCGAGGCGATTCGTCGCATCTTGGTCGTTCGAGAAGCCGACAAGGTTGTGATTGAGACGAAAAACAAGAAACCCACAGTCAAACCAGGCGACTTGATGGTAGCGGGTTCTGATCTGGCATCTGGCTTTAAGCTAGTAGAGTCGGGTCAGGTGCTTGAGGTCGGTGACACTCAGGTGACGATGCGAATTGCTCGCCCTTATCGAGTGTCGCCGGGTGCGGTGCTGCACGTCGATGACGGTGACTTAGTGCAACGGGGTGACAACCTAGTGCTGCTGATTTTTGAGCGGACTAAAACAGGAGACATTATTCAAGGTCTACCGAGAATTGAGGAACTCCTGGAAGCCCGGAAACCTAAAGAAGCCTGTGTTTTGGTTGAACGACCGGGCACCGCACAAGTGGTCTACGGCGAAGACGACTCGGTAGAAGTCAAGGTCGTCGATAAAGAAGGACTGGTCACCGAGTATCCGATCGGCCCGGGTCAAAACTTGATCATTTCTGATGGTCAAGAAGTGCTGTCTGGAGAACGACTGACTGACGGCCCAGCTAACCCTCACGAGTTGCTTGAAGTGCTGTTCCGGGCCAACAAAGAAACTCTGGGAATTCACGACGCTTCAATGATTAGTTTGCGAGAGGTGCAAACCTTCTTGGTGAATGAAGTGCAGTCAGTCTATCAGTCTCAAGGCGTTGATATTTCTGACAAGCACATCGAAGTCGTCGTGCGGCAGATGACTTCTAAAGGGCGGGTCGATGATGGTGGAGACACTACGATGCTGCCCGGTGAATTGGTCGAACTCTATCAGATCGATCAAGTCAACGAGGCGATGTCGATTACTGGCGGTGCCCCTGCGGAATATACGCCAGTGCTGTTGGGCATCACCAAGGCTTCACTCAACACCGACAGCTTCATCTCGGCGGCGAGTTTCCAAGAAACGACTCGTGTGTTGACCGAAGCGGCGATCGAGGGCAAGTCTGACTGGTTGCGCGGTCTTAAAGAAAACGTGATCATCGGTCGCTTGATCCCGGCGGGGACGGGCTTTAATGCTTATGAAGAGACTGGCACGCCTGATATGGACATCGCCTATGATGGTTCGCCAGTGTTTGATGACGAAGCCGATCTTAACGAGGTTGTGCTTGACGATCGCAGTGCCCGCAGCTATGGCTTAGATAGCTTTGATGAGCGTCCGAGTTTTAGCTTCGAGAGCTTTGGCGGTGGCACAACTCCTGCTGCCGAACCCGATGTTTTCTCTCCCATCTTGGAGGAGGAGGATCTGATTGATGATGGGGTCGATGATGACGTAGAGGATGACGTAGAGGATGACGACCTTGAGGTTGATGACGTTGAAGTTGATGACGAAGTTTAAGTTCTGCTAGAACGCCTTAAATTAGTTCTAATGTCCTCCCCGTTTAACAACAGGGAGGATTTTTTGTGATTGACCGGAATGCGACACGTTATATCCATTTGATTTGTGGATGTGATAGATCCGCGAGAGGACACGGCAGTGCCATGTCCGTACAGTAGGGGCACGAAATGTCGTGCCCTCTCGAGATCGTTCGATCGGTCGCAATTGTTTTTGAAATTGGTATTGTTATAATGCGATCGCAGTTATATTGCCAAACGACTTATGAGCAGTCCCCTACTCATTATTCAAAAGTTAGATCTGGAGAACTGCCAAATTCCAGGCTATTTTGTCATCAGTACGGCTCCTATCAACGTTGAAGATCAGTCGCAAATTAAGAATCAGACTGACCCGGAAATCTTTATTCAACAAATCACTCAATACTTAAAAAATCATGGGGAAGATGCAGAAATTCTAATCATGATTCATGGCTACAACACGGGTCAGTCGGGGGCAGAATGGTGGTATAAGACTGCTTGCGAATATATTTCTCAACATTATCAAAAAGCGCCTAAAGGTTTATTAGTAGTTGGTTATCGCTGGTCTTCAGAAAAAATTTCTGAAGGTGATTCTGGAAATTTTAAAGATAAAATCAAGTTTACTCAGCAGGCACTACCCAGGCTGTTGAGTTTGATTTCAAAGTTAGGAATTGTTGGAGTTATCGTGGGTTTGATCGGCACGATCGCAGGCATTTTCGCAGCGCTGTCTCTAACTTTTGGCGTAGAGATTCTACTGGCTTTTGTGGTTCTTTTAATTCTCTCTTTAATTGCGATCTCGCCGATTTTAACGATCGTGGCTCTGAGACTCACTGGTTACTTTCGAGATACTTTTCGGGCAGCTAACTATGGGGTATCTGATTTAGTTGAATTCATTCGGCAGTTAGATCAGTCCCTAGTGCAAAATGTCGGAGCTGACGATCGTCAAACTCAAACTGCCCATCATGAGCAGCGCCGGATTCGTCTGTCTTTTATCGGTCACAGTATGGGCGCTTTTGTAGTGACCAATGCTGTCCGAATTTTGTCAGATGTTTTCGATCCAGGGTCGATCGGAAACTTGGATGTTAACAATCGAAACAAATGCCCTTCTTCTGAGATTGGCAACGCACTTTGTTTAGGAAAACTCGTTTTAGTTGCGCCCGACATTCCGGCAGAAGCGATCGTGTCGGGTCGAGCAAACACGCTGCGATCGTCACTGCGTCGCTTCCAAGAAGCTTATCTCTTTTGCAATGAAGGAGACATGGCGCTGAAGCTAGCTTCGACCTCGGCTAACTATTTTAGCTTTCCGGCGAAAACCCGCGATGGCGGCTATCGACTCGGCAATGTGATGGTTAGAAACTGGTTAGGACGTGGCAGAGAATCTCGTCAATCAGCCTCATCGAGTATCGTCAACCAAGCTGAAGACGGTCAATTAGTGAATGCGAGAGGAGCAGGCTTTTTAGATTATTTATTTATTCGTGAGCAAAAGCCTTTGTCGGAGAGACAACTGCAAGTCGGGTTAGAGGAAAATCAGAAGTCGATCGCTGAACTTTTTACCTATTTTGACTGCACCAATTATCAAGAAAAGTATCATGATCCTAAAACAGGTCAAGAGAAAGAAGTTGGGATCGTGAGCCGCGCTTTAGGCAAATCATTTCTAAGCTTTAGTGATTATGTTTCTCTGAGCTTAGACTTTTTTAGCGGGAAGATTGATACTCACGGCGGATATATTTTTAGCTCTCAAAATCGTCCCCAACCCGAACTCAGCAAGCGGCTAATTTATGGACTGAGTTGTCTTGGGTTTGAGGGCTTTTTAGAAACCCTAAAAACAGATGCTTTCTTTGAACGATCGCTTGCCAAAATTGTAGCCTTGCATCCCAATCTAACGGCACTTCAGCAAGAAAAAATGGCTTTGCTGCAAACCCTTTCGCACTTGTGTGGAGAAAGAGGAATGCAAGTTTTGTTAGCACCTGAACGCTATCACGTTGATATTCTGGGACAGAGGCGCGATCGCAACGACTACTAACTTTCAATAAACCGTATCTTTAAACCACGTCAGTTCGACGAGGTTTTTCGCTTCGTTGTCGGCGGCTTCTGCCCCCTAAATCCCCATTCTGGGGGACTTTGAACCGGAAATTTTGGCTTGAAGTTCCCCAAACTTGGGAATTTAGGTAGCTCTCCCGAATTCACAACCGGAGCAACCCACTTCTGTCGAACTGACGTTTAAACAAGAAGTTTGAAGTCTGAATCAGCCGAGGCAAGTTGTAGATGGATGTTATGCCGATCGCAGTTGAATTTCAACAGGTTGCTTATTATTTAGGTCAGCGCTCTCTCGTACTCAATCTCAACTTTAGAATTGAGTCAGGCGAAACGCTGGTTTTACTAGGTCGAAGCGGCTGCGGCAAAACGACCACGCTGCGGCTGATCAATCGCTTGCTGACTCCGGCTCAAGGAGAGGTGCGAGTTGAAGGCATTTCGACTTGCGAGTGGAATCCGATTCAGCTACGACGGCGGATTGGTTATGTGATTCAGGAGGTCGGGCTATTTCCTCACTTTACGATCGAGCGAAATATTGGGGTCGTGCCGTCTCTGCAAAAGTGGGAGCCGTCACAGATTAAAAAGCGCGTGTTAGCGCTCTTAGAACTCGTTGGGTTAGAACCCGATCGCTTTGCTCAACGATATCCGCACGAGTTATCCGGGGGGCAACGGCAGCGAGTCGGAGTCGCGAGAGCGCTGGCGGCCGATCCGCCAATCTTGTTAATGGATGAGCCATTTGGGGCACTCGATCCGATCACTCGCGTTGAGCTTCAGCAAGAATTTCGGCAATTGCAGCAGCGTCTCGGCAAAACGATCGTGTTTGTCACGCACGATATTCAAGAGGCTTTTACCCTCGGTTCTCGAATTGGCTTAATGCAAGCGGGTGAGTTTGTGGTGATGGCAACGCCCGAAGAGTTTGTGAAATCGACCCATCCAGAAGCCCAAGCGTTTTTGAGGGTGAGAGGCGAATGGAATTCTTAAATCGCTATGGCGAAGAAATCTTACAGCGCAGTGGACAGCATCTATTTTTGGTGTTTACGTCGATCGCAATCGCCGTTCTCATTGGCATTCCGTTAGGTATTTTGATTACTCGCAAACCCGCGTTAAGTAGACCTGTGCTGGGCTTTGCTAATGCGATTCAAACAATGCCGAGTTTAGCGATTTTTGGGTTTCTGATTCCGGTGCCATTCATTGGTGGCATTGGGGCGAGAACGGCGATCGTAGCGCTGATTCTCTACTCGCTTTTGCCGATTATTCGCAACACTTATTTAGGAATTATGGGCGTTGATCCGGCCATTCGAGAAGCGGGAATGGGCCTGGGAATGACCGATCGTCAGCTTTTATTGCAGGTTGAAATTCCGTTAGCGTTGGGGGTGATTTTAGGCGGTGTGAGACTTGCCACCGTGATCGGGGTGGGGCTGGCAACGATCGCGGCGGCGATCGGCGCAGGCGGTTTGGGAGAATTTATTTTTCGTGGTGTTGCGGTGGTCGATAGTCAGTTGATTTTAGCGGGGGCAATTCCGGCTGCGATAATGGCGTTAACGGCCGATTTTGCCCTGGGTTTAGTTGAGCGTCGTCTCACTTTAAAGAAATGAACTTAAAACGATTTTTTGTGTTTTTTCTATTGATGGTTGCTCTGGTGACTGGAATTGCTGCCTGTAGTTCGGGAGGCGATCGCGTTGTAATCGGCACTAAAAATTTCACCGAACAAGTGATTTTAGGAGAAATTCTGGCCCAACAAATTGAGGGCAAAACAAGTCTGAAGGTCGATCGCCGCTTTAATCTTGGCGGGACGCTGATCTGTCAACAGGGCATGATTTCTGGAGATCTCGACCTCTATCCAGAATATACAGGCACGGCTTACACTACGATTTTGAAGTTTCCGGCGATCGCAGATGCCAAAAAAGTTTTTGAGCAACTCAAACAAGAATATCCTGCTCGCTACAAGCTAGAGTGGACGGCTCCGTTTGGGTTTAACAACTCGTTTGCGATGGTGATTCGGGGTGACGATGCCAAAAAATATAATCTGCAAACTCTTTCACAAGCGGCGAAATATACCCCTCAATGGCGCGCTGGATTTGGGTTTGAATTTCTCAACCGAGAAGACGGGTTTCCGGGGTTGTCGAAAACTTACAATCTCAAATTTGCCGAGTCTCCAAAAGTGATGGATTTGGGGTTGCTCTATCGGGCACTTACGGATAAGCAGGTCGATTTCGTGGCGGGTAATACAACTGATGGCGTGATTCCGACGTTAAATTTGGTGGTGCTAAAGGACGATCGTCAATATTTCCCCCCTTATGAAGCGGCGGCGATCGTGCGTCAAGAAACACTCCGCAAACATCCTGAGTTAAAGCAAGTGCTTGACCAGTTGGGCGGCACAATTTCTGAGAAGAAAATGCAGGAATTAAACTATCGAGTCGATGGCAAAAAAGAAGATGTTAAACAAGTGGTTCGAGAGTTTTTGCAGTCAAAATCTTGATCATTCTCATCTGTCTTCTGATGAAATGTGAGTTCGACGAGTTTTTTCGCTTCGTTCTCAGCGTCTTCTGCCCCCTAAATCCCCCATTCTGAGGGACTTCAAGTCAAAATTTCCGGTTCAAAGTCCCCCATTTTTGGGGGATTTAGGGGGCTTCCCGAATTCATCATCGGAGTGAACCACTTCTATCGAACTCACGTTAATGAAGAATCGGCATCACCATCAAACATGACAATAAAGGTTTCGTCGGGCATGAGTCGGCGCAAAACGTGCAGATATCCATCAGCATCTGAGCGGTTGCGACAACGCGCGACGACAATGCGCTGCATATTGGGAAGCAATCGCACGACTAACCACCTATTGAGGCGGTCTCGATAGGGCATAATAATGAGTGTCTCCATTGAGTTTGGAGCTTTAGCCAGTGCTGAACTTTCCACGGGACGCACTGGCTTTTCGCTTGCTTGAATATTATCACGCTTATGCAGATCAGTGATCAGCTTGTGGGAAAAATCACTAATCTGCATAGAAGCAGTGATTTAAGTCCGAAATCATGTGCCCTAATCTATGACAAAAAGAATCACCTTGCCACCATTAGGCGAACATGATGACGACTGGATAACAATTCTCGCTTGGCTTTATAGCCGCAGCAGATCAAGTCAAGCGGCTGCTTTGATTAGTGTTGGAGTTGCAGAGCAGAAAACTGAAGTTGCAACTATGTTGGAATATATGGCTCAAAAGCGCGGTGTTACCGTTGATGAGCTAATTAAAAGTATTTTGGGTGGGACGATCGATGACGATCGCGATGACCCAATCGACGAAGACTAAATAGATTGTTAGCCTTTCAAATCTTTGACGGTAAGAACGATCGAAAGAATAGGCTTTCCTCTTCTGATTGAGCAGCAGAAATTACTGCTGCTCAATCAGAAGAGGAAGATCTAATTCTTCTATTTGCTGTCAAAGATTAGGAATGGGCGATCGTAAACCAAGCCCGCAACACTTCTGCCACCGTCCACGCTTGAGCAATGCAACCTCGCGGATTCATGGGCGCATCGCCATCAAAAATCTCGCTCAAACTACCGACTCCGTGATTTGAACAATGGGCTGCCATTGGCTCTAAAAACTCACGCGCTTTAGTCGGGTTGTTGTAAACACGCAAATGAGCGATCGCAAAAGCACCCATCAGCCAACCCCAGGCAGTGCCTTGATGATAAGCTCCATCTCGCTGAAGTTGAGAACCGCCATAGTGTCCTTGATAATGTTCATGAGTGGGTGAGAGCGATCGCAATCCATAAGAAGTAAGCAGCGATCGTGAACAGGCATCAACTACGCTTTTTTGTTGAGCCGCAGTCAACGGACTTTCGGGCAGAGACACCGCAAAAATCTGATTAGGACGCAGCGCCGAATCATCACCATCGGGGCTGTCTAGCAGATCATAACAATAGCCTTTAGACTCGTTCCAAAAACGCGGAAATCTCGCCAGCACGCGCTCTGCCATTGCGTCATATTCTCGGTGCGGCTTGCCAATTTGACGAGCAAACTTTGCCATAATTCGCAGAGCGTTATACCACAAAGCATTAATCTCAACAGGCTTGCCGATGCGCGGAGTCACGACCCAATCGCCGACTTTGGCATCCATCCAGGTGAGTTGTGTCCCTGTTTCTCCGGCATAGAGCAACCCATCCGCCGGGTCAAGGTGAATGTGATAGCGAGTGCCGCGACAGTGCCAATCAATGACTTCTGCCAAGACGGGAAAAATATCGTGCAGCAAGTCACGATCGTCCGTTGCATTGTAATAAGCTTGAATCGCGATAAAGTACCACAGCGTTGCATCGACCGTGTTGTATTCCGGGTTCTCTCCGGCATCGGGAAAGCGATTGGGCAGCATTCCCCGATTGATGTGCAAAGCATAGGTTTGAATGATCGATCGCGCAATCTCTGGGCGACCCGTTGCGAGGGTCAATCCTGGTAGGCTGATCATCGTGTCTCGTCCCCAGTCCCCAAACCAGGGATAGCCCGCCACGATCGTTTTGCCATTGGGGTTATTGGGCTGCGATCGGTTCACAATAAATTGATCGGCAGATAAGACTAATTGTTTAATCCAAACAGGTGCAGAATCGGTTTGTTTGCCCTGGTCAATTTTCCAGCGATCGAGCAATCTTTGTTCATAGGCGTGTTGAATACGCAGTGCTGTCTCTCCATCAAGATTGGGCGTTGCATCAGTGCTGGCGATAAACGTCACTGACTCGCCGGGGTGCAGCGTCGCCTCAAAGGTCGCAGCGTGGAGATGATCATCTCGATCGTTGAGTCCCCGATCGCGCTCGACAGCCAACTCATAGCGATAATACCAATCGTGCATTGGGGTGGCTTTTGCGCCCCGACACAGCAAATAAAACGGTGTAGCTTCTGGGTAGGCTGAAATGCAAACGTCTTTGCCGATCGAGTCAACGCCCAGTTGCCAATGGTCGCCCTGAGTTTCGCTGTGATGGTCGCGATAATTGACGAGTGCCTTGAGGGTCAGGGTTAGCGGCTGGGTAGCTCGGTGCAAGTGATATTGCACATAGGTAGTGTTAGCTCCTTGCTGCATCCAGATGCGCTTTTCGAGCAGGGCATCGCCACACGCAAACCGCCACACGGGAACGGTGCCTTCTAAAAAAAACCGCTCAATGTTGCGATAGCCATTAGAACAAACGATGCCGCCTTTCCAGCGATTGGTGCTGAGAGGGTAGAATTCTTTGCCATAGCGGACGCTTTCATCGAGCTTAGTGACGAGTAGCGTGCGCTGCTGGGGAGGCTTGAGCGCGGCAACCAGTAAGCCGTGATAGCGACGAGTGAGCAGCCCCGCGATCGTGCCCGATGCGTATCCTCCAATGCCGTTGGTGACGAGCCATTCTCGTGTTTCCGCAGCCGCAAGATTGCCGCAGATCTCTCGTCCAAAATCGATACTCATCACAAAAAAGCCTTTCGGTAGCGTCTCTATTTACCCTGATTATGAGGTGAAAGAGCAAGCGATCGCAGCAATTATTACGACCCATGCGATCGCTTATCTCAATTGTTTTAAGTTTTAGCCTTCAGTCTTTACGATTCGCGATCGCCTACACTAAAGAAAAGCAATTCTGGGATGTTCGCTATGTCTATCCTCTTATCTCAAGAAGCTCTAAAGCAGCTAGGCATTGATGATTCGACTAAATTCGATGAACACACTGTTAAAGAACAAGTGAGAAAACTGCATCCTGAGTTCACCTCTGAAGATGTAGAAGCTTTTTTAGCTTACCTGTCTGTCAAGCAGAAAAGAAGCGAAGTTTTTAAGCGCCTTGCTGATGCCTAAATTTCTCTCTACATTTGTAGTCTTAGCACTACACCAAGATATGGTTGCAGCATTTGGCGGAGCCACAGGCGTGAGAGATGAAGGGCTACTTGACTCAGCCTTAGCCCAACCCCAAGCAACGTTTGGTGGAGAGTTTTTGCATTCAACTATTTATGAGCAGGCATCAGCTTACCTCTATCATATTTCTAGAAACCATCCCTTTATTGATGGTAATAAACGTACAGCCTGTGCCGCGATGGAGGCTTTTCTAGAGTTAAACGATTATGAGTTGACACTATCTGATGAAGAGGAATATCAACTCGTGATTGAGGTTGCTCAAGGAAATATGACTAAAGATGAAATATCTACATTTCTAGAACGCTGTGTCCAAAAGAATTAAGTTGACGATCGCTCTAGCATTTTCAAACATTCGTAGCCTGAATTGCGTGCCATTCTGTTTCCGTCAGTGGTTGAGATTCTAAGTGAATATCAAAACAATCACTGGCTGATTGAACTAATGTCTCGATCACGGTTTGAATTAACGCTTCTCCTTGCATTGACAGAGGTAAGTTTGGCAGGTTAGCAGATTCGTTATCAAAAACCCGATCGAACAGTTCCTCATCCGGTTCTAATCGCATCGATCCATGTTGCAAAATGGCATTTCCCTGCCGCAATTGAGCGCTGCCGATCAGCTTTGCCCCGTCTGACATGACTAAATCTGCAACTGTTGCCGTCCCAAAGCAGTTGGGGTTTTGAATATAATTACGTCCCGCTTGTCCGTAATGCAGATCGACATTGAGCGATCGCCATCCCTCAATTAAAAATTCACAGATCGCTTGATAGTCCTGCATTCGATTGCCTGACAAACCGGATGTGATCACCGCGTAAGTCAAATCTCCCTGATGCAAAACGGCGCGTCCTCCACTCGGTCGGCGCACCAATTCAATCGGTTTACCGTGCCAACTCAACTGCTTCCACTCGTCTGGATATCGATGCTGATGATAGCCCAGCGAGATGGCAACAGGCGACCAGGTATAAAACCGCAAAGTAGGCGGATGATCGCCTGAAGCGTGTTGTTTCAAAAGCCACTGGTCGATCGCCATTTGCATCTGACCCGATGCCTGAATGAGCGGAATAAGTCGCCAAGTTTTCACGGAAGCCTATATCTTGGAGGTTTAGATGATGGCACTCGCTAGGGCATTTCAGCGGTAGGAAGTTGCTCTGGCTCAATCTTCAACGCGATCGTGCGATCGCTGCGTTTCACCGTCACCTCTAACTCACCTGTGACCCCAACTTGATCCACCAATCGCTGAATCGTGCTGACTTTTTCGACTGGCTGCTGATTGACTTCTGCAATCACGTCTCCTGCCCGTAGCCCCGCTTTAGCCGCTGGGGTGCCCTTGTTGACCCGCACCACTAAAATGCCGTTTTCTTCCTCGACGCGCATCTGACTGTTGGGCGCTTGATTGATATATTGCTTCACCTGCGGAGTCAGCGCTACCATTTGCACACCAATATAGGGATGCTGCACTTCCCCAGTTGCAATGAGCTGTTGAGCAACCGCCTGAGCCGTGTTAATCGGAATCGCAAATCCTAGCCCTTGAGTGCCACGAATAATCGCAGTATTCACCCCAATTACGTCTCCCTCAGCGTTTAGTAAAGGTCCGCCAGAATTACCCGGATTGATAGCAGCATCGGTTTGAATGAATCCTACCCGCTTATCAGGCACCCCAATGTCAGCGCTCGATCGCTCTGTGCCGCTAATCACGCCCACCGTCACCGTTTCTTGCAGCCCTAGTGGATTGCCGATCGCGATCGCCCACTGCCCTTGACGAACCTTGTCTGAGTTGCCCACTGTGACAGTAGGCAAACGATCGGCTTGCACTTCAATCACGGCAACATCGGTTACTGGGTCTTTGCCTAACACTTTGCCTGCTAAAATGCGTCCGTCTTGAAAAGACACCGTAACCAGATCGGCGCTATCAACGACGTGGGCGTTTGTGATAATTTGTCCAGTCGTATTGGTTGAGCTAATCACAAACCCAGAGCCAATGCCGCGCAAAACCGATTGCGACGATGCCCCCGGTCTGCCTAAAAAAGGTCTGAGTGCCCCAGGAATATCGCCGCCCAGTGTGCGAGACACGTTGACTTGAACCACTGCTCCCGCTGCTTTTTCGACGGCTGCGGTAACAAAGTTAGAGTCAGCGTTGGTTTGACCTGCTGCCCAAGCAGTCCGCGATCCATCAATGACGAAACCGATGCTGACGATCGCCAACCAGGTGACAAACCCGATCGCTAGTTTTTCTAGAAAGTTAAATCGCAACTGAGGCATAAAGTTAATTCCTGTACCGAGGCTGTTATCAGCTTAGCGATCGTACAGAGAATTTCCTCAATCTTACGGCTGAATTTTACCGTTGGGATCAGGGATTAGATAATATCGGTTACTTGCAGCGGGGCACGGCAGTGCCATGCCCTTACACAAATCTCTACTTTATTTTGGCTCGAACTTTAGCGAGACTCCATTCATGCAATAGCGTTGTCTAGTTGGGGCAGGGCCGTCGTTAAAAACGTGTCCTAAATGCCCACCACAGCGGCGGCAATGCACTTCGACACGGGTCATAAACAGTGACTTATCAGTTGTGGTTTCGATCGCGCCTTCGATCGGGGCAAAAAAGCTGGGCCAACCCGTGCCGCTATCAAATTTGGTGTCTGAGGTAAACAGCGGCAATCCACACGCACTACACTCGTACATACCTGGGCTATATTGCTTGTCAAGCGGGCTAGTGCGAGGGCGTTCAGTCCCGTGTTTTCGCAGCACTTGAAACTGTTCTGGGGTGAGCAGCTTTTTCCATTCGTCGTCTGTTTTGGTGATTTTAAACTCACGGTTTGAGGCTGTCATCTCGATCTTGCTCCAGCTTAAATGTCTTTGCACTAACTTCTATTTTAGAGGGTTCTCACTGGTCTTGCAGGTTGGAAACAGTGGGTTAGCGTCGGTTATCACACCCTGACGTTGCAAATCGGGTTTGTTGACGCAAAATGGTGAATAGTCATGCACTTAGCAATGTCAATGAACGAGGCTTTTAAGCAGTTGACCGCAGCAAAAAACGCCTTTCAAGCTGAGGATTGGGAAACCGCAGAGCAACTTTGTTTGCAAATCATTCAACAACACCCTCAGCAGATCGAAACGCTTGAGATGTTGGGCATCGTCTATTGTCAAACGGGACAATTTGAACGCGCGATCGCGCACTATCACTCCTTTCTCAACCTTGTGCCTAACTCTGTGTCTGCTCACTACAATCTAGGCACGGCGCTCTCAAAAATAGAGCAAATTGATGCCGCGATCGAGCATTATCAAGCAGCAATTGCCCTCGATCCCAGTTTTTATCAAAGCCACTACAACTTAGGCAATGCCTATCTTGCACAACAACAATATGAAGACGCGATCGCAGCCTATCGCCAAGTGTTGAAGTTAAAGCCCGACCATCGGCAATCGCTACACAATTTAGGGGCGTGTCTGCAAAATCTGGAGCAGTTTGAGGCGGCAGCAGATGCTTATCAGCAGGCGTTGGCACTCAAACCCGACCACGCGATCGCCCACAACAGTTTAGGAGAGGTTTTGCGAAAACTGGGTCGCGTCGAGGCGGCGATCGGGCATCTCAGACAGGCGATCGCACTTGATCCGACCTTCGCGGAGGCATACAACAATTTAGGCGTTGCCTCCTACTATTGTGGGCAGTTTGTTGAGGCTAGCGATCGCTATCAAGACGCTTTGAGACTCAATCCTACCTATGCAAATGCTCAACTTAACTATGGTTTTTTACTGCTGTTGAGGGGCGATTTAGAAGCTGGATTTCGATACTATGAGCAACGCTGGGCGGGGCAATCTCTGACTCCACCTGCGTTTCCTCAGCCTGAGTGGGATGGCTCTAATCTCAATGGCAAGACGATTTTGCTCTGCCATGAGCAAGGCTTTGGCGACCTGATTCAATTCATCCGCTATGCGCCGCTGGTGGCAGCACGGGGCGGACGGGTGATCGTGGGCTGTTCGGCTCCGTTGATGCGCTTGCTTAAAACTGCTCCTGGCATTGATCAGCTTGTGCTCGAAGGTGAGACAATGCCGCCGTTTGATTGTTATGCGCTGTTGTTGAGTCTGCCCTATCTGTTGGGTACGACGCTAGACACGATTCCGGCGGCGATTCCCTATCTCTCGACTCCTCAAGTTTCTACAACCAATCCTATTTTGAAAGTTGGGATTGTTTGGGGTGGAAATTCTAAAAATGGCAACGATCGCGATCGCTCGATCACCCTCACCGAGTTGCTGCCGCTATTGAGCTTAACCGGGGTAGAGTTTCACAGTTTGCAGAAGGGTCGATCTGAGGAGTTACAGCAATTTCAGGCGGCGCATCCCACAATTGCGATCGTGGATCTCGATCAGCAGCTTGAAGATTTTGCAGATACGGCAGCGGCGATCGCGCAACTAGATTTAGTGATCAGTGTAGATACCTCAGTGGCCCACTTAGCGGGTGCAATAGGCAAACCAGTTTGGATTTTGTTGAGCGCGGTTCCTGATTGGCGATGGTTTCTCGATCGAGCAGATAGCCCTTGGTATCCAACGGCTCGGTTGTTTCGTCAGCGTTCTCTTAGAGATTGGTCTAATGTGACCGAATCGATTAAGAATGAATTAGTGACTCTGATTAAAAGTAAATCTAAGAATTTAGATTCTAGCGTTGAAATTTCTGCTCGAATTCCAGATTCTAGAAAGAATCAAAGTTTAGTGATTAATTCGTCACCTAAAAAACAAATTGGGATCGGATTTCCGATCGGTGGAAATCTTGGATGGGGCGTTTATGGATTAAATCTAGCATTGCAGTTATGGAAGACTTCTAACTTAGAACCTGTGTCATTGATGGCGATTTCTGCATTATCAGAGTTGAATCCAGTGCTGCGATCGCGTCTCAACTCAGTGCTTGATTATTCTCAGCAGATTCAGACGCTGCTTACTCAGCACCCAGGTAAGGTATTAACTACAAATCTGCTCATACTCAAACCGCTCGGAAATCACTTTGCGACTAGTGAAGAAAATCGTCGTATTCAAGGAACGCATAACATCGGCGTTATTTTTTCAGAAGACACACATTTTCTGCCGCACGAAGTTGAGCAAGCCCAGCGCTACGATCGCATCATCGCAGGCTCTACTTGGAATGCCGAAATCTTGCGAACCTATGGACTCACGCAGGTTGAAACTGTTCAGCAGGGCATCGATCCAACTCTGTTTCATCCAGCTCCTAGATCGGGCTTGTTGCACGATCGCTTTGTCATTTTTTCGGGTGGCAAACTAGAGTATCGCAAAGGTCAAGATATTGTCGTGGCTGCCTTCCGCATCTTTCGATCGCGGCATCCTGAAGCGCTGTTGTTGACGGCATGGCACAATCATTGGGTCAACACTATGACCGGACTTGATCGCGCCAACCACGTGGCTGACGTTCCTAGCGTCGATGATCGCGGACGGTTGCAGATTACTCACTGGCTTACAAAAAACGGCATTCCGGCCGATGCAGTACTAGATGTAGGGATGATTCCGAATGCGATCGCGCCTCAAGTTTTGCGAGAAGCCGATGTCGCGGTGTTTACCAATCGCGGTGAAGGCGGCACCAATTTAGTCGCGATGGAAAGCCTTGCGTGTGGCATTCCTACAATTATCTCCATGAATACCGGGCACTTGGATTTGATTGGCGACGATCGCTGCTATCCGCTACGCACCCAGGGTCAAATTTTTGGCAACGAGCATTATCAAGGCACCGAAGGCTGGGGAGAATCGCAGGTCGAAGAAGTCGTTGAGCAATTAGAACAAGTGTACGGCGATCGCGCTGAGGCACAGCGTCGAGGCAATGCTGCTGCACAGTTTATGCAAGATTGGACGTGGGAGAAGCAGGTGCAGCGATCGTTAACCGTATTGGCAGATTTTCTTTAAAGAACTGTTCAAACTGTTGTTCTAAAGAGGGATGAGATCTGTGAATAACACAGCTATAATCTGAGCGAATTAGCAAGTAGCTAAATTTTTACGTTTGGTCGAGCTTGACAAAATCTTAAATATTGGAGAGTTGAAGCAATGGATTGGGAAAAGGGACGCAGAAGCACAAACGTTGAGGATCGGCGCGGTAGAGGAGTTTCTGCTCCTATCATTGGCGGTGGCATTGGTACTATTCTCTTGGCGCTTGTAGTCACTTTTTTGGGAGGCGATCCCAGTGTTATTCTCAACCAGAACACTCCGTCTAATCAGCGTTCGGCTCCATCGTCTCAATCTCGATCGCCCCAAACAACGGGGGCCGCTAACGACAAAATGTCTGACTTTGTATCTGTGGTTTTGGCAGATACAGAAGATACTTGGAGCGATATTTTTAGGCAGAGTGGTGGCAGATATGTCGAGCCAACCCTGGTGCTTTACTCAGATGCGGTTGACTCTGCTTGTGGGTTTACACGATCGGCGGTGGGCCCTTTCTACTGTCCCCGCGATCAAAAGGTTTACATCGACTTAGGGTTCTATCGTGAACTGAAGACTAAATACCAGGCACCGGGAGATTTTGCTCAGGCTTATGTGGTTGCTCATGAAGTGGGGCATCATGTCCAAAATCTGTTGGGTATCTCAGATAAAGTGCGATCACTGCAAAAGCAATCAAGTCAGGTAGAAGCGAATCAGCTTTCTGTCAAGTTAGAGCTACAAGCCGATTGTTTTGCTGGGGTTTGGGGAAATCGTGCCCAGCGATCGCGGCAAGTTCTTCAACAGGGCGACATTGAAGAAGCGATCGCCGCAGCCAGTGCGATCGGAGACGATCGCTTGCAGGAACGAGCCAGAGGATATGTGGTGCCAGAGTCTTTCACGCATGGCAGTGCAGCCCAGCGAACCCAGTGGTTCAAAAAAGGCATTCAGAGTGGCGATCCATCACAGTGCAACACTTTCGCAGGAACCAATCTCTAGTTAACTATTGTTATGTCTTTTCTTTAGAGCAATCTAAAGATAGTCTAGTGGCACGAGTCACAGTAGTTATCTCTGGCATCACGAGAGTTATTTATGAAAAAGACATTGTTTTTAAGCCCTCCCTCCTTTGACGGATTTGATGGGGGCGCTGGGTCGAGATATCAGGCAAAGCGTGAGATTACCTCGTTTTGGTATCCAACGTGGCTCGCACAGCCCGCAGCCCTCGTGCCAGGAAGTAAGCTAGTCGATGCACCGCCTCATGGTCAGACCATAGACGATGTGCTGAAAATTGCCAAAGACTACGAATTGGTGATCATGCACACCAGCACGCCCTCGTTAGCCAATGACATAAAGTGTGCGGAAGCGCTCAAAGCCCAAAATCCGGCAGTTGCAGTCGGTTTGATTGGTGCCCACGTTGCAGTCTTACCAGAGCAGACGTTACGCGACAATCCGGTGATTGATTTTGTCTGTCGCCATGAGTTTGACTACACTTGCAAAGATTTGGCAGCCGGAGAGCCTTGGGATCAAATCAAGGGTTTGAGCTACCGGGATCACGATCGCAATATTCAGCACACGCCCGATCGTGACTTAATCCACGATTGGGATGCTATGCCCAGCGTTTTGCCGACCTATGCGCGTGACTTAGACATCACAAAATATTTCATCGGTTATTTGCTGCATCCCTATATCTCGTTTTACACGGGGCGCGGTTGCCCAGCAAAGTGCAGCTTTTGTCTTTGGCCTCAGACGATCGGGGGGCACCAATACCGCACGAAAAGTCCCGAAGTAGTGGGGCGCGAACTGTCAGAAGCGAAAGCAATTTTTGGCGATCGTGTCCGCGAATATATGTTTGATGATGACACTTTCACGATCGATAAACATCGCGCGATCGCCATTAGCGAACACATGAAGCGATTAAAACTCACTTGGAGTTGCAACGCTCGCGCTAATTTGGACTATGACACGCTTAAGCAACTGCGAGATAATGGCTTACGCCTATTGTTAGTCGGGTTTGAGTCGGGCAATCAGCAGATTTTAAACAACATCAACAAGGGCATCAAACTAGAAGCAGCTCGGCAGTTTATGAAACACTGTCGCGACCTGGGGATCACTGTTCACGGAACGTTTATCATCGGTTTGCCGATTGAAACCCGTGCCACGATCGAAGAAACTATTCGCTTTGCTTGTGAAATCAGTCCGCACACGATTCAAGTGTCGATCGCTGCGCCTTATCCTGGCACCGAGCTTTATCAACAGGCGATCGCCAACGGCTGGTTTAGCGACCAGGCACTAGTCGCCACCTCTGGCATTCAAACCTCGACGCTGCATTACCCCGATCTGTCGAGCGCGGAGATCGAAGATGCGGTTGAGCAAATGTATCGTCGATTCTATTTTCGACCCAAAGCAATTGTGCCGATCGTGCGCGAAATGTTGGGCGATCGCCAAATCCTAATGCGCCGACTGCGAGAAGGCGGAGAGTTCTTTTCTTACCTGAAAGAACGGCGCAATCAAGCGGCTGTTAAATAATTCGGTTATTTGAAGTGACAATGGGCACGGCAGTGCTATGCCCTTACGCCGCGATCTTGATAGAACGTGGATTTATTAAGGTGCAACTTCTCGGACTCAACTAGAGCGTATAAGTTCTTTGATTGCTCCGTTTGAGTCGGCTTGTGCCCCCTAAATCCCCCAATTTGGGGGACTTTGAAACCGGGAATCTTGGCTCAAAGTCCCCCAAAATTGGGAGGATTTAGGGGGCGAAGATCTCAGCCATGACGAATCAAGAGATTTGATGACAAGATTGACAGGTTATTTAATCCACGCTCTTAATCTAAAAATTTGCTGCATCAGCTATGACACGTCTTGTTGAATCTTTGGATTATCTGTTATTTCTCCCATTGTTTTTGTGCCTATCAGCGATCGGCTATTACGGCTACGCAATTTATGCAGCGCATAGATTTTTTTCTCAAATAGATCCAATCGATCCTAATTTTCATCCATCAGTCAGCATTCTAAAACCTGTTTGTGGGAGCGATCGCGATGCCTATAAAAATCTTGCTTCGTTTTGTGGTCAAGACTATCCCAACTACCAAATTATCTTTGCCGTACACGATTGGGCTGACTCTGGCATTGACGTAATTAAGCAAATTATTCGTGATTTTCCGGCGATCGACATTCAGTTAGTGGTCAGCGATCGGGCAATCGGCACTAACCGAAAAGTGAGTAACGTTGCTAATGCGATCACCAAAGCTCACGGTGAAATTATTTTGCTGGCAGACAGTGATGTCTATGTCGAACCCAACTATTTGCAACAGGTGGTTCAACCGCTCAATAATCCGAGAGTGGGGGTAGTGACGTGTCTTTATCGATCGATCACTGAAGGCTGGTTAACTGAGTTAGAAGCGCTGAGTTCGGCGACTGAGTTTCTGGCGGGGGTTTTGGTAAGCAACGAGTTAGAGGGCGTGAAATTTGCGATGGGTCAAACGATCGTCATGCGGCGATCGGTGCTAGAAGAGATTGGGGGATTTGCAGCGATCGCTGACTATTTAGCCGATGACTTTCAACTCGGTTATTTGCCCACTCAAGCCGGATATGAAGGCGTGCTGTCTCATCACATTGTTGATCATGTCATGGCGACCAGCACATTCGTGGGTGCTTTGCAGCGTCAACTGCGTTGGATGGTCGGCATCCGAGCCTCGCGCCCCTGGGGATATCTGGGATTAATTTTTACCTACGGCACGGTTGCTAGCCTCTGGTTTTTGCTAATCACAGCCGGATCGCTTTTTGGTTGGATTATTTTGATCATTACCTGGACAATGCGGTTAGCGATGGCGTGGTTTATTGGGGTTAAAAGCATTCGCGATCCGGTTGCAGAAAAATTGCTTTGGCTTATGCCGCTGCGTGATCTGATCAGTTTTGCTCTATGGTGCTATGGTTTTATTGGCAATACTATCAAGTGGCGCGACCACCAGTTTAAGCTGACAAGAAAAGGTGAACTGGTCGCTTATCCGTCAAGTCTGCCTGAGAAAGTAAAGTCAGTGATCGGATGAGGTTGGCGTTAACTTAGTTAAACAATCTGGTGGTCAAAAAACCTTGCGGAAAGTTACCGATTTGCCTAGTTTGATCAGATGGGGGCACGATAGATAGGGTGCTTGGTCAGTGCACTGTTGTCGCCTGAAGACTCATTTTTAGGTAAGGAGGTGCGATCGTGAAACGGAAATTGTTGATCTTAATTTTGGTGCTATTCAGTTCAGGGGGGTTTGGAACAATGACCAATGCTCAATCTGTGCGATCGGATGCTGAAATCAGGACAATTCTGCAACAACGCATTGATCAAGAGCAGCAAAGTACTGGAATTGTTGTGGGTGTGATTGATGAGCAAGGTCGCCGCATTATTGGTCATGGCACACTCGATCGCACGAATTCCCGTCGGGTTGATGGCAATACGCTATTTGAAATCGGCTCAATTAGCAAGGTGTTTACGGCTCTGGCGCTGGTGAATATGGCAGAGCGAGGGGATCTGAAGCTGAATGATCCGATTTCTAAGTTTCTTCCTAAATCTGTGAAAACGCCAACGCGAAACGGTAAAGAAATTTCCTTGTTGAATTTGGCAACTCACAGCTCTGGGCTGCCGCGTTTACCTGATAACTTTGCACCTGCTGATATGAACAATCCCTATGCAGATTACACAGTCGAACAGCTATATTCTTTTCTATCAACCTACCGTCTGCCGCGAGACATTGGCGCTCAGTACGCATACTCGAATTTGGGAGCAGGCTTACTAGGGCACATTCTCAGTCTCAAGGCAGGCGTGGACTATGAAACGCTGGTGAAAACCCAAATTGCTCAACCTTTACAGATGAATGACACCCGAATTCATCTCACCTCTGATCAGCAAGCTCGCTTCGCTACCGGACATAATGCGCTTGGTAAACCTGTTTCTCACTGGGACTTACCCACACTGGCAGGGGCAGGGGCACTGCGATCGACGACCAACGATCTACTCAAGTTCTTGGCGGCTAATCTAGAACTGACCTCATCCCCTTTGACTGCAACTCTGCAAAAAACCCATGTTGTTCAAAAGCAGACAGATACACCCAGTCTAAAAATCGCGATCGGTTGGCATAGCTTGAACCAAAACGGGACGGAGATTATCTTCCATGATGGCGGTACGGGTGGATTTCGCAGCTTTATTGGCTTTGTGAAACAGAAACGGCTGGGCGTTGTTGTGTTGTCCAATTCAGAGAATGATATTGCTGACATTGGGCTGCATCTGCTCGATCGTCGCAACAAGTTAGCAAAACACAATCCACCCAAACAACGTCAAGCGGTTGCGGTCGATCCTAAACTGTTTGATGCCTATGTTGGGCGATATGAACTGGCTCCCAACTTTATTCTCACCATTACCAAAGAACAAAATCGCCTCTATGCTCAAGCAACAGGACAGCCCAAAGTCGAGTTGTTTGCAGAAACAGAAACCCAATTTTTTATCACTGAAGTGGATGCTCAAATTACATTCATCAGCGATCGGCAGGGAAAAGTAAATCGTCTAATTTTGCATCAGGCAGGGCAAGAGATTCCAGCCAAAAAACTAGACTAAGCCCGTTCTGTACGCAATACTATTCGTCCTTTTTGTTGAGCCGTGATGTCATACCCATTTGATTTGTGAACGCGACAGATCCGCATGATGCCCGTACAGAACGCGGGTTGATGGAGGGGCACAACATGTCGTGCCCCTCGTGATCTTTTCGCTACGGTTGCAAATCCGGGCTGCCCCCTAAATCCCCCAAAATTGGGGACTTTGAACCTAAATTCTGGGCTTGAAGTCTCCCAGAATTGGGGAATTTAGGGGGCTGAAGAACGCAGCGAACTGATATCAGTTAACTCACTAAACATCATGGCTCAACAAAGATGATACCTGCGGCAAGCTGGATCACATTCAGTTCGGTGTTACGACGATCGCCGATCAACTTCTTCTTGATTTCTAATTCTTGGTTCACTTTGCGGAGTTGTCCCTCTGTGGCAGGCAGCATTCGGAGTTTGCCTGATTGTTGAAAGGTTTGAATGCGGTCTTCGAGTTGTTGGCGACGACGATCGGCGTAGCTTTCGGCACTGCGCTGTTGAACATCGCAACGGTTGTCATTCTCGGCAGCAAATTCTGCTGATGCCTGGTCAAAGCCTGCTTCTAGTGCATCATCGCAATCGCAATAAAGTGCCAGGACTTGATCGAGATTTTCTAGTAAATTAGCGGCATTCAGCTTTGCCTTTCCCCAACGGGCTGCCCGATAGAGGAGGCGTTCTGATTGTTCATCAGACAATAATTTACCATCCGAATATTGAGCAACTTTGTAAGCAAGACGGCTCTCAGAACGCAATCCTTGAAACAGCCAGCGATGAATCACATACACATATTTTCCTGGCGCAACTTCAACGTCTGACTGCTCACAGCGAACGGCTGAGATCGGGTGAAGTTTTTGAGCATCATTGTCGTAGCTGTGCCTAATCCATTGAATCAGTGGATGGGTGGGATCAAGCAGTTCGATTGGCTGTCCGGTGCCTTTGCCCGGTTGTTCTGCAAGGCGAGGGTCAAACAAACAGAACGCAGGCGATCGATGTAAGCGAGTTTGAGTCGCAAATCGATGGTGCTTGAGAAACAACTCTAAACCGACTTTGGCATCTTCGGTTAGCTTGATCTCAAAGACGGCTTCTTTACCTTGAATCGGTTTAAGGGTGGTGCCTAAATAGTAGCGGGCAAAATAGTCTTCAACAAATGAGTGCAATTCTTCTGAAGTTAGCCATCGACCCTGATTGCGGCTTTTGCTAACAGCATCAAGAATTTGATCTGAGAACGCCATTAAATTGACGGATTCTTGTTCTAATTGGTCTTGTTGGAGGCGTTGTTTGAGGATTGCGCTTGCAGTTTCGTCAGCGCGTTTGAGTCGTTCGGCATCCGTTAATTCGGATTCAAATAGGGTTACGAGCAATTTTTCGGTCGCCTCTCCGAGAATGTTTTCCAAATCGCCAATGCTTTCTTGAAAAACATTGATACGTTGATATAAACGATCGAGAATCCGTTCTTCAATCGTGTCTACCAAACTGAAATTGATGATTGAAATGCGATCAGCTTTTTGCCCTAAGCGATCGATCCGTCCAATTCGCTGTTCGACTCGCATCGGGTTCCAGGGCAGATCATAGTTAATCAAAAAGCGACAAAATTGTAGGTCAATTCCTTCGCTGCCGACTTCTGAAGACAAGAGAATGGAGGTGTTGCCTTGCTTAAATTGTGACAGCACTTCTTGTTTTTGATCGCCCATGCCACCCAAAATCAAACTGGTCTGAATTCCATCCGTTTCTAGGCGGTGTTGCAGATAGTGAAGGGTGCCGCGAAAGTAGGCGAACAGCGCAAATTGCTCATCTGGATGTTTCTTGAGTTCGCGATGTAGAAACCGAACGAGTGCTTGATATTTGGTGTCTTCAAATTCGAGTTGAGCGTAGTTAATATTTTCTAATGGCAATGTCTCACGATCGGGCAATGTTTCGGTTTCTGACTGTGTGGTTGAAATGCCCGATTCCCAGAACAGTTCATCTTGAAATTCATCCAAAATTCCCTGCTCTGACCAAGTTTTTAGCGCAGCGACAAGACAGCTTGCCATTTGCCGTTGACGGGCAATCAACCGAAAGAGCAGAACGCCTTGCTTGCCTTTGCTTTGTTTGCGAATGGCTTGAGTCACCGACTCATAAATTTCTTTTTCTAAAGCAGAGAAATGCACCTTCAACGTTTGGGGGGCGCGTTCAACCCGATTGGGCAGCACATCGCGTTTACGGCTGCGAGTGAGATATTGACTAACTAATGAAGCACTTTCTAATTTGTAACCGAGTCTGACTTGCGTTTCTGCATCGATCGCGTCAGGTGTTTCCAACGTGTGTTGAATTTGCCGTAACACAGAATTATGTTGAAAGTAATCGGACTGAAGGGCACGATCGAGGTCGCGTTTTGCCGCCTTAAAATCGGGAGGATGACTCCAGAGCGATCGCAAAGCCCGAATCAACGGCGCATTTGCCTCCAGCATTTGATGAAAGATTGTCTCGTCAAAAAAATCTTCTGGGCTAATAATCTTCAGCAGTTGATAGAGGTTATTGTTCTGAGTTTGAATCGGGGTTGCCGTGAGCAGCAATAGATGACGAGCCGCATCTCGCACCAGTTGCCCCAGTCGATGATTGGCAGTGGCTTGGTTGCGAAGATAATGCGCTTCATCAATAATCACCAAATCAAACACGCTCGACTCATCGGCAGCAGGATTGTTGTTATTGTTGTCTAACAATCTTGCCAGTTCTGCCTTGGCTCCCGAAGTGGTTGCATCTTCCCAATTAGCGCTGGGGCGAAGCCCTTCTAAGCTGGCGATGCACACAAAGGGATGCTGATATTGGCTTTGCAGAACGTACTTGACTTCTTCTAAGAGCGCTTGGGCATTGGTGAGTTTGGCGATGATATTAAACCGTTGTTGCAAATCATCGCGCCATTTTTCCCGCAAAATTGCTGGACAAATGATTAATAAACGACGGGCATCGGCTCTGGCTTGCAGTTCTTTCCAGATATAGATGGCTTCGATCGTCTTTCCCAGTCCTACTTCGTCTGCAACCAACAATCGCCCCACCGGAGATTCTAAAAACTTCAGCACAGGTTTAAACTGGTGTGGGTAGAAGTCAGTATGACTCGACTCCATACTATAGAAAATGTTGGTTAATTGTCCTTTTACTTTCTCAAACGTGAGAATTCGGCGCAGGTCATCGGCTCCGCTAAATTTTCCTTGTTCTAGCAGATCAAGAAGTCCTTCTGGTTCTCCACAAAGTTCTAAAAGGTTGTAGGGCTTGTAGGATTTTTCGTTTGGGCTAAATTGAACTTGCACCAGCAGCCGAGTTCCAGAAGCGCGAGTTTTTCCGGTCGTGATGCCCCGATGCCCCGGATTGGCTTTTACACGCACTTCCTGACCTGAAATAGCCGGGTTCCAACTAGTATCACTCATTGGCTATACGCCTTTGCTCCTGGGTAACTTCATCTCGGTTCGTTGGCTTTAGGTGCCTTACCCATCGGATCTTCTCCTTGAGGGGGTGCTGGCTTGATTTGCTCCATCTCGCTTGGAAGTCTGATCTCTGGCTGCTCTCCAGTAGGGATCGACAACCCATAAGCGACTGCAAATCGATGAAACTCGCGGTTGCTGATGCCGTTCGTTTCCAAGTCTTTGGGGGCTGGCAGCGATCGCACCTCATACTCAGGAATCAAAGCATCTTTGTGTTTAAAGTCACTATAAGTATCTTTGATTGCTTGAGTATAAAAGATGGATTGTCCGCCTCCACCTCCCATTAAAATGTTCAGCGGTTTCTCAAACCCCCGCTTCATCAAAGTGCCCCCATGCTCAACATACCTCCGGCACCCTTTTAGAATCACTTTGGCAATCAGTTTTTGAATCTCTCTGCGAGTTTTACTACTCCTCAGTTGGACGGAATAACGAGTTGAGTTGCCACGCAACGTATCTTTAACATCAGTATCTAAAAGGTTTAATTCCTTCGCTGATTGTTGACAAAAGGCAGTAACTCCTAAAGGATCGACTTTACCGAAAAAGAAATCAACCTTCTTCTCGCCGGCCTCATTCCGATATTGAAATGAACTGCCATCTAGGGTTCCATCTCCCACATCGAAGAGGGCATAAAATCCTTCATCGATTTCAAGAGAGTTGATTAGCGACCACGCTTCAGCCGCAATTTCTGGAATCGCGTGGCAATAGATCGCCGCCTCTTCTAGTGTTGCTCTCAGTGGTTTTAAGCGATCGTGCAAATTCTCGATCGTCATTCGCTCAGTCTGAGGTTCATGACTCAACAACCAGGCGAGAGAGAGAACTTTTTCAAAGCGGTTAATTGCCTTAGAATCACAATATTCAACTGGAACACCCACGTTGGCAGACCATCCAATCTGCTGATTGATGATTAGCTCTGGTTTATTTTGACGAATCCAAGTTTGAGCGCGAACGATAATCCGGCTTAGATAATAAGCACAAAGATTTTCAACGGTTTCAGGATTGTCAAGCTCAGGGAGTTCTTCAAGTCGCCAGCTCTCGTTGCATTGAGAAAGATCTAAATCAGCCAAGCGCATTTTGATAAATTCCACCGTTGTCTGAACTTGGTCTTCGTAAGGTTTCCATTCAGAAGTGGTCAATCCAGTCATTAGCGTGCCATCGGGCAGAATTCCGATTTTTGTCGGCAGTAAGGCTTCTTCCAGATGAGTAACTTCGTCGGTGAAGGTAACAATCTCTGAGCGATCTCTTGCCACATCTCGAAAACAAACTTTCGTAAAACTGGTGCCAAAATCAATCCCCAAATTCAGCACCAAATCTTCTAAATCACTAAGTCCCTCAACGTCAGCCGGACTGATCGGAGCCTGCTCAACTTCAGGTTCTAGTTCAGTCGGCAAGTCTACAAACTCTGGTGCGACGATAGTTGGAGGTGGCTCAATCGTGGGCAGCCGATTCTCGATTCTCAGATCCGCAGGTTCGCTGATTTGTTGGGCTTCGATCGCCCTCAGTTGTTCTTGAAGTTGAGCAATTTGTTCTGCGAGCCTGGGAAATGCTTGTTGCAACGCTCGAAACTCCCCCAAATTCAGAGTCGTCGCTTGAAGTTGTTGACGAATGTCCTGAATTTCTTGAGATAAGTTCTCTCGCACTTGAGAGAATTGGGCTTCTAATCCTGTCTGACTTGTTGCCGCATCAGCCTGACGCTGTTGGTTCGCCGTTAACTGTGCATTAAGTTGAGATAATCGCGCTTGCAGTTCACCTAGATGGGTCGCAGTCGCGTTTTGCCCTTGCTGAGTTGTTGTGAAGCGCTCTTGTAGTTGAGAAAGCTGCGATCGTAGCTCACTTAAATCGATCGCGGTCTGATTTTGACGTTGCCCAAAGGCGGTGAGTTGTTCGCTAAGGTCAGTAACTCGCTCTGTCAGACTTTGAGTAGATTGTTCTAAAACTCGTGAGTCGAGGTGTAATAGGCGTTGATCGATCTGCGCGATCGCCCCATTAAATCTCTGCTCTGTCTGCTGCTCAAACCGTCGCCGATTGACTAAATTTAGACACAGCGAGAGAGACAGCGGAGCCGCCGCCCACGCTACCTGTTGCGATAGAGCTGAAACCACAACTCCCCCTACAGCGAAGGCGGCCGAGGTATATTCAGCAACTTGTAGGAGGTGCGATCGCTGGGTTCGTCGAGCGAAAAATGGATTGCTCATGCGACTGGTTTTTAGCGAAGTAGTTGAGTAAGGAGGTTTCTCCCATACTGCCACATCCTCTTCAAAGTGTCAGAGTAGAGTGTAAATTTAAGCCTCAAAACTGTTATAGACGCGACTACAATACCTGGTTTGCAGCAGAAACGCCAGAAGATTAGGCGCTACGGTTTGCACCTAAATCTTTTAGAGAGAAGCCGATGATATTGTTACCTTCATCTTTTGCTCCAGAAATTCTAGAAACACCCTAACTTTCTCATGGATTTGCGACTAGGGTATAGGGTGTTGATGGGGACTGGAGAAGATGAAAACATCATGAATCACATCGCTAAAATGATTTCTTTCAGACCGTTGGCTGATTCAGATCTCATGATGCTGCATGAGTGGTTACACCGCCCGCATGTCTCGAAATGGTGGGGCGATCCTGGAACATTCGCTGAGGTGAAACACGACTACCTACCCTATACCACCGACGAAGCGACCACACGAGGCTACATTGCCTTATTGGAGAATGAACCGATTGGCTTTATTCAGTCCTATATTGTCATGGGATCGGGTGAGGGATGGTGGGAGCAGGAAACCGATCCGGGTGCGAGAGGCATTGACCAGTTTCTATCTAATCCAGAGCAGATGGGTCGAGGCTTGGGTAGCGCAATGGTTCACGCCTTTGCAGAGCAGCTTTTCCAAGATCCGACTGTGACTAAGGTACAGACTGACCCTGCTCCTGAGAATGAACAAGCAATCCGATGCTACCGACGAGCTGGATTTGTCCCGACTGGCGAAGTGATCACGCCCGACGGGCCCGCACTGCTCATGGTCAAACGGCGACAACCTGAAGGTGAGATGGGTTAGTTTCTTGGGTTCCAACTCAACAAATTTAACGCAGCACGATTTTATAGCGAGAGGAGAATACATGCAGATTACCGCTTCAGCCATTTCACCGAACGTCGCTGATGTCACAGCATCAGCGACGTTCGTCAAGCAACACTTCGGCTTCAGCGAGGAAATGTCAGCCGCGGGCTTTGTGTCGCTTTCTCGACAGGATGCTAGATTTAACCTGATCTTTCTCCAGACGGGTCTAGCAAGCTTTAAACCGCCCCACATGCGCGGACATTGAGCAGATGGTTTGCTGATTGTCTTTGTGGTGGATAATATCGATCCTTAGCTTTGCGAAGCGAATCGCGTCAGTCTCATACGTCCACTCACCGACGAGTTTTTGAAGCCAGTGGTGTTCCTTCTGCGGTTTAATATTCATCGTTGTCTCCGATTGTTTTGCGGTTGTCGTCATCGCTTCATCTGCTGTTCCCTGTTACCGCGCTTCCAGCATGGGCACCTTGAGCCGTGAGCAGAATTTCTACCCATAGGTCGGCTGCTGCGGATAACCTGGAGGCGAGTCTTCAAAATCTTCTTGCCGCCCATAGGGTGTCGTATCGAGAAGGCTGTAGGCATCGGTGAGCGATTCAACGCCACGAGCATAGGTCGAGTACGTGTGAAAAATATCGTTGCCAATGCGGAAGAAAACGCTGAGTCCATGACTTTCACCCTGCATCACATTAGATCCGCTCCTTTCCTCCATCTGGGCTTTGTCCCGATAGTTGTACTCGATGGGCGCGACGTTCTCGTCTAGCGTGACATAGAAATCGTAGTTGAAATTGCTGCCAAAGGAGGAATACCAGGGAACAGTCCATCCTTTGAGCCTTTTGTAGGCTTCAAGCTTGGGCAGTGGGGCACGGGAGACAAGCGCGAATGTTGTGTCTCGATCGTTCAGCATTGACAGGTCGCCCAGGGCATCGACATAGCCCGTGCAACCCATACAACCTCTATCCCATGTTGGATCGAACATGAAGTGGTAGATAATGAGTTGGGTACGCCCAGCAAACAGATCGATCAGTTTGACAGAGCCATTCGATCCTTCAAAAGTGTAGTCTTTCTCAAGCTTGACCATTGGTAGCCTGCGTCGCTCGGCGTTAATGCGATCGCGGTGCTTGGTATATTCTTTTTCGTGTTCAAGGAGTGTTTTACGAGCAGTCAACCACTCGTCTCGTCCAACAATTTTTGGACGTGCGATTTCGTTCTTGATCATTGTAAATCTCTTTAGTTAATTGCTTCCTAGTTGATTGCGCTTGGCTCCATATACACCACTTCCCAAATGTGACCATCTAAATCCTGAAAGCCATGTCCATACATGAATCCGTGGTCTTGCGGTTCGTTGTAGGTTGTGCCACCAGCGGCAACTGCCTTCCGAACTCGGTCATTCACGGCTTCTCGGCTTTCAGCAGATAAACACACCAGCACTTCGGTGCTTTTCGTGGCATCACAAATGGTGTTGGGAGTAAAGGTTTTGAATTTCTCGTGGGTCAAGAGCATTACGAAAATGTTCTCACTCACAATCATGCAGGTGGCAGTCTCATCGGTGAACTGAGGATTGAACTGGAAGCCGAGTTGGGTAAAGAACTCGATCGACTGTTTGAGGTTGTTGACGGGCAGATTAACGAAAATTTGAGTACTCATGGTTTCTCCTTGTAAGATTTGTTGCACGATATTTGAGAAGCTTCGCCTGAACGGAGAGATCAAGCCGCTTGCTCACAGTTCACCATCCACGGAATGCCGAACTGATCGACTAACATGCCGAACCGGATAGACCAGAAGGTTTGCTCGATCGGCATCTTCACTTTGCCATTTTCTACCAGCGCATGAAAAATGCGTTCTGCCTCGGCTGGCTCATCAACGCTGATCTGCACGTAGAAGCCTTGAGGAGCTTCAAAGTACCCCGATGGACTATCAGATCCCATTAGAAGACGATCGCCCAAATCGAGACAAACGTGCATGATCTTGTCATGCCATTCAGCAGGCACATGTTCTGCTGAGGGTGCTTCTTTGTGGGTCATCATCGCGACAATTTTGCCGCCGAGACATTGCTCATAAAACTTGAACGCTGCCTCACAGTTGCCGTTGAACATCAGATAAGGATTGAGTTTCATGGTGTATTCCTCCAGTTGGTTCAGGAATTGGATTACGGGTTGAGCGTGAAAGCGGCTTGAGACGTTTCTGGATCAAAAGGAACCGAGAGGTGTTCGTGGACAATCTGCCAGTTGTCTTGATGTTTCTGGCAAACCGCCGTTACCCGCATCCAGGTTTGCATGGCAGGATGGTTTTCCTGTCCTGTAAAGCGAAACAGCCAATGGGCAACTGCCAAATTGTCATTCACGATGATTGTGAGGTCTCTTGTTGCCATTTCAAACGAATCTGGAAAGTAGGGTAAACACGCTTCCCACGCTTGACGAATCGCTGCTTTGCCCTTGGTTTGAAATGGGGGGATGACATCAAACATGATGACTTCGGCAGCATAGCGGGACATGATTTGATCCCCGTTCTTGGTGCAAATGGCATGTTGTTGATCGGTGATCAGTTGACGGATTTGAGCTTCGTTGGATGTGATGGTGCTTGCGGTTGTCATTGCAGGATCTCCTTGGTTTGAGGTTTAGTTTGGTCTGGGGTTGAGGGCAAATATTAAGGCTCTGGCAGTCCCGCAACTTCAATCACGGGACGGATCTCGACCGTGCCAACTTTTGCGCCTGGAATCTGGGCAGCGATCGCGATCGCCTCATCCAAATCCTGGGCATCAATGAGGAAAAATCCGCCCAGTTGTTCGCGGGTTTCGGCAAACGGGCCGTCGGTCACAAGTGATTTGCTGTCGCGCACCCGGACACTGGTTGCCGTTGCGACAGGATGAAGCGGAGCAGTTGCCAAATACTGTCCTTTCGAGTTGAGTTGTTGGGCAAGCTGTGCGGATTCTGCATAACACTGCGTCCGCTCGGTGTCGCTCAGCGCATTTTCCTCCATGTAAATCAGCATCATGTATTTCATTGGGTTGCCTCCTTTGTAATTAAGTCGAACAGCGCTGATTCAAATCGACACTTTGCCAAAAATTTTTATCATCCAGTACGATCGAGCTTGACCTCCTTTGGTTCCTTTCATGAGTTAGTCGAACGGCAATCGCTCAAATCGACACCTCAGCAAAATTTTTGAGAAACTTTTTGATCGTCCGCTATGGTTTCAAACACAAACTCAGATGTCAGTCAGGCGATTACGTCCGTTTACCGCACTGAGTGGGGGCGAATCGTCGCCATCCTGATCCAACTGATGGGAGATTTTGACATCGCTGAAGAGGCAGCACAGGAGGCTTTTACGGCGGCTGTGAATCAGTGGCAAGCCACAGGCATTCCAGATCTCCCGCGTGCCTGGATCATCAAAACAGCGCGATTTAAAGCGATCGATCGCCTCCGACGACGATCGCGCGAAAGCGAGAAACTCGAATGGTATGCTGCATCCGGGTTGATTCCGAGCCGTGAGGAGCCAAAGTATGACACCGATGAAATTCCGGACGATCGTCTCAAGCTGATCTTCACCTGCTGTCACCCGGCACTGGCGATTGAGACTCAGGTGGCTCTAACGCTGCGAATGCTGGGCGGACTGGAAACCGACGAAATTGCCCGTGCCTTTCTCGTGCCCACGGCAACGATGGCACAGCGGCTCGTGCGTGCCAAGCGCAAGATTCGTGACGCAAGCATTCCTTATATAGTGCCGGATACAAACAATCTGCCCGAACGGGTAGATACAGTGCTGACGGTGATCTATCTCATTTTCAACGAAGGCTACGCGGCGACGAGGGGCGAGACACTGGTGAGAGCCGATCTCTGTGCAGAAGCCATCCGACTGGGGCAACTCGTCAGGGTATTAATGTCACCCCAACCGCCCGCAGCAGTGACAGCACTAGTAGCGCTGATGTTGCTGCATGACTCCCGACGCGATGCCCGTCTAAATGAGGCGGGCGATCTGGTTTTGCTCGAAGATCAAGATCGTCGCCGTTGGAACCGATCGCAGATTGCTGAGGCACTGCCACTCGTTGAGGAAGCATTGCGGGGTGAACCGAGTCCGTTTGCCATACAAGCCGCGATCGCCGCTCTCCACTGTCAGGCAGCACGGGCGGAAGAGACGGACTGGGCACAGATTGTTCGACTCTACGGGGTACTGGAACGACTCCAGCCTTCGCCGATCGTGTTGCTGAATCGAGCAGTCGCGATCGCGATGGTAGACAGTCCTCAGACGGCGCTTGCACTCCTGGATGGGCTTGCCACCGAACTCAATGGCTATCATCTGTTTCACGCCGCACGAGCCGATCTGCTGCGTCGGGTTGGAGCCTTAGAAGCCGCAGCGCAGAGCTACATGCAAGCACTTGCACTCGTCACGAATGACAGCGAACGGCGGTTTCTCGATCGGCGGTTACACGAAGTTCAGCCGTGACTTATCCTGAAGATCAAGATTTGCACAAAGGTTCGATTCGACAGGGTAATGGTTTAGGAGGAAGTATAGTACACCTGTTACATAGTGATTCTAGTTCACAGTTCACCAACGGGAGTGGCTGTAAACAACCTTCGTTCTCATTTGCAAGCTTTAGTCAGCATTCGCTCTAACACTTGCTGCATCACTTGAAGTTCTTCATCATTGAGATGACAGCCAAAGTATTCTGCGATTGCTTCAGAGTAGACAGACCACATCTGCTGCTGCATCGCTAATCCAGCTTCAGTCAGCACTGCATAGGTGCCTCGCCGATCGCTCGGACATCGTTCTCGATAGGTGTTAATGTTGCTTCCGATCGGTCTTCCATTTAATAGAAAAACCGTCTCCCTTTTGAATATGATCTAGGAGCTTTGAGAGGCGAAGAGGTCGAAATAAAGGTCGAATAATGTAAGATTTGCCACAGCGACTTGAGCATGATCAACAACCACTGGGGAACGTCGCAGTATTCATTAGTGCCAGGGCATGAAGTAAGTGGGTAGGATCGCGCAAGTAGGCAATGCGGTCAAAAAACTCAAAGTCGGTCAGCAAGTTGGGCTGGGGTGGAACTCTCAATCGTGTATGACCTGTGAATGGTGTATGTCAGAGAACCACAACCTTTGAGCAGCTAAGTAGGAGGGTGAAGTTAAATATAAGATAGGAAGACCCTCTAATTAACCCCTCCTTATGCCTGCTCCCCTCCG
>NZ_PVWG01000038.1:0-46245 GCF_003003695.1 Phormidesmis priestleyi ULC007
TGAAATGTTTCTACGCCCTTTCTTTCAGACTTTGAGCTTTTTGGCAACCCCTTGTTGAGACTGGTGCAAGATCTGAGTTACCGTTTTCTAACACCGCTATGATGAATTTGTTTCTTGAACAAGGGGCTGAGGATTTTGCTGATTTTTCGTGGTGATGCAGGTGGATGGTGCTTCTTATCATCGTTCTGGAGATTTGCTCATTCCTGAGAATATTCGCTTGATTTTTCAACCGCCTCGCAGTCCTGAACTTAATCCAACAGAACATATTTGGGAGGAGATCCGAGAGAAACATTTCTACAATCGAGCCTTTGAGACGCTAGATGCGGTCAGCAATACTCTTTGCAAAGGCTTAAAAGAGCTGATGGACTTACCTGAAAAAATCAGTTCGATGACCTACTTTCCACATCTCCAAATGACGACTTAGAACGCGAAACGGTATTAGACATCTATACAATTAATCATCGCTCCAGCAATACCTACCTCTAGTGCATGGCTCTTGCTCTAGACAGCGCTCAGATGCCCTGATCGCTTGTCGGCACCCCTTTCTTCACCAACCAATCTCGAATCGCCTCCTCCAAAGCCGCAGCTTGTGTAAGTTCCATTCGCGCACAAGCCACCTCAAAGGCAATCTTCAGGTCTTTGGGAAGTTTGCCCCGCACTTCTCTAGTTTCCGCCATATGACCCTATTGCTTAATTCGGGCTTCATTCTCACATGACGATTTAGAGAAAGTTCAATCTTCCTTAATGACATTTACGTCATAGCGCCTTTACGTCATAATGTAAGCAGATTTTTGTTCATCTGCTCCACTGCATATGCCGCTTAGTGATCTGCCGAAAGGCTTTCCAGCCACTGTTCCATCTCCCAAATTTCAAATTGGCGATTACATCTGCTGGCAGCCTCAACCGACCAAAGACTTTGGCATAGTTACTGGACTTCACTATGCCTCTGCTCAACCTCTGCATAGCTGGGCTTGGAAATACACCGTTTGGCTATCTCTGTCCAGCCCTTCCCAAAGATGGATTAAAAGCGATATGGCTTGGGAGTCGGATCTTGAGCTTGTTCCTATCACCTACGATCTCACCCCGGAACAGCCATGAGCTTGAGAAATCTGGGAGGACGAGAGCAAGCCTTGCTCAATCTCTATTGCAACTGTCAGTTTGGCATGTCTCCAGCCGATTTCTATGCCAAGTGGAATGTTACCCATGCTCAAATCGCGGCAATCTGCGGCTGCTCTGAATCCACTGTCGATCGCTGGTTCCAGCGCAGCAGAAGCAGTCAGCCTCCCGAAACCATTTATCTTAGACGGCTGGCCGAGATGGACTTTCTCTGGGAGAACTACGAGCCAATTCCAACCCCGATAAGGCAACAGCTTTGCAGGAGCGATCGCCGTCAACCTTCATAAAATTCCCGCACCGTGCGGGTATGAGTTTGCTCTCCTAATCAAAGCCTCCTTTAATGGGTTGAATAGTACAACTGCTCGAACCTCCAGCACCTTATGAGTAAACTTGCACTCCAGGAAAACTCAGCCGCGATCGGCAACCAGTTAAAGGCTGAAATTTTGATTCAAGGAACCAAACCCTTGCTCTGGAATCACCTACAGCCATCCGAATCATTCGGCAAACGTCAAGAGCGCGGTGGCACGGCGGGTAATGACCCAACCGAATGGCAGCGAAATGTTCTGTTCACCGAAGATCGGCAGCTTTATCTTCTGCCCACTCACATCTTTGGCTGCTTCCGCGATGCTGCTAAATACACGAAGCGAGGTAGAAGCAGCCTCATGAGCCAAATGGTTTCTACGTTGCAGGTACAAGACCGCCGCATCTACATCAACCGGTATCTGCCAGAAGAACCCATCAAAGCCAGCGAAGATATTGAGCAGGAAGTCTATATTTTCATGAGGGTTGTCAAAAATATTGCGACTCGCGGACACAATATCCGCTACCGGGTCGCTGCTGCTCCTGGGTGGTGCTGCTCCTTCACCTTGCTGTGGGATAAAACCATCATTTCTAGGCAGGAGATGGAAGCTGTGGCAATTGATGCAGGCAAGCTTGCCGGACTGGCTGACGGGCGATCGATTGGCTACGGCCGCTTCGAGGTTTTGAATTTCTCTATTCAGGCATAGCTACCTAAGAGATCAAAAAGCATTACCTCTTGACTCGGCATGCTTCGGCAAGGCTAGGCGTAGGTTCGGCATGGCACGGTGACACCTTACTTCAACTGAGATTAAAAGATGACTTGGACAAAACGCCAACATCCGGCACTATGGCACGAAACGTGCAAACAAATCTGGCAAAGAGACGAAGGGCGCTGCCAAGGACCACACTGCCAGCATCAGCCACTGAACTCTCTATCTCTGAAGAATGCTCACATTGACCACATTCTGGAAGTTTCAAAAGGTGGCTCAGATGCAAACTCTAATCTGCGAACGCTCTGTCGGCGCTGTCACTGCCTGCGATCCAGCATTGCCCACCAAGGCATGATTGGGGCTGCGCTTAGCGACGGTGTGATTCCTCCAAATTGGCGAACACTCGTCTGGGAAGGCTAGAAAACTCTGCGATTTCCCTACACTTGCACTACTCTCTCTTTAAACCTATGACTGACTCAACCTCCACCCATTATTTAATCGATCGCGAAGAACTCCTGAGAATCCGGCAGATCAAGCTTCTAACCAACGATCGAGACTACGTTTTCTTTGCCCTCCAGATCGACTATCCGGCTAAACTCAACCCCACTATAGAAGTCAGCGCTTTTTGCGAACGATGGGAACTGAGTGATGGAAATTTCTATAAAGCGCTGGGCGAACTCCGCCAAAAAGGGATTGTCGTCTCGATCGCCAACAGCCTAAATTTGCAATTTCAGTCTTCCTAAAATAGTTTAATTGTACTATATTAGTTCTCAAACTCTACATGCACAAATTTTCTGGACTGGAAGTGAGTCGAAAAACAATTCGAGCGCAGTTAGTAGCAACAGAATCCCGTCGCCAAGCCATCTAGCAATTGATGACATAACCCTTATGAGTTTCATCACCGTCCAATGCCGTCTTGTCGCCAGTGAAGAGATTCGTCAGCAGCTTTGGCACCTGATGGCAGATAAAAATACGCCTCTTGTGAACAAATTATTAAAGTCCGTCAGCCAGCACGATGACTTTGAAGTCTGGCAGCGCAATGGTACAGTGCCAGACAAATCAGTCCGAGAACTATGTAACCCGCTCAAGGTTCATCCTCAATTTGAAGAGCAGCCAGGGCGTTTTTACACCTCAGCTAGTTTGATAGTGACGTACACCTACCAATCCTGGTTGGAATTACAGCGAAAACGTCGCCGGAGCCTGGATGGGAGGCAACGCTGGCTCAATGTTGTCAAAAGTGATGCTGAGTTAGTTCAAATGAGTGGCTGTAACATTCATACAATTCAAAACAAAGCAAAAGAAATTTTGGCACAACTCAATGTACAGTCTCCTGGGGCACAGAATCAACCTAAACAGAAACGCAAGAAAAAACAGAATTCAAAAGCCAATGGCGATTTAATGAGCGCGCTGTTTCAAGCGTATGAGACAGTAGATGATGCCTTGAGCCGTTGTGCGATCGCCCACCTACTCAAAAATGATTGCCAGGTCTGTGAACAGGAGGAAGATCCAGAAGCCTTTGCTCAACGCATCCACGGCAAGCAGAGAAGAATCAAAGAACTCGAAGCGCAATTAGCCAGCCGATTACCCAAGGGACGTGACCTCACAGGCGAAGAGTTTTTGGAGGTGTTATCGACTGCGACTGCCAAGGTTCCAGACGATACCATTGAGCAGATGCTCTGGCAAGCAAAATTACTGGCAAAACCTGCAACTTTACTTTATCCAATTATCTTTGGAAGCCAAACTGACTTACGATGGTCAACTAATGAAAAAGGGCGGATCTGTGTTGCTTTTAAGGCAAGAGAGCAAACAAGAGGGGGAACCCTGGCAAGCAAACTACCTCACCTTACACTGCTCTTTAGATACTCGGCTCTTGAGGGCTGAAGGCGTGGAACAGAAACGGCAGGAAGGGATCAGCCGTTTGAAAAAACAGCTAGAAGAGGCTAAAGATCCAGAAGAACTCACTGAGCATCAGCAGGCATATCTCAAACGCCAGCAATCCACTCTGACTCGCTTACAATGCCTTCCTCAACGCCAAGGTAAACCTCGCTATCAGGGGCAACCGGATATCTTTGTAGGGGTCAGCATCGGACTTATTAATCCCGTAACCGTTGCGGTTGTTAACGTCAGAACGGGTCACGTTCTTGCATACCGCAGTGTCCGTCAACTTTTGGGTGACAACTATCGATTATTCAATCGTCATCGGCAACAGCAGCAGCAAAATGCTTTGAAGCGGCATAAGAATCAGACTAAGGGCTATACCCATCAACCTTCAGAATCTGAACTTGGGCAGTATGTCGATCGCCTGCTAGGAAAATCCATCATTGAATTAGCGCAGCAATTCCAAGCAAGCGGTATTGTCTTACCCCATACCCAGAATTTGCGAGAGCATCTGGCGGCTGAAATCAACGCAAGAGCTGAGCGGAAATCCGATTCTAAACAGGTACAAAACAAATATGCTAAGCAGGCTCGGATCAGCATCCATCGCTGGAGTTACGATCGCCTTCTGACTGCAATCCGCGCTCAGGCAGAAAAAGCTGACATGACGACTGAAACTGCAACTCAGCCCCGTCAGGGAACCCCTCAGCACAAGGCAAGAGATGTAGCGATCGCTGCCTATCATTTTCGACAGGTTTCCTCGAATTAAGCAATCAAAATAGTACGACCGAACCTAGACAAGTTAATATGTGAGACAACAGCGCCGCAGTTCATGCTCAAAAAGCCGCTGAGCTGTGAAAAATGAGGGGTCAGTTTGACCGTTGTAAGACGGTCGTGCTTTCCGCCCCTAAATAGTTGCCCGGTCACTGACTGCCATCCTGGCTATTATTCATTTTTGAACAATGGATGGGGATCGGAATAAGTTGCATTGAAAAGAGTCTCTCCTCCAATAGACCTTTTGCGTCGTAAGCTAAAAAATGGCTAAAAGCTTTACGGGTCAGGCATTTCAGCTATTAGTGCCAGAAAACGGCTACAAGTCTTTTGACATATAAGTTTCAGGGCAATTTCTTCGCTATCACGCAAAAGGTCTAATGTAACGCAGGTGCGCACCCAGCAGAAGTGACCCTAGCCTTCAGCGATGAAGGTACAGCTTAGTCTGTAGTAGAGTTGTTGCGAAATAAGCTTGAAAATGCCTAAAAGCCAGTCATGGCAGTCGTTTTAGGCAGTTCAGTGAAAAACCTCTAGAGGCTTACAGCGTAGAGGTTTCAGCGGCTTTGAGCGTTATTTAACAACAAGTCTTTGGCGGCTATTAATTGCCTCCGATCAAGGAGGAGTCCTCCAATTATTTTTGGCAAACCGAAGCGAGGACAAAATCCCTGGGAGGTTAGCCAAAACGTTCCGAATCCTTTTGAGATCTGACTTCTAGAACCTTTGTTGAAGACAACAGGCGATGGTTACTGCAAATGGAAGCTGCTTATTGCAAATGTCAACGCAGCTTTGGTAGTTTCCTTCTAGAAGGGCAGGCTGGGTAAAGGTTCCAGCTCTGGGAGTCGCAGTCAGTCTCCCAGAGAGGGGAGGGCTGAAGGTCTTACGTTCGCTATGACCCCGAAGAGGGCGAGAGTCGCAGTCAGTCTCCCAGAGAGGGGAGGGCTGAAAGCTGCCTATCCCCTTTGAGCAACACCCGCAGATATGGTCGCAATCAGTCTCCCAGAGAGGGGAGGGCTGAAAGCCGTACATCAAATAAAAAGCGAAAACGATCACAATTGCTCTTAGGAGGGCTGAAAGGAGCACACCCTTGGTAGATGGCGACACTAATGCGCGAAAAGCATTCTGTTGGCAACTTACGACATTAATGTGCGAAATAATGAGGTTGTGTAGCAGTTTGACCGAAAACGACACTAATGTGCGAACAGTGACATTTAATGTGCGAACGTACATTTAGATTTGAAAGCCCGTGATCAGGATTGAACTGATGACCTCACCCTTACCAAGGGTGTGCTCTACCACTGAGCCACACGGGCATAAAAATATATATAGATGAGAGAAAACTCTTACTTTTACCTTATCTATATATATCCTACCGTAGAATGGACCGGGTTGGATTTGAACCAACGTAGGCGTAGCCAGCGGATTTACAGTCCGCCCCCATTAACCACTCGGGCACCGATCCGATACCCCACGGATACAAATAGTAGCACATCATAGGGGACGATTTGCAATAGGTTAGCGGAGTTAATTTGAGAAAGTTTTTGAATCAGCAGCATCTACTTGCTGTCGCAGCGCTGGAATCAAGAACTGGGTGAGCGTATAAGCATCGACTCCTAATTCTGTCCGCTCTTGGGCTGCTAAAATTCCTGCTTGAGCGTGCCACCAAGCGCCGGACTGAATCAGATCGACGCTGATCGAGCTTGTCCTTAAATCTTCGCTGGTTTCTTTAGGGAGTTTTGCGATCGCTTGAGCCACTAGCCCACCCATCAGCCCCGTTAAGACATCACCACTGCCGCCCCGTGCCAAAGCTGGAGTGCTTTCTGGATTGATGCGCGTATTGCCTTGGGCATCTGCGATCGCGACTCTTGCCCCTTTGAGCAGGACGATCGCGCCTGTTTGCTGCGCTGCTCTCTGAACGGCTGTCACCCGACACTCTGTCACTGTTGAATCGGGAAACAGCCGCTTAAACTCCCCTAAATGAGGAGTCAGGATGGTGGGAGCCTGACGATTCTGCAATGTTGGGATGGTTCCTTGCTGTGCCAGGATGTTTAGACCGTCGGCATCGAGTACTAGAGGACATTGACTGGCGAGAATTTGCTCAACGATCGCAGTCGCGTCAGATGTTAAACCTGGTCCACAGGCGATCGCGTCGAACGAAGAGTCAAGACTAAAGGACGAAGGGAATGCTGTGATCGCGCCTTCTGGGGTTTCAGGACAATCGATGATCAGGGCTTCTGGGAGTTGAGCAGAGAGCGCGGGTTTGAGCGATTCGGGGGCGGCGATCGACAGCATTCCGACTCCACTTGCCCGTGCGCCAAGACCCGTTAACAGTGCGCCACCTGCATAGCGACGAGAGCCGCAAACCAACAGCAGATGACCCATTTTATACTTGTGAGTGGTGGGCGGTCGCGATAAGGGCAGCGTTGCGATCGCGGCTTGAGCAGTTCCGCGTTGAACCAAAGGCGAATCGCCGACCACTGCCAAAACGTCCGTTAAGGGCAAGTCAAGATCGATTAACTCAGCACTGCCCACGTGTTCTAGTGCCTCTTCTTGCAGAAGTCCCAGTTTCCATAACCCTAGACAAAGAGTTTGAGTCGCCCGAATTGCCACTCCCAAAACCTTCCCGGTGTCGGTATGTAAACCAGAAGGTAAATCAATGCTGAGAATGGGCTGATGCCAATGGTTAACCTGTTCAATCAGGGGGGCGATCGGGTCAGTCAGCGATCGTTCTAGCCCAAAACCAAATAAGCCATCAATTAGCAAATCGCAAGTTTGTAGAGACTCTATTTGTGGATGGCAAGGAATTTCTAAACTCGTTGCGTAGCGCAAATGACCTTCCGTGAGTTCTTTTAGCTTGGAGACTGGGCAGCAGAGCATCACCTCGTAGCCTTTAAAGTGCAACTCACGGGCAACGACTAGCGCATCACCGCCGTTGTGTCCGGGCCCGACTAAAATGCCGACGCGGCGAGGGTTGGGCAGTGGGTAGAGTGCGGCGATACGGTGCGCTAACTTTGAGGCAACTTTTTCCATCAGAGCGGCGATCGGCATCCCGGCAGCAAAAACGCGAGACTCGATCGATCGCATCTGCTCTGCCGTGACAATAATGCGCTGAATCTGCTCTAGTCGGTCTTGTGGAGAGATCACGAGAGAAGTCTTTTGTAAGATCTCTTTTAGGCTAACAGGGAAGTAGAGCGTAGGTTCGTCTAACCAAAACGACCGCTAACATAAGCCTGCGTCGCTTGCTCTTTAGGGCTTTGAAAAATCACTTCTGTGCGATCGTATTCAACGATGTAGCCCGTTCTCTGACCTTTTGCGTTAGCTTCTACGTTAAAGAAAGCCGTGCGATCGGAGGCGCGAGACGCTTGCTGCATGTTGTGCGTCACAATCAGAATCGTGTATTTCTCTTTGAGTTCTTGCAGTAGGTCTTCAACTTTTAGGGTCGAGATTGGGTCAAGCGCCGAGCAAGGTTCGTCCATTAAGATCACATCAGGCTGAACGGCGATCGCTCGTGCGATACACAAACGCTGTTGCTGTCCACCCGATAGGTCAGTCCCCATCGCTTTGAGTTTGTCTTTGATATCATCCCAAAGCGCTGCTTGCTTGAGAGAGCGCTCAACCAACTCATCCATATCGCCTTTATAGCCCAGCAGGCGTGGGCCAAACGCAACATTGTCGTAGATAGATTTGGGAAACGGATTTGGCTTTTGAAACACCATGCCAATCTGTCTCCGCACTTCGACGGGATCGATCTCTGGTGCGTAAAGATCTTGGTCGTGATAGAAGAGCTTGCCATCAAGGTGAAAGGACTTAATCAGGTCATTTAAGCGATTAAAGCAGCGCAGCACCGTGCTCTTACCGCAGCCTGACGGGCCAATAAATGCGGTGATCTTGTTTTTAGGAATCTCGATCGAGATATCTCTAACCGCCAAAAAATCGCCGTAATAGATGTTGAGGTTCTCAGTGCGAAACACCGTCTCGGTTTTGCGAGCGCTTTGAAGTTCGGAAGCCATAAAGTGAGGTTGGGTAGTGGTAAATAGGGTTGACGTAGACTTGAGGATTCGGACTGATCAAGTCGATCAATAGCTGGGTAGAAGTGCCTCAAAAACTACCGCTTTCTAACAATCCAGCGCGAAAGAATGCTTGTCACGAGAACCAATGCCACTAACACGAGAGAACCTACCCATGCTAGCTCTTGCTGGCTTTTATAAGGGGCAGTGGCGAAGTCAAACACCAATCGAGCCATAGTAGCGGTAGGCTCCCAGACCGATCGTACCCAATAGCGACTGGTAGATGCCGTAAACAAAATGGGTGCGGTTTCTCCGGCTGCACGAGCGAGTGCCAGCATCACCCCTGTAATGATTGCCGGAATTGCCGCCGGAAGCACAATCTGCACAGTAGTCTGAAAGCGGGTTGCTCCTAGCCCGATCGCCGCTTGTCTAAAATCTCTGGGCACTGACTCTAACGATTCGGTTGCGGTTCTAACGATCGTCGGCAGCATTAACACCGCCAGCGCAAACCCGCCTGCCACCGCAGAAAAGGTTCCTGTTGCCAGCACCACAAATGCATAAGCAAACGCGCCAATCACGATCGAAGGCACCCCGCTCAACACGTTGGTCAAAAAATTAATCGTCTCTGCCAGTTTTGTATCGCGATAAAACTCTGCCAAAAAAATCGCCGCCAGCACCCCAAATGGAATGCTTAATAGTGAAGCGATCCCCACCGTTAGGAAGGTTCCGACTAGGGCGTTTCCAAAGCCGCCCCCAGTCAAACCCGGTGCGGGAGGAAGTTGAGTAAAGACACTGAGCCTGAAACTAGATGCCCCGTTAATCAAGACGTAGGAAAGCACTGCAACGAGCGGAATCAGCGCCAGAGCCGCACACACGAAGGTGATCACCGTCATCACCGAAGAAAATAAAGTGCGAGGCGACATCGACGATCGCTTCATGTTGAGTGCCGTCGCAAATTCTGGGCTTGCCATCTTAAATAATTCCTATCGAATCGCTAAATCAATAAAGGTGCCAGGTTTCAAACGTCAAGTAGATACTCGATTCTGATCCCTGACCCCTGAAACCTAGAGTTTGAGGCTAAAGCGACGCACAATAATTTCTGCTAATACGTTGACGACTAGAGTCAGCCCAAACAAAATCAATGCTGCATACATCAGAGAAGAGACTTGCAGCCCTCCGGCTTCAGCAAACTGGTTTGCTAACAGCGAAGACACGGTGGAACCCTGAGACAAAATCGAGGGACTAATGGAATTGGAATTACCAATCACCATTGTCACCGCCATAGTTTCGCCCATCGCTCGACCCAAAGCCAACATGATGCCGCCCACAATACCAGAAAATGCTGCCGGAAGAATAACCTGGAAAATGGTTTCCCAGCGTGTTGCCCCTAACCCATATGCCGCCTGACGAATTTCTGCGGGCACTGCAACTAGAGAATCTCGCGAAATCGCCGCAATGATCGGCAAGATCATGATCGACAGAATGATTCCTGCTACATAAATGCCCGGGCCCGAAGGAGCAGTGCTAAAGAGAGGAATCCAGCCAAAGTTGGTGTTGAGCCAAATGCCAAATGGCTTGAGTAGAGGAATCAAAACAAAGATGCCCCACAGTCCATAAACCACACTGGGGATCGCCGCCAGCAACTCGATCAAGAATACGACGGGCTGTTTAATTCGAGGTGGCAGATAGTCTTCGCTGAGAAATAGGGCAACCCCAATGCCGATCGGAACCGCAATCAGCAAGGCTATAAATGAAGTGACTAGGGTTCCATAGATTTGGGTCAGTGCCCCAAATACTTCATCGTTAACGCTCCAGCGACTGGTCGTTAAAAAGCTCAGACCAAATTTTTGAATCGCCGGGAGCGCATCGGTGCCAACTCGAAAGGCGATCGCCAACAAGACAAACCCGACCCCGATCGCAAACGCCCCAGTTAGCCAAACAAAGGCTTTATCTAAAACGCGCGATGACTGCGATCGCTCCGTCGGCATTGCAGTCTGAGAAGGTGACGTAGCCATAAGATCTACTGAAGGGTGAGCAGAATAAAGGTGAGGAGCAAACCAACTGTGTGAGGAGGTCGCCGACTATTTAGCGGACACCTTGATTGTATCTAACGTCGCCGAAACTTTGGTTGCTAACTCGTCAGGCAGAGGAATATAGCCCAACTCGGTTGCATATTGCTTGCCATCTTTGACAGACCAGCGCAAGAATTCTGCCATTTCTTTGGCTTTTGCAGCGTCTTTGGGTTGCTCATAAAGCAGCATCCAAGTCAAGCTGACGATCGGATAAGCCTCTTTGCCTGCCGGATCAGGAACCTGTAGCGCAAAGTCAGCCGGAACCGTTTCTCCTTCAAGGGCCTTTGCCGCTGCTTCTGGCGTGGGAGCAATAAATGCACCTGCTTTGTTTTGCAGCGTGGCAGTTTTAAGCTGAGTCTGTTTAGCGAAAGAAAACTCGGTGTAGCCGATCGCGCCTTTGGTCTGCTGAATACTTGCGGCTACCCCTTCATTGCCTTTTGCCCCGGTTCCGGCAGCAGGCCACTCAACGGTTTTGCCTGATCCTGCTTTCCAATTTGGGCAAGCTTTGACGAGATGTTTTGTAAAAATGTCGGTGGTGCCGCTGCCATCAGAGCGGTGAACGAAGGTAATCGCGTCACCCGGTAGCGTCACCCCAGCGTTGTCTTTGGCAATTTTGGGATCGTTCCAAGTCTTGATCGAGCCGTCGGCAATTCCGCAGAAGGCTTCACGAGACAGCTTTAAGTTGTCAACTCCGTCGAGGTTGTAGGCGAATACCACAAATAAGCCTGTCGTAGGAACTTGGATGGCGCTACCCCGATCGGCAGGCAATTTGCTGCGCTCATCTGGCTTCAACACTGCATCGGTCGCACCAAAGTCAACGGTTTGATCTAAAAATCGCTTAACTCCGGCACCACTGCCTACCGAGTCATAGCTGATTTGAACGGTTGGCTTTAGCTTGTTATATTCCTGAAACCAGCGTTGATAAACAGGGTTAGGAGCTGTCGCTCCCGCCCCGCTAATTGAAAGGGTGGCACCTCCGCCAGCAGCAGGGCTGGCGCTTTCAGCAGGAGCGTTAGCTCCAGGAGGGGCGGTTGGCGTTTGCGGGCTGCAAGCAGCTAACCCCAGGGCAAGGGCGGTCAAGCAGGGAACTTGCTTTGCAAACGCAGGAATTAAGAATCCCCAACGGGTTGCACTTAAGGAAAAGGCCATAAATTATGAACGGTCTAGTAAATAACCCTACCAGGTTACACCGCGAGAGTTAAAGACTCGTTAAGACGAGCAAGAATGTATTTTTGACTGCTGAAAATATTGGTAGAAGTCCGTTTTTATATTCTTAAAATCTTCTATTGTTGGCTTTTGCCCGATTTAAGTAATTATTGATACCTTCAGATCCGTACTTCGCTCAAAACTTATTGAAGTCAGAAGCCTTTAACTTGAGAAGCCATCTTCATAAAATTTGTAGAACTTCATAACTCCTGCTTCGGGCTTCTAACCGAGTTGAATCGAGAGAAACAATTTGCGATCGATTCATTGCAGTTTAGATAAGGGTTAACAACATTGCTAATAAGAATTCGTGTTTTTATAGCTAGACGAAATGCAACGCTTATGCTTCTCTTTCAGAAAAGATTCCGTTATAATAATTCACGAACAAGAGTTCGGCTACAGTTGCTAAGGACAACTAGCATTCTGCTGCATCCAAAGCACTTACCGAGTTCGCCCTCGCATTTGGTTTGGAGAAAACTGTGACTATTTACGTTGGAAATCTGGCATTTCAGGCGACAGAAGACGATTTAAAGGAAGTTTTTGGTGAATATGGCGCAGTCAGCCGAGTCAGCCTTCCCACCGATCGAGAGACGGGCAGAAAGCGGGGCTTTGCGTTTGTGGAGATGGAAGACGAAGCCAAAGAAGATGGGGCGATCGCAGAACTGGATGGGGCAGAGTGGCTCGGTCGGGAGTTAAAAGTCAACAAGGCAAAACCGCGAGAGTCTCGTAGCGGAGATGGCGCTCCTAGCAAAACCTTTACCAAAGCTCGTTATTAGGTTGAATTTAACAAAGATAGGGACACGGCACGCCATGTCCCTACGCAAATGGTTAACCTCGCTGGCTGAGAAACTGTCCTGCCATGCCCATTACGTCTCCTAGATCGACCGATCCATCGTGGTTGGAATCTAGAAATGTATTGAGAACTGGGTTGCCTGCCTGAGCGTCTTGAGGGTTAGAACCACTCTGCAAAAGATTGAGCACGATCGGAACTAAAACGGGCAACATTGCCTGAATGGTGCCTGCATTTAGCCCGGTCTGCTGAGAAATATCGCTGGCAACTTGCTGCTGTTGACCTTGAGAAAATACGGCTTGAACCGCATCAGGATTGTTTCCTAACCCGCCATATTGGTTGACTAGCGATTGCACCTGGTCGCCACCCATTGCAGATTGCTTATCTTGCAAGGACGATCGCACATGATTCCCCAACGCTGACAAAATCGTTTGAGTGGTTCCTGAATCTACTCCGTGGCTGTTGCCCAATTGCTGTGCCATGCCAAAAATCCCCCCTAACTGATCAGGGTTGGCTTGCTGCTGGGGGTTTCCGACCGCGCTGATAATTTGATCAAAAAGGCTCATAAGACTCCTTGCTTTAACAAGTTTGAAAAATCTCCGCAATCTGAACTTTTGCGTTTCAGCACTAATATTCAGTTAGCCTCTAGAGGATAGAAAATTCATAATTCAAAGTCAATCGTTGAAATCTGAGGTTTCGTTTAAGCTCAATTAATCTCATGCTTCAGAGACGCTTTGCAGGGGATGGATAAAGCAGAATAGAAACAAGCACTCTGCTCGCCGATCGCCCATCTGATTAAAACCTGGTTATCTCCATGCCGCTGCCCCGACTTTTGACGCTGATCTTTGGCCTCACGCTCATTTTGGGGCTAATGATCTGGCTGATCGATTCGCTCTCTCGACTGTCTTGGCAACTGGCTTACTATCCATTGCTAGGGCCGATTCTGATCTTCTTGATCATTGCCCTGCTAGGCGTACTGATTGGGGCGTTTATCTACTATTTCTTTCTATTGCCTCGCAAACAACAGCGCAAACGCTCTCGCCGCAGCGCTCCTAAAGTTTCACCCATCAAAGCAGAAGCCGCCGAAGAAAATCTCAAAGCCGTGCGGCAGCAGTTGAAGCAGATTCAAGATGAAGTGACGCGGCGAGAAATGTTGAGCCGATCGCGGGAAATCGAGCAAAATCTCGCCCGTGGTGAACTGATGGTTGTCGTCTTTGGGACGGGATCATCGGGCAAAACATCGCTGGTGAATGCACTGATGGGGCGAATGGTCGGAAAAGTAGGCGCACCCATGGGCACCACCGAAGTTGGAGAAACCTATCGGCTGAAATTGAAGGGAGTTGATCGAGAAATCCTGATCACCGATACCCCAGGGATTCTAGAAGCAGGAGTCGCCGGAACCGAACGAGAAAAGCTTGCTCGCCGACTTGCCACCGAAGCAGACTTGCTGCTGTTTGTGCTAGACAACGATTTGCGGCAGTCAGAATTTGACCCGATGAAAATGTTGGCAGAGATTGGCAAACGCTCGATCGTGCTTGTCAACAAAGCCGATCTCTACACAGAAGCCGATTTAGAAACAATTTTGGCTCGGCTGCGAGAACGGGTGCGCGGGGTTGTCTCAACCAATGACGTGATCTCGATCACGGCTAATCCCCAATCAGTAAAACTAGACACCGGAGAAACCATTCAACCCGAATCGGATATCATGCCGTTAATTCGGCGGATGGCAGCGATTTTGAGAGCAGAAGGCGAAGACCTGCTGGCAGACAACATTTTGCTGCAATCGCAACGGCTTGGCGAAGAGGCACGCCGATTAATTGATGGTCAGCGTCGCAGACAGGCAGAAAAGATCGTCGAGCGGTTTCAGTGGATCGGGGCTGGTGTGATCGCAGTGACTCCGCTTCCGGTCGTGGATTTGTTAGCAACGGCTGCTGTCAATGCCCAAATGGTAGTCGAGATTGGCAGAGTCTATGGCTGTGAAATTAACATGGAGCGAGGGCGAGAACTGGCTCTATCGTTAGCTAAAACTTTGGTTAGTTTGGGAGTGGTCAAGGGCGCGATCGAGCTTCTCAGCACTGCCCTTCAACTGAGTGTTGGCGGGTTTCTATTCGGGCGCGCCATTCAAGGCATCAGTGCGGCTTACCTGACTCGCATCGCAGGCAAAAGCTTTATCGAATACTTCCGGCATGACCAAGATTGGGGCGATGGTGGCATTACCGAAGTAGTTCAGCGTCAGTTTCAACTCAACCGACGAGACGAATTTATCAAATCGTTTGTGCAAGATGCGATCACCAAAGTCATCAAACCCTTGCAGCTCGAAGCCAAAATCGAAGATGACGACGAACCTGGTGCTTTAGTGCAAAGACCAGAACCCTTGGAGATGGAACCCCTCGAAGACACGATCGACGATTGGCGTTAATTCAATAATCGGCGCGGGGATCATCTCACCTCGCATATCCAAAAACTGCACGAGAATCAGATAGCCAATGCCTAAAATTAGGGCGATCGCCCCCGTCAAATAAGCCACAACTTTTGAACGATCCATAAATTACTGAATGACTAGAGTTCTCTTTTAAACTAAGTCTAAGCAAGATTTGCCAAACAAAGAATCTCTGACCTCAAAATCAGCCGAATCGAGAATTCGATAAAGTGGTTTAATATCTACACCTTTGCCGAGACGAAATGGATGCTTCTGTAGATTTACCGAGTCAACCTGCTGAGAACGATCGCCCGATCGTCCTCCAAACTCACGACCTGAGTAAACGCTACCGCACCGGATTCTGGTTAAATCAGACGGTGGCATCGCTCAAAGACGTGAGCTTGACGGTTTACCAAGGCGAGACTTTTGGGCTATTGGGACAAAACGGCGCAGGCAAAACCACGCTGCTCAAAACGCTTTTAGGCATCGTGCGCCAAACTTCAGGGCGGGCAACCCTGCTAGGTAAACCGTTGGGCGATCGCGTCGTCAAACAACGAGTCGGCTATCTGCCAGAAAATCCCTATTTTTATGACTATCTGACAGGCTGGGAAATGCTGAAATTTGCGGCGGGGCTGTTTCAAGTGCCGCAATCGATTCAGCGCAAACGCATTCCCCAACTGCTCGATCTGGTGGGGTTAGCGCAATCAACCGCCCGCAAAAAACAACTGCGGCAATACTCCAAGGGAATGCTGCAACGGATTGGTATGGCACAGGCGCTAATCAACGATCCAGAATTAGTCTTTTTAGATGAGCCGATGTCAGGCTTAGATCCGCTCGGACGTTATCAACTGCGAGAAATTATTCTGTCGCTTAAGTCTCAAGGCAAGACGATTTTCTTCAACAGTCACGTTTTATCGGATGTTGAGAAGATCTGCGATCGCGTTGCCATTCTCGCTCAAGGAGAACTGATTTCTATCGGCTCTCTACAAGATCTGTTGGGCATCGCAGACACCTATCAGGTTAAAGTCAAAGGCGGCAACCCCGACGTTTTAAAGCAGCGAGTGGTTGATTTAGAATTTCAAGAAGGCTATTGGGTAGGACATCTCAAGGGCGACCCCCAAGATTTTATTGCCAGCCTGCGTTTAATGAGAGCGCAATTGATTTCGATTCATCTAGCCCGCCCGTCGCTAGAAGAATTTTTTGTGCAGCAGTTGCACGATCGGGGCATTCACTCCAGCAGTTAACAATGGTTCGGACAGAATTAGACGACGGTAGCACCGTTGCACACATTACAAGGGAATGCCGAGAAGTTTGGCGATCGCAGGTAACAACTTTCCGCAGGCTTCGACTAAAGTTGCGGTGCTGGGAAGTGCTTTGATCGTGGCATCAACTATGGTAAAGGAACTCCGGCTGCTTTGAGCGCCAGTGTGAGAACCATCTTTGCAGCTTCACTCACCGTTGTCTCACTGGCTTTGTTTGCCATTGCTTTGCCCCAAAGCGTCAATTTTTCCTTTAGAGCAGGATTTTCCCCTGCTTCTTTTGCCAAATCAGTTGCAACCTGTTGCTGAGAGTCATCGACGGTTACACCCCGATTTTGAAGATGCTGGAGTAAGTCTTGAATCTGCTGAGCCGCTTGAGTCAGGTCTTGACTCATGTTGATGTACTGAACATTGCTCTGTTGACTGCCAGCTTGAGCAGTATCAACGAAGTTACCAATACTGGAACCCCGGAAGTCATATTTGGGTGGTTGATTCTCAGCCATCGTTTCAACAATCCTCTCGATATTGGTATTACTTTGAAGCAGACTTTGACGCAAGAAGCCTACCTCATCTCGATATTCCGAAACCCGTTCCTCTAGCTGTCGAATTTGCCCTTCATAGAGTTGCTTCGCCTGACGCTCGATCACTGCTTTGTCTGCTTCTGGTGGAACTTCCAAGCGAATTACAACAAAGGCTCCGCCGCTTTTCTTTTCGATCGCCTGAATAGAGATGTTTTCGTCGCCGTACTGCGATCGTAATTCTTGAAAGGATTGGAAGAACGCTTGCCAGTCGATGCCATCGCGAAAAATCAAATCAACCGTGTCTAAGGCTTTCTGGAATAGTGTTGTAAATTCTCCGGGTGCAAACTCGCTGCTGCTCGGTCGGCGCTCTCGTTGATTTTCAAGTAAGTAAACAAACTTGGCATCAACAGATTGAAGGTTCGTGGTGCTGTTAATATTCCAGGCTTCGATACACGCACCTGTGAGGTATGCACCCATGAAATTAGCGCCAATGGCTTGAGCTTCGGTAAGATCGGTGTGTTGCAGATCGGCACAGATTAGAGTGGCATTACTGAGATCAGCATATTTGAGGATTGCGCCATTGAGTTCCGCATCGGTTAAGTCCGCACCTCGAAGATTAGCGCTTTCAAAGTTTTGATTGATGCCTTTGCCTGTGACCAAGAGTTCTCGAACGTTGCGACTTGCCAGAATGGAGTCTCCAACCTGAGCGCGGTTCAATTTCTTGGCATCCTTCCAGCAAACCTGAGTCAAAATTGTTTTCTGCTCGCGGCTATTCGCAAAACTAGTATTTTTGAGCAGTGCGCCTGAGAACGTCGCGCCTGTTAAATCAGCTCCCTGGAAGTTGGTTCCTCCTAAAGCGCTAAGAACAATGCTAAAGCGTCGAGCCAATGCAAACTTTTCATCTTCTTTAGATACTCGCCAAGCAACATAGAAGCTCAGAAGCACCGTCAAGACTGCGACTGCGACCGAGACTACAAATGCGCTTGAAACTGCAAATGCGAATGCAAATATAACTGCGACTGCGACTGCGACTGAGACTGCAACTGCAACTGCGACTGTGCCTGCGAGTGCGACTGCGAATGCGACTATGCCTGATACTGCGACTGCTACTGCGCCTGATACTGCGAATCCGCCTGCACCTGCAACTGCGAGTGAGACTGAGAATGCGGCTGCGGCTACAACGCAGATCAAGATCGTTCCAAATGCTTTAGTCGTTAAACCTTGATGAGCGATTGCGAAGTAAACAGCTATCAACATGAAGAGAAGGGATAATCCTGGGAAAATCGTATATTGATTCCTACTTTCTGGTGTGAGAAAGTAGCCAACGATCCCAGCAGTATAGAAGATTGAAATAAAGTTCAAGATTACTGAAAGCACGAAAGCAATGACGGCTTGGAGAATCACCCAACGCTTTTGCAGTCCTGCCTTTGCCCCAGTAAAGTTTGCGTCTCTCAAAATCGCATTGGTAAACTTTGCCCCTCGAATGTCCGCATCCGAAAAATCTGCGCCAGTCAAATCTTGACCTTTGAAATGCTGACCAGAAAAATCTTTCATATCGGAGCAACGTCAATCGATTTCTCTACAGAAATAACATAGAGATCTCTCAGTTGCTTAAGTGTCGCAGAAATTACTTTTGTTTTATTGAATACCAGCAACTAAAACAAGATCTTTTGAACACCGTGGCAACTTGCACATCGAACTGTCAGAAGCTAACCGCGATATATTGATTTCATCGATTCTTTGATAATCTTCGCCAATTTCTAGGAGAACTCGATGAGTTCCTCGATCGTTACCGAAATCGTACAGCAAGTCCACGATCTCCCCGATCCTCTCCAACAGCAAGTTCTCGCTTTCGTCCTGACGCTTCGACAACAGCACCTTGAAAAAGACCCTGATGCCTGGGACATTCTCGAATCACTGACAGGCACGATCGAAGCCCCAGCCGACTGGTCTACCGAACACGACCATTATTTATACGGTACGCTCAAACGTCCAGCTACAGAATCATGAACCGCGATCGCTTGTTTCTAGATACCGCCTTTATTCAAGCCCTCCTCAACCCTCGCGATAACTACCACAACTCAGCAAAAGCACTATTTCCACGAGTTCGCAGCGCCGACGAGATTTGGATTACAGAAGCAATCTTTGCTGAAGTTGGCAATGCGCTCAGTGCATCGAATCGGGATGGAGCTATCAAGTTCATCCAACAGTGCTATCAAACCGATAACATTAGCGTCATCAACATCGACACAGTACTCTTTAGACAAGCCTAGATCTTTACAACTCCCGCCCCGATAAAACTTGGGTCTTACGGACTGCATCTCGTTTGTAGTCATGACGATAAATGGCTTAACAGACGCTGTAACCGCCGATCGGCACTTTGTCCAAGCAGGCTTTCGCGCCTTAATGCTAGAGCATCCTTCGCCATAAATCCATTCCCAAAGCTAACTTGTTCTCATTCACGAAACAAATTTTGTCCGAAGTATTGAGTTAATGTGAGACCTTATAAAAAAATAGAATGATGGAATCAAGAACCATATTGGAGGGTTTATGCCGCTCACTGCTCACGATCTAGAAATCTTCCAGCAGCAGTTTTCCGATTATCAGATGGAATTAGTAGATGGAGAGATCGTTGTTATGAGTCCGTCTGGATTAGAGCCTGATGAGATAGCGGTTGAGATTTCCCGTCAACTAGCTAACTGGGTCAGACCCCGAAAGCTTGGGCGTGTCTCAGGCTCCAGTGCTGGTTTTAGACTTCCCAATGCCAATGAAGATGTTCGCGCTCCTGACTGCTCTTTCGTCAAAGCAGAGCGACTGAAACGAACAACAAAGGACTTTGCGCGACTGGTGCCCGATCTTGGCTTTGAAGTGGTATCAAAATCAGACTCCCTGGCAAAGCAGCGTCAGAAGGTCAAGTTCTACCTTTCGCTAGGCATGGTTGCTGGAGTGGTGGTTGACCCCAGAACGAGGATTGTTGAACTGTTTCGCCCAGGGGAAGACAATCCCACTGTTTTGAGAGATGGGGATGTTTTGACGGTTCCAGAACTCCTTCCAGGTTGGGAGATGGAGATTGCAAGTATTTGGGCACCAGAGTTTGATTAGCCGTCAATTCTGCTGTTTGACCGCTCCTATTCTTCCCTAAAGTGGCAAATTTTCCTGGAGAATCTTGATGAAAAATTCAACGCCCGTCCTGTCCGCTTCGGGATTAATCAAAAGCTTTGGTGGCGTAACGGCGGTTAATAATGCCTCGATCGAGGTCGCGGCTGGCAGTGTCACTGGGCTAATCGGACCCAACGGCGCAGGCAAAACGACGCTGTTTAATTTACTGTCTAACTTTACTCATCCTGACCAGGGGCAAGTTTTATTCGACGGGGAGCCGATTCAAAACTTGCAGTCCCACGAAATCGCCCAACGGGGCATGGTTCGCACTTTTCAAGTCGCTCGTGTGCTGTCGCGACTGTCAGTGTTAGAGAACTTATTGTTAGCGGCTCAACACCAAACGGGAGAAAAGTTTTGGAACACTTGGCTTTTAGGAAAACAGATTGCTAAAGAAGAACGAGAAGCCCGCGATCGCGCCATGGAAATCCTAGAATCAGTCGGACTGGCAGAAAAAGCCCACGACTACGCGGGTGGACTTTCAGGCGGGCAACGCAAACTGCTCGAAATTGCCCGATCGCTGATGACTCGACCTAAACTTGTGCTGCTCGACGAGCCTGCGGCAGGAGTCAACCCCACCCTGATCAATCAAATTTGCGAATACATCCACTACTGGAACCGTCAGGGACTGTCTTTTTTGATCATCGAACACAACATGGACGTGATTATGTCGCTGTGCGATCGCGTCTGGGTGCTTGCCGAGGGCAGCAATCTCGCGGTCGGTTCTCCTAGCGAAATTCAAACCAATGCTCAAGTCTTAGAAGCGTATTTGGGGCAATGATCCCCGATGTTCTTCATCCCAAGGCGGCTGAGAGAAATGAGTTAGGAACGGTATGATTGAAAAGAAGTTAACTTATGTAACGTTCCTTGACTGCCACCTTTAAACCCACCGATAGCGTGATTCTGCCAGCTAGCTGGAACTTCCTCAGCCCTGTTTGGCAAGGCAACGATCGTGACGTTCAGCAAGGCTTACCCCATAGCCAGTTAGCCCCAACCTGGCAACTGTTGCTTCTAGGCGATGGTTCTCCGACTCGCCACCTGCAACTGCTCACAGGTGAACCCACTGAAGTAGACGTGATTGACATGTCTGCGATCGGGTTTGATCACGACAATGCCCCTGACGCGATCGAGATGGTGCCAGGCCCACGATTGCGGCGACAAGTCTGGTTAAGAACTGCCTCCGGTCAGCGATTAGCTTATGCAACCTCCTGGTGGGAGCAGAGCCATGTGGACGAATATTTGCAGAACCGATCGCTCCCCATTTGGGCGAGTCTGGCGCGTCTGCGAACTGAGCTATATCGAGACGTGAAAGGCATTTGTTATGGTGATTCCAGCGTTTTAGAAGCCGCCTTTGAGCAATCGGGGCCCTTTTGGGGAAGACACTATCTCTTCTGGCATCACGGGCAACCTCTAACCGTGATTTACGAAGTGTTTTCACCCTACTTACAAAAATATCTTGGTGAAATGCAGCTTCACGATTAAGCATCCCGAACAGTTCTGGGATAGCGAGGACGGCAAGGCGTTCCCCAGCAAACTTGTTGTTCTGGCAATGACGAGAAGACGCTGCTTCTTGCTCCTACTAAAGCGTTTGCTCCAATCTGAACGCCTGCACCGATGAAGCAATCGGTCGCGACCCAAACTCCATTGCCGATCGCAATAGGCGCAGTCAACAGCCCAAACTTAGGATCTTGAGCATCGTGACTTCCGGTACACAAGTAGCTCTTTTGAGAAATCACGCAGTGTTCGCCAATCTGAATCGACTCCAAGCTATAGAAAACCACATCATCACCAATCCAGCTATAGTCGCCAATTTCCACCTTCCAGGGATAGGTAAATCGGGCCGTCGGACGAATCAACACCGCTTCGCCAATTTTTGCCCCAAACAACCTCAACAACTGGCACCGCACCGAGTTAAACGGGTGAGGCGTTAACGGAAACGCAACTCCTTGCACGAGCCACCACAGCATCACATACCAACCAGGGCGACCACGATCGAACCCAGTTTGATGATATTGACGCAAATCAATCAGTGGTTTTGCATTCAAAACCGGGGGCAGCTTTGCCGATTCTTGATTCATGATTCGGGGTTGGCGATGGCTTGAGAAGTCGCAATGGGAGCCTCGTTTTTGTTCGTATTCAAAGTGCCACCACATTGACGCAGTTCGTAGAGCTTTACGCCAATTTGGTATTCATATTGACTCAGTAACCGTCCGTAAATGTAGCCTGCTTTTCCGTCTAAAAAGCCTAGACGAATGATGTAGAAAAGCACGAATCGCAAAAGCGGCTTAAAGGGAAGTCTGACCCAAATGTTTTTTAAGAACCGTTTGCGCTGCACAGCATTGCCAAAAAAATTGGCTCCGATCGTGCCCTGCTGATCCTTCCCGTTTAGTCGGTTTAAATAAACCTGAGCTTCCCAATTAGAGTAGCGATTGTGTCGTTCTAGCCAGTGATAGAGATCTTTAAAGTCTATGTGCAGCATATCTTGCTTGAGATATCCGACTTTTCCGGGCAAGATGACGTGTTCGTGAACTTCGTTATCGCCAGTGTTGCGGATCTCCTCGGTTTTCAGGTTTTCATAACGCCCTTTGGAGTGTTGAAACAACCGCAGATTCCAGTCGGGATATTTGCCGCCGTGACGAATCCACTGACCGAGAAAAAAGACTTTGCGGTTGAGATAATAGCCATCACACTCTGACTGCTGAATTGCCGTCTCGATTTCATCCCACAATTCTGGTGGAATGCGTTCATCACAATCGACAATCAGCACCCATTCATTGCGAAACGGCAGATTTTCTAGCGACCAATTTTTCTTTTTAGGCCAACGACCATTGAATTGAAACTGCACCACTTTGGCACCGTGGTTTTGAGCAATCTCGATCGAGCGATCGCTACTCTGAGAGTCAACCATAAACACTTCATCGGCTCTGGCAACGCTCTCAAGACACGCTGGGAGGTTTGCTTCTTCGTTTCGAGCTGGGATCAGGACAGAAACCGGAATTTTGGGGAGCTTAGAGTTCATGGTTCAAAAAATTAGGCGTGAACGCAACTCAGAGTCTAGCTAATATCGCTCTACCCTTAAGTCGAATCGATGTCCTCTAGTGTTCCCATCTCAGAACTAGCGCATCTACCTGCTGACCAATTCTAAAGTTGCAGGCTGTCTCAATTTTGGCTCGATCGGACAAGGACTGATGGATAATGAGTTTTCTAGCCCCTCATCCTTTCCTCTTTATGCTGCCTTGGTATATCAATAATGAACTCCTTTTAATCCTGGCTTATTTGCTGGGTTCATTTCCGACGGGCTATCTGGCAGGACGGTTGCTCAAAGGCATTGATATTCGTGAAGTCGGGTCAGGTTCGACAGGCGCAACCAATGTTTTGCGAACCTTAGGGAAAGTGCCTGCGATCGTCGTCTTATTGATCGATGTTTTAAAGGGAGCGTTAGCGATCGCAGCAGTAAACTTCGCATTTACCCAGCTACCCGGATGGCTTTATTACACCAAGGTCGTAGATGTTAATCTCGCCAACTGGCAGCCCTGGATGATCGTTTTAGCGGGGCTGCTTGCCTTATTGGGGCACAGTAAACCGATCTGGCTCAACTTCAAAGGCGGCAAGTCAGTTGCGACTAGCCTCGGCGTTTTATTAGCAATGGATTGGCGAGTCGGGTTAAGCACGATCGCCGTATTTGCGATCAGTCTCGCCATCAGTCGCATCGTGTCCCTCAGTTCGATTACAGGAGCGATCAGCGTCACGGCATTGATGATCGCGTTTCGCCAGCCGTTGCCCTACTGTCTGTTTGCGATCGCGGGTGGAATTTATGTGATCTGGCTCCACCGCACCAATATTCAACGCTTGCTCACCGGGACTGAGCCTCGCTTCGGACAAGCGCTGCCTGAACAGCCCGAAGATGGCGGGTAGAGGAGTTATTGTTTCGGCTGTGGGGTAATCTGCAACTCGACCCTGCCCCCGTTGACGGCAACTTGCTGATCGTCAAGTTTGCCCGATGCTCTCGGGCCTGCCAGGCTAAAGGGCGGATTCTCCTGACGATAATTGACGTTGCCCGTGGCTTCAAATTGCTGAGTTGTGATGAACCAAAGCACTCGATCAGCATCCAGCTTTGACTGATTTTTCTGTCCGATCCCACGAACATTGCCCACAAGATCGACGGTATTTTTCTGCAAGTCCATTTGTCCCTGATTGGCGTTTAATGTGACTTGTTGAGGCGGATTTATAATGGTAATCGGCTGGCTAGAGTTGATGGTTTGAGCATCAAGGTTCCAGAGCAAATTATTACTACTGACTTGCACCCCTTTTTCTTTAGAGTCTAGTTGAGCATTTTGCTGAAGATTGACGGTTTTGGCTTTCAAATCGACATTGGCTTTGTCAGCAGAGCCGCGATCGGTCAACACTTTGTTTTTGTATTGATCAATCTGAATCGGACGATCGGCGATCACGGTTTCTCCTTTGACATTCCAAGTCAGGTGTTCTGTTCTCATTTGAAGTTCAGGCTTTTTAGAAGAAGCGACGATCTGACGAAATAGCTCCATCGTCCGAGCGCGAGTTAAAACCCGGCCTTCTTGGGCTGAAAACTGCATTTGTTTATGAGTGCCCGTCACATTATTGCGAACCAGCAACATATCTTCGGTGGGTCGCCACTCTAACTCATCGCCCTTTAAGAGCGTGCCGTCTCTGATGTCGGTTGCAATGATCTTTCCCTTGAGCAAAATAGATTTGCCGTCACCTTTGACTTCACCTTTTTGGGCTGAAATCTGAAAGACAGGTTTGCCGTCTTGATAAAGCTCACCTTTTGGGTCTTCAATCACTGCGTTTTTCTGATCTTTGCTATAGCTGGCTTGCTTTGCTTTCACCTTCCACCAGAGCTTGCCCCGATCGTCTGCTTGCTCTAGAGTCACATCGTTAAACGTGGCATTGCTGTCAAATCGCTGAATTTCTTTAGTGTCTTCTCTCAGTTTGTCAGCAGTTCGGTTGCGATTGAGACAGCCGCCTACGCTCGTGAGCAATGTGATTAAAAGTAAGTTAAGAGCGATCGTTCGCTGCAAATTTGTTTTTTTAATAGCAGTCAGCATAGAGATAGTTAAAACACTTATAAAAGCTTAGACGCGATCGGACGCTAAAATGCTCCCTGGCTGCTTCGCCATAAAAACAAGGGAGTGTGGAAATTCCATCACTCCCCTACTATGGCGGCTATGTAGAGTCATCGGTGATCTACTAAATCGCTATCGCATTGAATGGTCATCGTCCGAGTCATCCATGATCCCGATTCCCGTGAGCGGACGGTAAGTATAGCTGCGAGGTGTTTTTTGAATATCTTCTTTGATGTTGTCGAGATCGACGTAGCGATCGGCAACGTTGATCAAACTATCACTGGTCATTGACCGTAGACTGACTACCTCAACCCGCACCCCGCGATAGCTGACCGCATTCACGGCATAAGCCAAATCCCCATCTCCACTCACCAGCACAGCCGTGTCATATGACCCCACCAGCGACATCATATCAATGGCGATCTCGACATCCAGGTTTGCTTTCTTAGAGCCATCGGGTAGCTGCACCAAGTCTTTTGAGATGACTCGATAACCGTTGCGCCGCATCCACAGCAGAAAGCCCTGTTGTTTTTCATTTGTGCGATCGACCCCAGTATAGAAGAACGATCGCAGGAGACGAGAGCCAGCAGTCAGACGACAAAGCAGTTTGGTATAGTCAATTTCGATCCCCAGTTGCAGCGCGGCATAGAAGAGATTGGAGCCGTCAATAAAAATCGCAACTCGACCCCGATTTTCAAGAACTTGCTCTGGTGAAAATACTATTTCAGATTCGTTTATATGATTCAACACAATTGCTAACCTCAGTTTGTTATGAAAAGTATGGATGTTTAATCTGTATGAAATGTAGAAAAACTATGACTTGATCTCTTGACTTAATTAAGAACTTTCCTCTGGAAGCTCTAATTTCTGAAACACAGGATGTGGCTCACCCAGAATTTGTTTAGCTGGAAGAATTCCCCACGTTTGATGGTTTTGAAAAGTGGTTGAAACATCAATTAAACGAGTGTCAGCAAAATCAGCCGAATAGCCTAACTGTTGATAAATTTGAGTGCTGACGTTAGGAATAATGGGCGACAAAAGATAGGCTGCTAATCGAACCGATTCTAAAACCGAGTAAAGAACTTGCTCAACGTCGGCTTGTTTTCCTTGTTTATAGAGTGCCCAGGGTGCTTGCTCGTCAATATATTTGTTGCCCATTCTGACAGAAGTCAAAATCGCATCACAAGCACTGCTAAAGGCAAGATCGTCGTAAGCTTGAGCCACTTTAGATCCTAACTCTGATCCCACCGCTTTCAAGAAGTTATCAGCCGCAATCTCCTCGCCAGAAATATCGGGAACGTGACCTCCACAGTATTTTTGCGCCATCTTTAGCGTTCGATTTAGCAAATTACCTAAATCATTGGCTAAGTCAGCGTTGAGTATATTGACGAAACGAGTTTCATCAAACACCCCATCTCGACCAAACTCGATTTCCTTAAGGAAATAGTAACGAACGGCATCGGCTCCATAGCGATCGACGAGAGGCACCGGATCAATAGCATTGCCCGTACTTTTGCCTATTTTCAAACCATCGCGCACCAGAAAACCGTGCCCAAAGACACGATCCGGTAAAGATAACCCTGCCGACATCAGCATTGCAGGCCAATAGACGGCATGAAAGCGCAGAATGTCTTTGCCAATCAGGTGAATGTTAATCGGCCACCATTTAGACAGGGCATTGTCTAATGTTGGCTCAGCGTCGGGGTCAAGCAGGGCGGTGATATAACCTAGCAGAGCATCAAACCAAACATAGAGCGTCTGCTTGGGATCAACAGGCACCGGAAACCCCCAGTCTAGGTTTCGCCGGGAGATCGAAAAATCTCGCAAGCCTTGTCCCACAAAATTTAGCACTTCGTTGCGACGAGTCGCTGGCAAAATAAAGTCGGGCTGGTCTTGATAAAGCTGTTCGAGTTTTTGTTGATAGTTTGAGAGGCGAAAGAAATAGTTTTCTTCATCACGCCACTCGGCTTGTTTGTTAGGGTGAATCGCGCAGTAGTGGTCGTCAAGAAGTTCTCGCTCTTCTTTAAACTCTTCGCAAGCGACACAATACCAACCCTGTTGCTGGCTCAGATAGATGTCGCCGCTTTCCCAAACGCGTTGAAAGAACTCTTCGACAATGGCAGCATGACGATCGTCTGTGGTGCGAATAAAGCGATCGTAGCGGATGTTGAGTTTATCCCATAGACTTTTGAAGCCTTCTACAATCAGATCGCAGTGTTCTTGCGGCGATCGCCCCAAGCTTTCAGCCGTGCGCTGAATTTTTTGCCCATGCTCATCGCTTCCGGTCACAAACAGCACAGATTTGCCTTGCAATCGCTGGAAACGCGCCATCGCATCGGCTGCGATCGTCGGATACGCGCTACCAATGTGAGGTAAATCGTTTACATAATAGAGCGGTGTCGTGATGGCAAATCTGTGCTTCTCGGCATTTTCAAAACTCATGGATACTATAAAAACAATTCTCTAATCTAAATTAGATAAATAGAGTGACCCCACTCTCACCTAATCAATATGTACTGATTCTAACCATCAATGCTCTGCAAAATTAGAGAGACAATCTTAAATAACTGAGTAGAGTGTTCAGGGAAACTTATCAATTGACTGTCTAAGGTTAAGCAAATATTTACAACTTGAGAGGTTTGTTGCTCTTGCTAAAGTAAAGTTAATAATTAAGTGACTACTCCATAAAACTCTGGTTCGGTGTGCATGGCTTCTGATAGTCCACTTCAAATTTCGCGGTTGTTGCTCTCGGCAATGGGGATTCAAATGTATCTGCATCATCGCGATCGCGTGCCTCAGACGGGTGCCACTTTGGTTGTCAGCAACCACCGCAGTTTTCTAGATGCCCCTTTGTTGATGTCGGCAATCGACCGTCCGATTCGATTTGCTTGCCATCACTACATGGGTCAAGTGCCCGTGATGCGCGAAGTGGTCAAAAAATTAGGCTGCTTTCCGCTAGAAAGCTCAGGTCAGAAACAGCAGAGCTTTTTCCATCAAGCCATTCAGCTATTGAAAACTCGGCAGGCAGTTGGTGTGTTTCCAGAAGGAACTGAGCCAATGGTCAACAGTCCCGCCCGATGCGAGATGGGAGAATTTCAGCGAGGGTTTGCTCATCTCGCTCTCAAAGCCCCGGTGCAAGATTTGGCAGTTTTGCCGATCGCGATCGCCGTTCAAGACGAAATAAAAAGTTCGGCAGTTCCTTTAAAACTGCTGAGTTTTTTTGATCCCTCTGAGCCACTATTTGATCAGGAGGGCTGGCATCCGTTAGTGGTTTATCAGCGAGTCAATGTTTTAGTAGGTCGTCCGTTTTGGATCACACCCTCCGATCGGCAAAAATATCAAGGCAAAGGGGCACGCGCGATCGTTCAGCATTTCACCAGCCATTGTCATGACGAAATCAACAGCCTGCTGATTCGGGGATGCTATTGAGATTTTAAGTTTTTAGTTTTTTGTTCCATGATTCAAAGTCACCCTTGCTTTCTCACGCCCAAGACGCTCAAGCCTAACTATCCGCTATTTGTGTTTTTGCCAGGAATGGACGGAACGGGGCAACTCTTGCGTACCCAGACCGAAGGACTAGAAGCCAAGTTTGATGTGCGATGTCTGGCAATTCCGTCCGATGATTTGACCAGTTGGGACGAATTGGCCCAGCAGGTAGTCGAGCTAGTCAAAGGCGAACTGGCCAGCGATGATCATCCTGATCAAAACCAGCGATCGGTCTATCTGTGCGGTGAGTCATTTGGGGGCTGTTTGGCGATGAAGGTCGCTGTTTTAGCACCAGAGCTATTCCAGCGAATCATTTTGGTCAACCCAGCTTCATCGTTTAATCGCAGACCCTGGATCTCGTGGGGATCACAAATCAGCCGCTACTTACCAGAAGTTGCTTACCAGTTTTCGTCGGTGACGTTTTTACCACTTTTGGCATCGTTTGGTCGCATTGCAGAAGACGATCGACAGGCACTCGTTCAAGCAGTTCGATCTGTGCCTCAAAAAACATCGATTTGGCGAATGTCTCTGCTGCACAAGTTTCAGGTGCCCAGACAGCAGCTAAGACAACTCACTCAGCCCGTTTTGATTATTGCGAGTGCTGATGACAAACTGCTGCCGTCGCTGCCAGAAGCCTATCGGTTAAAACGAGCCTTTCAAAATGCCTACGTGGTGGTGCTTCCAGAAAGTGGTCACACCTGCCTCTTAGAGTCTGGGGTCAATCTCTATGACCTGATGAAAGCCCACGGCTTTTTAGATGAGAATCTCGATACTGAGACAATTTCTGCTGCGGCGAACGGCTCGGTCGATCGTGGATTGGCAGCCAAAAAGATGTGATACTTGGTTTTTTCAAAGATTCTTCTGCGTCTGACGCTTCACTCTTAGGATTCTGGATTAAATAATGGGGGACAGCCGTCTCGGCTGTTTAAGTCAGGCAAGATGCCTGACCCACAAAGTTCTCGGAGTTATTTAATTCACGATCCTGAGCCGATTCTCTTACAATAAATCTTCAAATTCCGATCGCGTGTGCAGCGTTTTAAGAATGGTTTTGATCTCTTGAGTTCGGTCTTTTTTGGCAATCAGAGTGACTTTTCCATCGCGGACAACTACCGTGTCTTCTAAGCCGATCGTCACAATCAGTTCATCGTCATTCGTGGAGTAAAGCAGCGTTCCTTTGGTGTCTAAGCCAACATGCTTTGCCAACTCTACGTTGGGATTGTCTGCATTTTTGAGCAGTCGCTCGATCGCGGCCCAGTCCCCTAAGTCATCCCAGCCAAAGCTAACAGGCAGCACATAAGCGCGGTCAGTTTTTTCCATTAGTGCATAGTCAATGCTTTTTCTGGGAAGGGTTGGATAGGCAGCGACTCCCTTCTCTTCAAGCGGAGTCAGAATTTCTGGCGCATGGCGGTGCAATTCTTTCAGAGCCACCTTTGCCTGAAAAACAAACATGCCTCCATTCCAGCTAAAGCGACCGCTGTCTAGAAATGCTTGAGCCGTTTCTCGATCGGGCTTTTCGGTAAAGCGATCAACGCGATAGGCGGGATACCCGGCTGCGCCATAGAGTCCGATTTTCTCGCCCTGCTCAATATAGCCGTAGCCAGTAGCCGCTTGATTGCAGGTAATGCCTAGCGTCACGATCGCCGCTTCTTTAACAGCAAGATCGACGGCAGCGGCGAGGGTTTCCTCAAAAATCTCTTGGTTATCGATCCAGTGATCGGCGGGAAAGAACCCCACGATCGCGCTTTCGCCATAGCGTTTAGCAATCTCTAAGGTGCTCCAAGCGACGGCAGGTGCGGTGTCTCGTCCTTCTGGCTCGACTAGCAGATTGGCTAGGGGCAATTCGGGAAGCTGTTCTTGAACGCCCTTTGCCAAGTGGGAAGCGGTGACAACCCAAAGATTGTCCCAGCCGTTGGCGACGTGGAGAAGACGATCGGCAGTTGACTGCAAGAGGCTGCGATCGCTGCCGTCAAGACATAAAAACTGTTTAGGACGGCGTTTGCGGCTCAAAGGCCAAAAGCGTTCGCCCTTGCCTCCAGCGAGAATAACGGGCACGAGAGGTTGGGTCATAGTGAATATCTGCTGCGGAGCAAGTCAAATAGGGGGCAAATTTGGTGCCAAAGCTGGGTTGGCGGTGAGAGAGATCGTTAAGCAGATGAACTCACCGTCACAATCTTAATGAATACCAAAACCTTAAAGCTCCTGAATGACTAGATCTTCGCGAAGTCTTTTCAATTCATCCTACCTTTTCAGGTAGGGTGATAAGCTTCGCAAAAAGTTCAGGATGTCACAGTGGGCAAATTACTCTGCTTCTACTGACTAGCCATAAGGTCGGGTTCAAGGGTAGAATTCCCAGAAGGTTACGCAACGTAACATTTTCTTTAATTGCAAAGAAAAATGCTTTCCCAAAAGTGAGCAAAGGGCTTTGCAGTCAACCGCTCGGTCGATTCTATCTGAGTAGAGAGAGAAAGCAGGAAATGTTTGGGTTAGGATATCGAGGAATCATTTGGGATGGTAGTGTAGATAGCTTCTAGTGTCAGGTTAGTTCTTAAGTGGTGGGGAAGTGGAACAGTTGAAGAGTCAATCAACGTCGAGACAGCAAGCTGTGCTGGAAAACCGTGACGGGCAATCTGCGTCCACTGTTTCCACGTCGGTGCCAATTCCTTTAAAGAATCCTGTTAGAAGCATTACAATCTCTCGCTCCCTATTTTGGGGCTTTACATTTCTGATTGCTGCGACCGCTTCTGCCACGATCGGCACCACACTGGCGCTGATCGCTCCGCTACCCGGTGCGGTTGCCCCCGCAGAAGGGCAAAAGATTTTTAATGACCTGTGGCGCAGCGGCTTTCAATATTATGTGGGTCGCCCAGTCAATATTCTGGTGATGGGGATCGATAAAGTCCCTGACGTGCCAGACAACTCAGACGAGGTTTTTTCAGGACGTAGCGACACTATGCTGCTGCTGCGAATCGACCCGTCTGATCAAACGGTCAATTTACTCTCGATCCCCAGAGATACCCAAGTTGAGATTCCAGGAATTGGGGTGACGAAGATCAATCAGGCAAATGCGAGTGGTGGCCCTGCTTTAGCTCGTCAAGTAGTCACCAACACCCTAAGCGGAATTGAAGTCGATCGCTACGTGCGCGTCAGCACCAACGCCTTTCGCGAGTTGGTCGATCTGCTAGGTGGTGTCGATATTTATGTGCCTCAACCGATGTCTTATGTAGACAACACCCAAAAGCTGAAGATCGATCTAGCTCAAGGCTGGCAAACTTTAAATGGAGACCAAGCCGAGCAGTTTGCGCGATTTCGTCACGACAACCTTGGCGATATTGGACGAGTTCAGCGTCAACAAGCATTAATCAAGGCACTGCGATCGAAGTTGGCGAGTCCTTTAATGCTGCCGCGTGTGCCGAGTCTAATCACGATGATGCAGAAGTACATTGACACAAACCTCAGCGTTGAAGAAATGCTAGCATTGGTTAACTTTGGGCTGAAATTAGACAAAAACGATTTTAAGATGGTGATGCTGCCGGGACGGTTTAGCGCACCAAACGAGTTTGCAGCCAGCTATTGGATCATGGATCCGCAGGGGCGCGATCGAGTTCTGCAAGACTATTTCAAAGTGGGGTCAACTGATGGGTCAAGTGCTGTCAGTGCACCTGTCAAAATTGCGGTGCAAAATGCGTCTAGCCAACCCGAAGCAGGCAATCAGTTCGTGAGTTATTTGGCCAGCTTGGGCTATGAGAATGTTTATCTGACTCAAGATTGGGCAGACCATCAGGGCAAGACTCAAATCATTGTGCAGCGAGGAGATTTGCGATCGGCAAACGCTCTGCAATCAGCGATCGGGTTTGGTGGCATTGAAGCTGCCTCGGTTGGAGACTTAGATTCTGATTTAACCATCCGTGTGGGGGATGACTGGTTAGCCCAACAGCCCCTTAAATCTAAGAAGTAAGATAATAAGAATCTGACAGATTTTGCTTTTCCTGATGCATCTGCTCACTCAGAACCCGATTTCTCAGCAAGCTTTTAAAGGGGTCGCACTCGCGTCTTTCTTAATGCGTATTGTGATTATTTTGGTGTTGGCTTGCCTTTGGGTGTTGCTTGCTGCAACGCCTGCCAACGCTCAAAGCAAAACGATTAATTACACCAGCACTCAGCTAGAAAAGCGTGATTTCTCAAATACTGATTTAGAAGGGGGCGTTTTTGTCGCTGCCGAAATGCGAGAAGCGAACTTTCAAGGCGCTAACCTGAAGAGCGCAATTTTGACCAACGGCAATCTTTTGTCAGCAAATTTGGCCGGGGCAGACTTAACTTGGGCACTTGCCGATCGCGTCACTTTCTATAAAGCAAACTTGACCAACACCATTTTTGTAGAGGCGACTCTTACGCGCAGCATTTTAGATGAAGCAGATGTGACGGGGGCAGATTTTACAGATGCGCTGCTCGATCGCTACACGGTCACAAAGCTTTGCAAAACAGCGTCTGGGGTTAATCCAGTCACAGGAGTTGCCACGCGAGAGAGCCTCGGATGTCCCTAAGTATTCATCAAACTGAGCCTGCCCATTCTTTTGCCCAGTTTAAGGTTTGGTTTACCTGCTCGATCGTAGCCGCTTCGCAGTAGAGCCGCAAAACAGGCTCGGTGCCACTAAAGCGAATCAATAACCAACTCTGATCCGCCAACCGAAATTTATAGCCATCGTCAGTTTGACAGTGAATGACTGAGCGTCCGGCAATCTCTTTTAGGGGCTGATTTTGCAGTTGATTTAGAAGCGCTGCCCGAACATCCATGCTGGCGAGGGGCAGATCAATGCGATCGTAAACCGCCGTGAACCCTGTTTTGAGTCGAAGCTGGTGATCTTGTTCGCCTAGATCTTGCCCAGTTTGCACCACGGTTTCTAAAAGATAGAGCGCGGCAAGCAGTGCGTCTCGTTCGGGAATGTGATGCCCATAGCCAATTCCACCCGATTCTTCACCGCCTAAGAGAACCTGAGTTTCTAACATCCGATCGGCGATATATTTATATCCGATCGGAGTCTCAAACACGGGTAGATTGTGCAATTTGGCAACCTGGGGCATCAAGTCAGAGCCACTCACGGTTTTCACAACTTCGCCTCGATAGCCCTTCCGAACAAATAAATGCTCAATTAGAATCGGGATCAATACTTGAGAACTGAGGAAGTTGCCTTGCCCGTCTACTGCCGCGATGCGATCGGCATCTCCATCAAACACCAATCCCACGACGGGGCTATCACTGCGATAGTCTCGAATTGTTTGTAATAGCTTAGACAAATAGCGAGGCAGCGGTTCAGGTGCGCCGCCTTCAAATAGGGGATCACGATCGCTGTTCAATTCCTGAATCGGAACTCCCAGCAGTCTTTCTAATCCTGTCGCAGCGGCACCGTGCATGACATCGGCAAACACCGTCAGCTTACCTTGAGCAATGGCTTCTTGAATGGCGACGATATTCACCTGCGATCGCAGCCCCTCACAATAACTCGTCCAGGGATTAAACATTTGCAGCGAACCCGGCTTCTCGGTCGGTCGTTCTCTGACTTCCGCTTTGATCAAGGCTTCGATCTGCTGCGTCACGTCGGGCGGCACTGATCCCCCAAATGCACCTTTGACTTTCAGCCCAGAATATCCACCGGGATTGTGACTCGCCGTAATCACGAGGGCACCTAGAGCATTTTGCTGCTTGGCGACCCAGCTAAAGGCCGGAGTCGGCGCAAAGCATTCAGATAGCAAGACATCAAACCCGATCGCTCTCACCGAGTCAGCCGTTGCTTGGGCAAACTCTTCAGACAAGAAGCGGCGATCGTAGCCGACGATAATCGTGTTACTCCCGGTTGTGTTGCCATAAACTTTGGCAAGCACCTGAGCCGCAAGCGGGGCAACAAATGTCAGTCGATCGAAAGTAAAGTCGGCGGCGATTAGTCCTCGCCACCCGTCGGTGCCAAATTTAATCGGGTTGATCGTCGTCACGATCGGAGCGGAATGAACCATGGTGCCACAACCTCACTAAAATCTGCCTCGTCTTAGAGTTTATCTAGATGCGCTTTCTGATCTCAGTATTGGGCAGATGCTACACCATAACTTAACAAACCTAGCTCAAAGCATCCGTGAAATCACTGCCTAAATCCTACCGCTTTACACTGGGGAGAGTGCAGCTTCGGTCTGAGTCGAGTTAGCAGCACCCGAATAGACTAAGCCTCGCTGCATATCCAGGGTGATAATCTCGCCGTCTCGAATCACGGCTGTAGCGTTTTTGACTCCCACAATCACAGGCACTCCCAACCGTAGACCAATGACAGCGGCGTGACTCGTGAGACTGCTATCTTCAGTGATGACTCCTGCCGCTTTGCGAATCGCCTCGACATAATCGGCACTCGTGTTAGCCACTACTAAGATCTCTCCGGCATTGAAGTGAGAAATTTCTGAGCCGATCGCCGCCACTCTAGCCCGTCCGCTGACTGAGCCTTGACCGATGGCGACTCCTTTGCCCCGAATGGCAGTGACGACTTCAACTTTGATCAAATCAGTCGAGCCAGCAACGCCTTGCAGGGTTCCGGCGGTCATCACGACTAAATCGCCTTCACACACTAAGTCTTTTTCTTGAGCCACGTTGAGAGCCGCCTGAAAGGTCTGCCAGGTTGAGGGCAAATCTAGCACCAGCAGAGGCTTAATTCCCCAAACAAGCTGAAGTTGCCGGGCCACGTCAACATGGGGCGTGATTGCCAGAATCGGTGTTTTAGGACGAAACTTTGAGACGTTTCTGGCAGTGGCTCCTGTTTTGGTGAGCGTCATGATGGCCCCTGCCCCTAGCTGATCTGAGATTCGCCCCACGGCCTGACTGATGGCGTTGGGAATTGAGCGTCCGGCATCTTCTGAAAGGCGCTTGCCTTCTTCTTTCTCGATTCGCACAGCAATTTGCACCATCGTTGAGACAGCTTCGATCGGGTAGTTGCCCACGGCGGTCTCATTCGAGAGCATCACCGCATCAGTGCCGTCAAGAATTGCGTTTGCCACATCAGAAATCTCGGCACGAGTCGGACGCGGGCTATTCACCATGCTGTCGAGCATTTGGGTTGCGGTGATCACTGGAATGCCTAACCGATTGGCGGTAGCAATCAAGCGCTTTTGCAGAATCGGCACATCCTCGGCAGGAAGCTCAACGCCCAAATCGCCTCGTGCCACCATCACGCCATCTGAAATCGACAGAATGGCTTCCATCTGCTCGATCGCTTCGTGCTTCTCAATTTTGACAATCACCGGAACGGCTTTTCCGGCGCTGGAAATCAATTCTTTGATTTCTAAAACGTCTTGAGGATTGCGGACAAAACTCAACGCAACCCAATCTACGCCTTGGTCTAACCCAAACACTAAGTCTTTGCGGTCTTTATCAGTCAGCGCCTTGATCGACAGATAAACCCCCGGAAAGTTAACCCCTTTGTTGTTAGAAAGTGGGCCGCCGACCACCACGCGGCAATGGAGCGCTTGGGCATCTCGATCGATCGATTCCACCTTCATTTCGACTCTGCCATCGTCTAGCATAATCGTGGCACCCGAAGGGACTTCTTCAGCCAGCAAATCATAAGTGACCGAGCTGATCTCTTGAGTTCCGGGGAGCAAACGGCTCGTAAGCGTGAAGGGATCGCCCTTTTTTAGCACGATGGGCCCGTTTTCAAATCGCCCCAGCCGAATTTTGGGGCCTTGCAAATCTTGCAAAATTCCGACGGGCTGATTTAAGTCGTAAGAGATCTGCCGAATTAGCCGAATGCTCCGCAAATGGTCATCGTGGCTACCGTGGGAAAAATTGAGGCGTAGCGTGGTTGCCCCAGCTTCAATCAGTTCCCGTAAAACTTCTGGACTACTGGTCGCAGGACCGATCGTCGCGACAATTTTGGTTCTACGCTGGGAGGGTTGCAATTGCATGAACAGAATCCGGGAGGCTACAAAGAGTAAAGGATTAAAGTGCGGTGAGGTGATTACCGAGTCTCTTAAATTAAAGGAATACAGAAATTGTTTTCTAGCCTGAAACTACGAGCAAAAATGGCTGCTTATGGTCAACTAGATCAAGTCACTTGATCGCATCTCAGCTTAGATTAAAAAAAGCTTATGCAAGTAGTTTAAGCGAAGACTCGCCCCTATTTGCACTTCTGAGAGCAAAGCTTCTATATAAGCATCAGGGATATTACCATGTTTGGCAACGCTTCAGAAAAAGCATCACAAGAACTTCTCACAGCTAGGCAAGCAATTGGAAAAGTTTGACCTCGATCGTCACGATGCCACTTCTCAAACCCCAAATGGGATAATTAAAAAGAGTCCGATCGCCATTCATCTCTCTTCTCTCAGATCTCTTAGTCAGCGATATCGGAATGCCCGAAATGGATGGCTATATGCTGATGCAGCAGGTGCGATCGTGGTCATTAGAGCGCGGCGGACAGATTCTTGCGATCGCCCTGACTGCCTATGCAGGCGAATATGACCAAGAGCAGGCACTCTCGGCAGGGTTCCGGGCCCATGTATCAAAGCCAGCGGAACCCGATCGACTGATTGCGATCGCGATTCAACTGGCAGGAAAACAGTAGAGTCTTTGGCTCAGAAATTTTAACGACGGAACAGTTTAGGCAGACGAGGTTTGGCATTAGAACGGATGGCAACTCCTCCATTCAGTCGTTCGCCTGTGCCCCCGTCTTTACGGTCGAGAAATGGCTTCAAGTTAATGTCACTTGAGCGCAGAGTTTTAGGGGGAGCGGTTGCACCATTGCGTCCCAAGCCGCGAATTCCTAGCAAGCTACCCAACTGATTGATAATATTGCCGTCTGCGCCGTTTTGCCCATAGGTTAAAACGCCCTGGGTTTGTTGCCCACTATCGGCGATCGTCAAGTTTTGAAACACGCGATCGCGGGTTGTTAAAGGATCTTGTCCGTTGGGTACCGTCAGCACAATGCGACAAGACGGAACTCGATCAGTCGTGACGCAAATCGTGTTGTAACCATTCTCGACGGCGGTTTTCATCTCCAACAACCCATCAGATCGGTAAGACTCTAACCGACGCGAAATCTCATTACAGCGTCGATCAGAACTCCAACCGCCACCTAAAGCACTCGGAACCGCCCAGGGATAGGCTCGATTAGGCTGACTCTCTGGCATATACATCACGGTGTATTGGCTGTTAGAGTTTTGGCAAGCAAACCGCACTCCACTCAACGGTGGGTTAGGAATCGTAGATCCAGGAATGGTAGTTCCGCCAGTTCCTGGCTCAGTGGGGACAATTACATCACCAGAAGGCGACGTGGTTTGTGCTACCAGCACACTATTAGCAGGTGCAGCGATCGCCGCGCTACTCAACAGCATCGCCGCGCCCGTTGCTACGCTAATCTGCAAACCTGTCTTAACCTGCGATCGCAACATTGTAGTCAACCTCAAATATGTAAATAATTTAGACTGGGTGGTGCCCTCGATCGGCGAGAGTTCGCGGCTTCTGGTGGTGCGCCTCAGTCCGATATCAACCTCAAAAACCCCTGAAGCCATAAAGCTTTTCGACGAATACGTTTTGTTCGCATCCTGATTACCCAGACCCCGCTTTTTCTACCAGGTTCCCCAGGCTTTCCAGATTGCTCAACCCGTCTCTTCGTCTGCCGACGCTCGATCGCCACTTGGTTAATGGAATTTCATCTGATTCATCAGTCAAGCTTAACGGGCTTTACTTAAGTTCATGATTTTGCGTATCGTATACTACGCGAGGATACGACAAAGGAGAAAGAAACAATGTCGGCGGCAACAAAGCCCCTGACAGTTCCTAAAGAGTTGCTGGGCCCTCCTGGTGACTTCAATCCAACCCTATTGATTTTTTGGCTCTCGGTGGTTTTAGCGGTGATTTCAACGCTGGGCTATTGGTGCTGGGGTTGGATCGATTGGTGCTGCTTCTGCATGAATGTTTTGGCGCTTCATATGGTAGGAACCGTGATCCACGATGCCTGTCATGGAGTTGCCCATCGAAATCGATTGGTAAACGCTTTACTGGGGCACGGCAGCGCATTTCTGCTGTGTTTCTCATACCCAGTATTTACGCGGGTTCACATGCAGCATCACGCCCATGTGAATGACCCCGACAATGACCCTGACCACGTGGTTTCGACGATGGGGCCGCTGTGGATTATCAACGCCCGATTTATGTATCACGAGTTCTTTTTCTTTAAGCGCAAGCTGTGGCGAAAGAACGAGCTTTTAGAGTGGGGTTTAGCGCGGCTCTCTCTAGGTCTTGTGCTCTATCTGGGATATCACTATGACTTCATTGGATATGTGTTTAACTTTTGGTTTACCCCATTGGCAGTCGTGGGTCTGGTTTTAGGACTGTTCTTTGATTATTTGCCGCATCGCCCTTTTAAAGAGCGCGATCGCTGGAAAAACGCCAGAGTTTACCCTAATCGCTTGCTCAATTGGCTGATTATGGGTCAGAACTATCATCTGATTCATCACTTATGGCCTTCGGTGCCGTGGTATCACTACGAAGGAGCCTATCTTGCAACAAAGCCGCTTTTAGATGCTAAAGGCAGTCATCAATCGATCGGGCTACTCAAAGAAGACTTTCTGGGTTTCGTCTATGACATTTTTCTAGGAATTCGCTTTCATCATAAAAAAGCGCAGGTGGTTGAAGAAATTTTACCGATCGCGAAAACCCCTCAAGAAAACTCTGTCGAATAGGTGAGCCATTTGACAACTCAGAATCTATCTCGATGAAGAGGCTTTTACCTCACTGCTGCGTCAAGATCGGCTTTAGAAAAACTGATTATTTATGTAAGTTTGAGGGAAAAAAATGTTGGGATATTTCTTTGTAATCTTGTCAACTGCGTTGAGTCTGCTAGTCGTCGATATTGTCCTACCGGGCGTAAATATTGCGTCGTTTCCATCCGCTTTGATTGCAGGCGTGTCGATCGGTTTAGTCAACGCTTTTGTGAAGCCAATTCTGTCACTGCTGACTCTGCCTATTAATTTCTTAACGCTGGGCTTGTTTGCGCTCGTCGTCAACGGCATTTGTTTCTCGCTAGCGGCGGCTCTCACTCCAGGGTTTAGCGTTCACGGCACTCTGGCATTTATTCTTGGGCCTGTAATCTTGTCGTTTGCAAGCACCTTCCTGAATAAGTATTTTGCAGAACGTACTTCTGCCCCCAAACTAGAAAGTACTTCTGATCTCAAAACTGAAGTCTAGTCTCGTAAAACTGAATTAAAAAAGGGGGTTCGCCATCAGAGTGAATCCCCTTTTTTTAATATCAAATTGTTTTCTAATCTCGCGTTCTAAGTCTCATCGGTGAAGCGGTGAGTTGAGCGAGCGTCCAATCAGGTCGAAGGCTCTTGGCGTGTCTCATATAGGGATGATAAATTCTGATTTCTGGGTCAGGCGTGTTGAAGTGAATCAAGAAGCGAATGCAGCGCTCTAAACTTCCCTCGACATACATTTGCTGCACGTCTAGCAACGGCACATTTGACCAGTGAGGACGCTCACGAGCGATCGCGGCTGGATAGATGGCATCCAAATCACGAGTTGCGGAAAACGTAGCACTGATGATCTCGTCAAAATCAAGTCGATTATGAGCTTCTAGTTCATCCAGTAACTCAGTGACCGCTTCTCGAATTGCCTCGACGCTATTAGTCGAGACTGTTGTTGCCCCACGAACCGCTCGAACTCTCCACTGCACAGTTTCATCCCTCCAAGTTTTTGCTAGTTGCTAGCCGAATCAATTGTAGTCGTTCGTGCCTTAACCACTAGCTTATCAAGAGAGTGTGAAGGGATCGGGGATCAAGGATAAAGGATGAAAAAGTTTTAATTTAAGCAGGTGAATTTGCTGACCTGTTGAATGGAGAGATGATTTAAGTAGGGGCAATCCCTCCGTGGTCGCCCTCTATACATTGAAGGTAAGCACGGGGGCGCAACCCCTATAGCTATTAAAGGCCCCTTTTTATATCAAGGGCGATATAACCACAACGGAAGCCCGTTCGTAGACAACTCAAACTCTAGCCAATCGGCACCTGCCGCAAGTCCAGGAACGGTGTAAATGGCGTGGGCAAGACTGTTGTTTGATGTGAGACGGCTGACGAGAGGTTTTTTCTCCTCAAAAGTGAAGCACTTGGTTTTTTCGGGATCGAGTCCAGCGAGTTCGGCTGCCCAGCGACGGGCATCTTCTTCGGTGCCTAGTCGATCGACAAGTCCCAGTGCTAAAGCCTGCTGTCCCGTAAAAACGCGACCATCCGCAAAGCTTCTCACAGCTTCGGTGCTCAGATTTCGCCCTTCGGCGACCACTCCCACAAACTGCGAATAGCTGACATCAATCAGTTCTTGCAGAATGTGTTTTTCGGGATCGGTAAGTTCGCGATCGAATGCCAAAATATCTTTATAAGGTCCCGATTTAATCACCTTAAACGATACGCCGACCTTTTCTAGCAAGCGCTCCAAGTTATTGCCCCGTAAAATCACGCCAATGCTGCCTGTGATGGTGCCAGGGTTTGACATGATATGTTGAGCACCCACGCCAATATAAATCCCGCCAGATGCCGAGATGTTGCCAAAACTGGCGACGATTTTGACCTTTTCTTGCAGTCTTTTTAACGCACAGTAGATTTCGTGAGAATCTGCAACGGTTCCGCCTGGGCTGTCGATCCGCAGCAATAGAGCGGGAAAGCGTCTTTCTTCGACCGATTTAAGGTCTTTGAGAACGCGATCGCGCATTGCCCCCGCGATCGCGCCTTTAATTTCAATTCGAGCAATTTGTTTGCGAAACCGGGACTTAAAAAGCGAAATCATGGGCATTAAAGAACGGTGAGTGAGAACGACTTAAACTTCTAGTGTGCCTCAATGCAAGTCGCGAGTGGGAAAATTGGGGATCAGAAAAAATTCAACCGTGGCGTTCGTCACTTAACATAAGTACATAGTCAGATAGAATTAGCCAAAATTTTAGTAGCAGCTAGTCATGCATCTCAAGATCACTGAGTCTCGATCACCGTTTATTCCTGTGCTGCTGATTGCGCCCTTTTTCCTTTGGGGAACCGCAATGGTCGCGATGAAAGGGGTGATTCCCCACACCACACCATTCTTTATGGCAGGTGTGCGATTAGTGCCAGCAGGTGTATTGGTGGTTGTGGCGGGTGCTTTGATGGGCAGACCTCAACCAAAAGGGTGGGCCGCCTGGTTGTGGATTGCGCTCTTTGGCTTGATAGATGGAACCCTCTTTCAAGGATTTTTAGCCCAAGGTTTGATGAGAACAGGGGCAGGTTTAGGCTCTGTAATGATCGATTCGCAGCCGTTAGCTGTGGCACTGCTGGCACTCTGGCTATTTGGTGAAACGATCGGACTTTGGGGCTGGCTCGGTCTAGGAATCGGCGTTTTGGGGATCAGTCTGCTGGGTCTACCAGAAGCCTGGATCGGGTCGGCAGGAGATTGGTTGATGACCGCGATCGCCCACGGGCAATGGACGATCTCTAGTGATCGGTCTATCTCTGACCTTTTTCTCAGCTTGTTTGACAACGGACAGTGGCTGATGCTGTTAGCAGCGTTATCAATGGCAGTCGGAACCGTGATGGTGCGATATGTTTGCCGCCATGCTGACCCCGTAACCGCGACGGGATGGCACATGATTTTGGGCGGCTTGCCGTTATTTGCGCTTTCTAATCAGTTAGAATCCGCGCAGTGGGTCGATCTGACGACTGCTAACTGGATGGCTTTGGCTTACTCGACGATCTTTGGGAGCGCGATCGCTTACGGGCTATTTTTCTATTTTGCTTCTAGTGGTAGCCTGACGAGTCTCAGTTCTTTAACCTTTCTCACGCCTGTTTTTGCCCTTTTATTTGGCAATCTGTTTCTTTCAGAAGTGTTGAGTCAGGTGCAATGGTTTGGGGTGTGTCTGACGCTAGTTAGCATCTATTTGATTAATCAACGAGAGGTGTTGAGCCAGAGATTTAAGCGACTAACTTTCTATGGGGTTTCTCCGGATCAGGAAGATGAAATTCAGAATAGGTCTGTGATACTGCAATCTCCGCTAGAAATCAGTGAGATTACGATCGGGTCATTACCGATCGTAGAATCTGAATCTGAGTGATCACCTAAAGTTGGAGCCTGTCGTTAAGATTCGCGAAACTTTTTTGCGGACAATACAGAGATGGCGGTTAGCATTGAGCTAGCAAGAAAAGACACCTTTATTGGTACGCTAGTCGCACTCCCACCTGAGTTCGCTTATGATTTTTCGTCACTCTGGTTGGCTACTGATTACGAGCTTGGCTTGTTTAGGAGCGTTTCCTCAATCGGTCAAAAGTTTGGTGAGTCAGCCAACCTCACAATTCATAACAACAAATGTGAGCGCGTCTTCGCAAGTTGCTCAAGCTCAGATCTCAGACGGGGCACCTAAAGTTGATCAGTCGTCTAAAAAGTGGTGGCTTTTGGGTATTGTGACAGTCTCTGCTGTAGGGGGCGGGCTGACATTTTTTGCGTTAAGACGACAATCGCCTTCATCAGAATCATCACCGCTGCTCGAACCGTCTACTTTTTCATCAAAACTTATTTTAGAGGATGCGATCGAGCCGCCTGAAGCCAGAGATCTTAATGATGAACCCCCTTCAACTAATGGTCATCATCCCCAACCGATTCCCGTCTCAGAAACCTTTAAACGCAAAGAACTTCCTGAAGTAAGTCCGACCGAAGATCCCCAGGTTTCTGAAACCACTCGACTAGCCAAAATCAGTATTGTTGACGAATTGCTGCGAGAGCTTCGCACCCCTGACCCTGCAAAACGGCAAAAAATCATTTGGGAGTTGGGGCAACGAGGAGACACGCGCGCCGTTCAGCCGATGGTTGATTTGATGATTGATTCTGACTCAAAGCAGCGCAGTTTAATCTTGTCTGCTCTTTCTGAAATTGGCACCCGGACGCTCAAACCTCTCAGTCGAGCGCTGGCGATTTCGCTGCAAGATGAGAGCGCAGATGTGCGTAAAAATGCAATTCGGGATTTGACTCGCGTTTATGACCTGGTTTCTCAAATTAGTCATTTGTTGCATCAAGCGTCTGACGACCCCGATCGAGACGTGCAAGAAACTGCGGTTTGGGCGTTAGGGCAATTAAATCGCATGCGATCGGCTCCTACCAGTGCCGAAAATCTACCCGCTTTTAAGCAGTCGGTAAGCCCACCTGAAAACCTGCCGTAAAGTCGTGAAACCCGCTCATAATCCGGCTTTTCGACTGTGAAAGAAAAGCGACAATAGGGGTAGAACCCAGATGGAGCAGAAAGATTGCTAAGTTCTACAGTTCCTGAGATTTCTTCCCCCAAAGCGCGTTTGTGGATGCCTGAGCAAGTTCTCTTTACCCCTGCTGCCCTGGATGAACCGTGGGGTCAGCAAATTCTTTCGCGAGTCAAGGCGCTAAATTTGCCAGTTGAGGCGTTGCCTAAAAATCGTCTAACTGGTTTGCGTGGCGAGACTGAGCGCGAGACCTATGCAATTTCTAAGCGCACGTTAGCGGTGGTCAATGCACCACCGAGCAGTTTAAAGCTCAGTCCGATTCCGCCGTCTGCTGATTGGCAGTTTCATTTAGCCGAGGGCTGTCCGGCTCATTGTCAATACTGCTATCTGGCTGGGAGTCTTTCAGGTCCACCTGTGATCCGAGCCTTTGCAAATCTGCCTCAGACGTTGCAAAATCTTGGCAACTATGAGCGATCGCAGAGTCAAACTTCTTTTGAGGTGAGTTGCTACACCGACCCGCTAGGCATTGAGCATCTAACGGGCAGTTTAGCCGAGTGCATTCGCTATTTTGGGACACGCGACGATGGTTATCTGCGTTGGGTGTCGAAATTTGACGGGGTTGATGGCTTGCTAGCTCTTCCGCACAATGGTCACACACGCTGCCGATTTAGTGTGAATGCTGCGCCGATCAGCGATCGTCTTGAAGGCGGCACGGCATCAGTCACCGATCGCCTCCAGGCATTGAGAAAGCTGGCGTTGCCCCGCGCCCAAGGGGGAGGCTGCTATCCGGTTGGGTTAGTGATTGCGCCGATTATGCCGATCGAAGATTGGGAAGAACACTACGATCGCTTGTTTGAGTCGATCAGTGCAGTACTAGATTTTGATTGTGACTTGACTTTTGAGCTAATCTCACACCGCTTTACGCCGGGTTCTAAAGAGGTGTTGCAGGGTTGGTATCCTAACAGCAAGCTAGAGATGGATGAGTCTAAGCGAGTGGTGAAACGCAATAAGTTCGGCGGCGTTAAATACGTTTACGATGCCACCACGATGAAGGCGATGCGTCAGTTTTTTGAGGGGCAAATTCGCGATCGCTTCCCTCAAGCCAAGATTTTGTATTGGACTTAGTACGCTGGCAAAGCTGAATTGCTGATCTGTAGAGACGCTCTATAGAACGTTTCTACAGACAGCAACTTTGCACTCTAGTGGGGAAGAGAGAGTTGCGTTTGCGTTAGGCTGAGGCGTAGTTGCGGAGACAGTTCCTAATGGTGAATCAACTTGACTTAAATGATTACAAGCAAGGAATTGTGGACTTATACAATCGCAGAAGTCAAACTTACGACGATAGCGAGTGGCATGTACAGATTTGTTACCGTCTTCTTGAGTATTCACAGGTGATAGGACTTACGCATTGACAGAATAACCGAAATAGCAGTCGTGCTTTTCAGCCCTTTCAGCTTTATTTTTTCATTTCTTTTTTAGGAATTTAAAGTCAAAGAAAGGCCTTGCAAAAGGCTGAAACGACCTATTCTCGTTATTCCATAATATGGCTAATTTGTACAGTGCGTAAGTCCTAGGTGAGTTCTGGGCAGTCTGTACTAGATATTGGAATGGGAACAGGACATCTTGCGATCGCTGCGGCTGAAATCGTTGGAGAGCAGGGTTGGGTAGTTGGAGTAGATCTCTCTGCTGGGATGTTGGAGCAAGCACAAAGTAAAGCTGACGCATTAAGACTCAGTAACGTTGAGCTTCAACTCGTGGATGCTGAGAATCTCAATTGTTTAAGCAATCACTTCGACCACATTTTGTGTGCAAACACATTTCCCTGGATAGAAAATAAAGAAGCTACATTACAGTTGTGGCATCGCTTTCTTAAACCTGGAGGCAGAATCAAAATTCATACTCCTGCCGATACAGCGTACATTGGGGCTGTCATCTTGCGGAAAGTGTTTGCAAAGTACGGCATTTCGCTAGAACTGAGCAATCGCATTGGTTCTAACGAACAGTGTGAAAGATTGTTGACTGAGGCTGGTTTTGAGACAGTTGAAATTACAACAGAACAGCATGGCAACTATACGAGTTTAGACAAAGCCAAGGCAAGTTGGGAAGGAGTTGTTATGTATCCCTCATCTACCTCTTTGAAAATGTCCCCTGATTTAACGTGAGTTGGACGGAAGATAGAAGCGCAAAAGGAAAGCTGAGACTACCTTTGAAAGTCATGTAAACCTTTTGAGTC
>NZ_PVWG01000039.1:0-45450 GCF_003003695.1 Phormidesmis priestleyi ULC007
TACTCTCCCAGATTGCATTCGGGATCTAGCCAATCAAGTCCATCAGGTTTTTCGCTGGCTAACTTGAAACCACCCTGCCACTCGTGGGGGATTTAGGGGGCTTCCCGAATTCATCATCGGAGTGAACCACTTCTATCGAACTCACGTTAAATCAATGGCTATATTAACGCCGCCGACCGTTACCTGAAGCCGATCGCCCAGAGATCATTTCTCGTTGGGGCTGAGAGCGTGGCGATCGCCGCTGAATCGGCTCAGGCTTGGCGTTGGGGTCAGGTTCAAAGCCAGCGACTTCTTCTTGAGGGAGCGATCGCTTCATGCGCTTTTCGATATCGGCGAGGAGCTTATATTCATCGACACAGACGAGCGACAGCGCTTCTCCGGCTGAACCTGCACGCCCCGTGCGCCCGATGCGATGGACATAATCTTCGGGCACATCAGGTAAGTCAAAGTTAACCACCTGCGGCAATTCGTTGATGTCGATGCCTCGTGCGGCAATATCAGTTGCTACGAGCACTTGCAAGGTGCCGTCTTTAAACTTCGCGAGGGTGCGAGTTCTCACCAGTTGGCTTTTGTTGCCATGAATCGCCAGTGCCGGAATGCCACCCTGAGTTAACTGTTTAGACAGTCGATCGGCACCGTGCTTAGTGCGAGTAAAGACCAACACCTGAAACCAATTGTGTTGCTTGATCAAGTGAGTCAGCAACTCAGGCTTACGATCGCGGGCAACTCGATAAACTTTTTGAGCGATCAAATCAGCATTAGCTTGCCGGGGTGCAACCTCAATCATCACGGGGCGGGTGAGAATCGTCTGAGCGAGTGCTTTGATTTCGTCTGAGAAGGTCGCAGAGAACAACAAATTTTGTCGTTGCTTGGGCAGTTTGGTGAGAATGCGACGAATATCGCGGATAAAGCCCATATCTAACATGCGATCGGCCTCGTCAAGCACGAGAATCTCGACCTGGGAAAGATCGACGGTGCGCTGCTGCACATGATCGAGCAACCGTCCGGGTGTGGCAACGAGAATGTCTACGCGGCTTTTGAGGCGGCGAATTTGCGGATTAATGTTGACTCCGCCAAAGATTGCCATTGAGGTGAGGTTAAGATGCTTGCCATAGTCGCGTACGCTTTCTTCTACCTGGGCAGCAAGTTCGCGAGTGGGCGTGAGAATCAGCGATCGAATCGGTGGGTGACTCGGCAAATCTTCAAGTCGCTTGGCAGACAGCCGTTGCAGAATAGGCAACGTGAAACCAGCCGTTTTGCCTGTGCCTGTTTGTGCGCCTGCTAGCAAATCACTGCCTAGCAGAATCGTCGGAATCGCCTGTATCTGAATCGGTGTTGGGTCAGTGTAGCCCCGTGCGGTAACAGCACGAACGATTTCATCAGACAGACCGAGGTTTGAAAAAGACATGTAACTCCAGAGATAACATCGGTCTGTTGCCGTTGATGGCACCAGTCTTGGCAGACAGATATGGGTTTGAAGGGCTGACGCGATATTCGGTAATGAAGACTGGAGCGAATGCCGACCTTTGCTATTCTATAACAATTCTGGTGTTGCAGAATGAGGGGGTGAAATAGCTGTAGGAATTCTCGCTACGATCGTCTGTGGAGATGATTGTAGTCAGATTCAAAAGCCACCCTGAACGAGATAGCATTTAGTGCCGGATCAATACGATCGCAGTTCCAGCAACGTCACTTATGGCACAAAAGCACCTGACCTACTCTTTAAACTCTCATCGCCTGTCAATTCTTCTATCATTTGGTGTTATTTCTTTGTTGATTATGAAGAGAAAGCCTTTCCTGATGTCAAAGCCGATCCAGGTGAGAAAGCATTAGTCACATTCCACACAGTTGCGTTTGAAGGCTCGATCGGGTTAGTCAATTTATTGCAGGCCCTTCTGATCACAAAGCGGTAACGGTAGACGGCACAACAGTAATGGTGCCGATTTATGACAGTTTGGCGGCGCGATCGCCCTACTCTATCCGCAATCAGTCATCAGCAGAATTGGCTTTAGAACGGCACGGAGAAGCGATTTCGTCGATCAGCTTTCCTCAACAACCCCAGTTCTATAATCTCACCACAACTGACGGCATTCCCTACTGGAAGATTGCTCTACTGCACAGTCGAGATGTATTAGCTACAACCGTTCTGCAAACCTGCATTCGCTATGGTGACACTACAACCTCTTGTCAGTTTTGCGCGATTGGGCAATCCCTAGAATTTGGAAGAACGATCGCCCGTAAAACTCCCGCTCAACTCTCAGAAGTTGCAGAAGCGGCGGTTCGGTTAGATGGTGTCAAGCATTTGGTAATGACCAGCGGAACGCCCAACACGAGCGATCGCGGAGCCGCTTATTTAGTCGAATGTGCCACCGCCATCAAAGCCAGAGTCAGTCTCCCCATTCAAGCGCAGTGTGAGCCGCCTGATGATTTTGTCTGGTTCGATCGCATGAAGACGGCAGGAGTTGACAGTTTAGGAATGCACTTAGAAGCAGCAGATCCGCAGGTGCGGGCGAAGATTATGCCCGGTAAAGCAACAGTACCGGTCGAGGATTACTTCGAGGCATTTGCGGCAGCCGTCAAAGTGTTTGACTGGAGACAGGTAAGTACTTATCTTCTAGCCGGATTAGGGGACAGTTTAGATACTCTGTTGGAAGTGAGCGATCGCTTAATTCAAATTGGGGTTTATCCGTTTGTGGTGCCGTTTGTTCCGATTACAGGAACGCTGTTAGCCAATCATCCTGCCCCCGAAAGTGAATGGATGTTTACTCTTTATAAGCACATTGGTGCCCAACTCAAGCAAGCCAGGATGTCATCAGCAGACGTAAAAGCCGGATGTGCAAAGTGTGGTGCTTGTTCAGCAATCTCTAACTTTGAATCTTGATTCATGTACCAATTCGAGCTAGCAGCCGATTCTCACGAAATTGACGCTTATTTTGAGCGTAACGATCGCGACGACATTGACCAAATTGCTTACCCGATCGTGGCGATCGCTCCTAATCAACCAGTGATTGGCGTAGTCCGAATCTATGAAGTCGAACCCGGCGTTTGGTATGGCGGCAGATTAGGCACTCATGTGGACTATCGCAAAGGTTGACAAATTGGCAAAGGATTGATCTACAAAGCCGTTACAACTGCAAATAGTTGGGGATGTCACCAATTTTTAGTGAGATGCATATCCCTCTCATGCAATCTTGCATTGATATGTTCTCTATGCTGGCAAATGTTATTATTCGCAGCAGCAATTGAAGGCACAAAGTTATTCCTGCGGCGGTTTTTTTGACAAACGTGTTTTCGAGCAGTTTGGTAGCGATCGCCGTTTACATTGAAGGTCGCTCCAGTCTTTCTGCAATCCAAACTTTCACGATCGATTGACGAGTCACGCCCAAGCGTTTTGCTTCTCGATCGAGCGCCTCAACCATCCAGAGTGGAAAATCAATATCTACTCGTTTTTGCCCATGCCCTGGACGGGATGCCGAGCCAGTTTCAAAAACTCGCTCACATCTTCACCCTCATCAAACCGCCGATCAAATTCCTCTGCTTTCATAAATCGCTTTCTCCAGCCTGAATTTTGACCATTATTTAAGGCAACCTGCGCCGCACGAGTTGAATATTTTTAATCCAGGAGAGTAGGTCTGATTCGCTGATGCGTTGAGTACTCGATCGCGCCTTCAAAACTTGTTCCAACTCTGCGGCAGGACGACCTGTTTGCTGAGTCCACGCCTCGACGATCGCGTCTAGTTCTAGCATCGTCGAGCCAAGCCCTAGCGCTTTTTGAATCTGTAGCTGTTCATGTTTGCCGACTCCATCCAGCACAAACTCACTGCGACCCGCTTTGTGCAAAACGCCCGCCAATGCCTGAATATAAGCCTCACTGTTATCTGGCTTGGGGTTTGTCAACGGCATCGGTTGCCCAAAGCGGCGATTAGCTGCCCAAACCAGCACCAGCAACACCCCCCCTAATTGCACCAAAATCGGCAGCAGAGGCGTTTGGCTCATATAGGCTATCCAGCTTCCTTTACCTTCACGAGCCGCGATCGCCGCTTCTTTATAGCCGTGAGTATATTCATCGACCCAGATAGCATGGCCGTTTTGCTTGACTAACTGAGCCAGAAACGCAAAGTTACCGGGTTCGTTTTGATAGGCATTAGCTGCGAGATAGGGAGTGCTGGCGAAGACAATTCGCCCTTTGCCGACCTTGGATTGCCAAACGATCGCGCCCGCTTGATCGCCTAAAAGCTGGTCTTGGTTCTTACCCAGTTGTCTTCTGCGTGTCGTCTCGATTTTGACTAAGCCGCGATCGCTGGTCTGCATCGTCGTGAATGGGCGATCGGTTGCCGGGGCCGGGGCACCCAAAATAATCAGTGTGCTTCCGCTACGAATCCAGCGTTCTTGCTCAGACCCCGGCGCGATCGAGCCAATGCCGTTCTGAGATTCAGGATCTATTTGCAAAAACGTGACTGGAGATTGACGGGTCAGCCCATCTGTCCAAGGCTTTTGCCAGCGCTGGATGGAAATGCCCTGCCGCTCCATGTAGGCATACCAAGCCCCATAACCATCGGGCGCACGGCTAAATGTAGAACCGCTCACCTGACGATTGCTGCTCGGAGCCGCTACGATCGTTAACAGCACGATCGCGCCGATCACAATCAATCCAAAAAGCCCTTTGCGGTTGATGCGCTTCATCATTTGGGTTAGTTAGGCAAAAAGAAACTGGACGAGCTTTTGTCGATCGAGCGGGCACAGATTCATCAAGCATACGCGATGGGCGAATAAGAACCCTCATCCTAGCCCTCTCCCGCAGGCGAGGGGTTTGGGGTGAGGGTTCTTAGTAGTTCACAAAAGTTGAGTTTTGCGTCATAAAAGTCTAACTTTTGCAAGAGAACATTAAACTATAAAGTGCATTAAGAAATCACTGAGCGCCCAAGAACAAACATTCATGGAACTGGACTCGATCGTCGAGCAATCACGGCTAACCGCATTGCAGCAATACCGGATTCTTGACAGTGAATCTGAGCGATCGTTTGACGATTTGGTGCAGTTAGCGGCTCAGATTTGCCAGGCTCCGATCGCGCTGATTAATTTAATTGCCGACGACCGCCAGTGGTTTAAAGCCAAAGTTGGGTTAGACCTGGCAGAAATGCCGTTAGACCTTGGCATCTGTGTTGAGTGTCTGATGAGCCGAGAGACGCTGGTTGTGCCAGATACCAGCGCAAATGAGCGTTGGGCGACCAATCCCCTGGTGAAGGCAACTCCTCACGTCCGCTTTTATGCTGGGGTGCCTCTGATCACACCGACCGGAGACGCGATCGGGACGCTCTGTGTTGCCGACCTCGTGCCCCGGCAACTGACGATCGACCAAATCAGCGCCCTCGAAGGGTTGGGTCGGCAGGTGATGACTCAGCTAGAGTTGAGGCGAAATCTCAGCGTTTTAGCGCAGGCGAACATCGAGCGCAAACAGGTCGAAGCAGACCTTCAGCTTCAGAGTTTGAGTCATCGGCTGTTTACTGAGATCACGCTTAAAATTCGGCAGTCGTTGCAGCTAAATGAGATTTTGCAGATCACGGTGCGGGAGGTTCAAAAACTGCTGAGTGCCGATCGGGTGCTGCTTTTTGAACTTCAAGCAGATGGATCGGGTCAGGTTGTGCAAGAAGCCGTGTTGCAGCCCTATCCGGTTTCGTGGGGGCAAAATATTGTTGACCCGTGTTTTCAGCAAGACTATCAAGAGAAATATGAATTGGGTCGAATCAGCTCGATCACGGATATTCAAACCGCCCCGATTCAAGCCTGTCATCGCCAGTTTTTAGAGCAGTTTGAAGTCAAGGCAAATCTGGTCGTTCCTGTGGTGTGCAGAGATGCGCTGTGGGGGTTACTGATTGTTCACCAATGCAGTAGACCTCGACACTGGAATAATTTTGAAACAGAATTATTGCAGCAACTCGCGAATCAAATTGGCATTGCAATTACACAATCACAACTGCTAGAGCAAGAAACTTATCAACGGAAAGAACTGATCCGATCGAATGCAGAGTTAGAACAATTTGCCTACGTTGCGTCTCACGATTTGCAGGAACCCTTGCGGATGGTGATTAGCTATCTGCAATTATTAGAGCGACGCTATAAGCACCAACTCGATGCCAGTGCAGACGAGTTTATCGACTACGCGGTCGAAGGGGCAGAGCGGATGCAAACCCTGATTCGAGATTTGTTGAGCTTCTCACGGGTCAGCACATGGGGACAACCCTTCACCGATGTAGACACCGAAAAAGTATTGCAGCGCGCGATCGCTAATTTGCAACTCGCCATTCAAGAAAATGAGGCGGTGATCACGCACGATCCGCTGCCCAACGTCACGGCAGATGCCACCCAATTAACCCAGCTTTTTCAAAATCTGGTCGGAAACGCGCTTAAATTTCGTCAGGCAGAAGCTCCTCAAATTCACATTGGGGTGTCTGACGATAATGCAGAAGAAACGACTTTCTACGTGCGCGATCGCGGCATTGGCATTGAGTCTCAATACCACGATCGCATCTTTGCAATCTTTCAGCGATTGCACTCGCGCAGCAAATATCCGGGTACTGGCATCGGGTTAGCTTTGTGCAAAAAAATTGTCGAGCGGCATGGAGGGCGCATTTGGTTTGAGTCGCAGCCGATGCAAGGAACCACGTTCTATTTCACGTTGTCTAGAGGCATCCCAATCTGATGAGTTTACCCATTCAAGTTTTGTTGGTTGAAGATAATCCAGGTGATGCTCGACTCACTCGGATTGCGCTCGAAGATGGTAAGATGCACATTAATCTCAGCGTTGTCGATGATGGCGTAGAAGCGATGGCATTTCTCCGTAAGCAAACCGTTTATGCCAGCGCTCCTCACCCAGATTTAATTTTGTTAGACCTCAATTTACCCAGAAAAGATGGGCGCGAAGTCCTAGCTGAGATTAAAGCCGATCAGGTTTTAAAGCGCATCCCGGTTGTGATTTTAACCACATCTCAAGCTGAGGAGGATATTATTAAAGCCTATAATCTCTGTGCAAACTGTTACATCTCTAAACCCGTTGATTTTGATCAGTTTATTAAAATTGTTCAATCGATCGAAGATTTTTGGTTCACGATCGTCAAACTGCCACCGGAGTAACCATCAATATGGCAGAGCACTCGATAAACGTTTTGTTAGTCGAAGACAGCCCGGCTGATGTGCGGCTGTTGCTAGAGTTTCTCAAAGAAGTGCCGACTAACCCCTTTCAAGTGACGCAATGCGATCGGTTAGAAACCGCCCTCAACAATCTGACTGAGAGTCGATTTGATATTATTCTTTTAGATCTCACCTTGCCCGACAGCATGGGGTTAGAAACGCTGGTTAACATTCATCGTCGAGTGCCCGCCATTCCGGTTGTGATTTTAACGGGGTTAGATGATGAAGTAATTACGCTGCGGGCAATGCAAGAAGGTGCCCAAGATTATTTGGTTAAAGGACAAGTGACGGGAGACTTATTGGCGCGATCGATGCGCTATGCGATCGAGCGTCAACGGGCCGAACAAAAGATTCGTCAGCAGGCGGCATTGCTAGACATCACTACCGATGCCATTCTGGTCAGAGACTTAAGCCATCGCATTGTGTATTGGAATAAAGGCGCAGAGCGATTATTTGGTTGGCACGCCGAAGAGGCGATCGGCAAAAACGCCAATCAACTGCTTTATCGAAAATCATCGCCTCAACTGCGAGAAGCCTTAGATGTGGTGATCGCCAAAGGAGAATGGCTCGGTGAGTTGCATAAAATTACCAAATCTGATCAAGAAGTAACGGTCGAAAGCCGCTGGACACTGGTGCGAGACGAAGCAGGACAACCCAAATCAATTTTGACCGTAGACACCAACATCACCGAAAAAAAGCTATTAGAAGCGCAGTTCTTTCGCGCTCAAAGATTAGAAAGTATTGGCACGTTAGCGAGCGGCATTTCTCACGATTTAAATAATATTTTGACTCCAATTTTAGCGGCGGCTCAACTGCTGCCTTTGAAGTTAAAAAACCTCGACGATCGCAGTCAACTATTGCTTCAGCTTTTAGAAACTAATGCTCGACGCGGCGCAGATTTAGTGAAACAAGTGTTGTCGTTTACTCGTGGCGTAGAAGGCAAACGAGTTCTTTTGCAAACACGACACTTAATTAGCGAGATTGAAAGAATTTTGCGGGAAACGTTACCGCGATCGATCGAGGTTGAGATCGAAGTTCCGCAAGATTTGTGGACGATAGTGGGTGACAGCACACAGATTCATCAGGTGTTAATGAATCTGTGTGTGAATGCTCGTGATGCGATGCCGATCGGGGGCGTTCTCACAATTTCTGCTACCAATCAATGGCTGACTGAAACTGACAAACGGCTGAATATAGAAGCCCAAATCGGTCCCTATTGTGTGTTATCGGTAGTTGACACAGGCACCGGAATTGCCGCCGAGATTCTCGATCGCATCTTTGAGCCGTTCTTCACCACTAAAGAGCTGGGCGGCGGCACGGGGTTAGGGCTTTCAACCGTCGTCGGCATCGTCAAAAGTCACGGCGGCTTCATTACCGTAGCGAGTCAACTCGGCCAAGGAACTGAGTTCAAAGTCTTCTTTCCTGCGGTGATGATTCAAGAATCTGCTCCGATCGAAGACCCAGAACTGCATCAAGGCAATGATCATTTAATTTTAGTGGTGGATGATGAAGCCCCGGTGCGAGAAAGTACGCGCATTACGTTAGAAGACTATAACTATCGCGTGTTGACTGCTTGTGATGGGGTAGAGGCGATCGAAACCTATTCTAAACATCATGATGAAATTCATCTAGTCTTAATCGATTTGATGATGCCGTTGATGGATGGTCCGACTACAATTCTCACGTTACAGAGGATCAATCCTCATGTTGAAATTGTAGCGATGAGTGGGTTGTCGTCTAGGGGAATGGTTGCAAATGCAGCCAATGCAGGCGTACAGCGATTTTTGTCAAAACCATTTACGGTGAAGGATTTGTTGAACACCCTGGAAGAAGCACTCGTTGAGAAAGTCAACACCTGACACGATCAGCTCGTTCCATAGGATCGTGGATTAAATAACCTGTAAAAGTCCTCTGATTTGTCATCGCCGAGACTTTTGCCCCCTAAATCCCCCACGAGTGGGGACTTTGAAACCAGAGTCTTAGCTCAAAGTCCCCCAGAATGGGGGATTTAGGGGGCTGAAGCCGACCCAAACGCAGCGGTAGTGTTCTAAATGTGTTGTAAAGTTCTGCAGAAAGTTTATTGGGTCAATCATTTAGCTCATCCAGCAACATCTCTGAAACACCACCCACGCAGCGACAAAGATTGGTGTACACCGTAGCTCCCTAGGGAGATGGCGAGAAGTTACACCTTAATAAATCCACGTTCCATAGAATGATAGAAGCTGTTGAAAGAGAATTGTTTTATGTCGCAATTTGTCACCGATCGTGATCAGGTCATCGTTCCGCCAATGGATCAATATAATCAGGAGTTGGTTAACAACGTCCATCCGCCCGATTGGGTCAACCCTGAGCCTGCTCCTCGCTATGATCTGGTGGTGATCGGCGCAGGCACAGCGGGGCTAGTAACCGCAGCAGGGGCAGCAATCTTTGGGGCCAAGGTGGCACTAATCGAAAAGCATTTAATGGGCGGCGACTGCACGATCGTTGGCTGTGTGCCCTCAAAAGCCATGATTCGATCGTCGCGAGTCGTTGCTGATATTCAAAATGCGGCACGATATGGCATTGGCACATCGGGCGAGATTAGCGTCGATTTTGCAGCCGTGATGGAGCGATTGCGGCAAGTCCGAGCGCAAATTAGCCCCAACGATTCGGCGAAGAAATTTCAGCAAGATTATGGCGTAGATGTGTTTTTTGGAGAGGCGAAATTTGCGAGTGCTGACACGGTGAGCGTTGCTGGAAAAAGTCTGCACTTTCGCAAGGCAGCGATCGCAACGGGTTCTCGTGCGGCAGAGTTGTCGATCGAGGGTCTAGCCGAAGCGGGATATCTCACCAACGAAAACGTTTTTGAGCTAACAGAACGTCCCCATCGACTAGGGGTGATTGGGGGTGGCTATATTGGCTGTGAGTTAGCCCAAACCTTTCGACGACTCGGATCGGAAGTCACCCTATTACAGCAGAGTTCTCGCCTTTTGAGTCGTGCTGATGAAGACGCAGCAGCGATCGTACAAAAGACATTCGAGCAAGAAGGAATTCAACTACTTTTACAATCCAAAATTCAACGCATTGAGCGTCAAGGTGCAGAAAAAATTATTCACTATGAGCAAGATGGAAAAGAACAATCAGTCACCGTCGATGAAATTTTGGTCGGAGTCGGACGATCGCCCAATGTTGAAAATCTCAACCTTGAAATTGTCGGCGTAGATTATGACGAAAAGCGCGGCGTGATTGTCAACGATTATCTGCAAACCACGAATCCGAAGATCTATGCGGTGGGCGACATTTGCATGGAGTGGAAATATACTCATGCGGCAGATGCGGCGGCTCGAATTCTGATTCAAAATGCGCTGTTTGCCATTCTCGGATTGGGACGGAAAAAGCTCAGTTCGCTGATCATGCCGTCGTGTACGTTTACCGATCCAGAAGTGGCAACGGTTGGGATGTCGCTAAAAGAAGCGCAACAGCAAGGAATTGAAGTCCAGATTCTCAATGTGCCGATGAATAAAGTCGATCGCGCGATCGTCGATGGCGAAGTCGAAGGATTTGCAAAAATTTACCTACAAAAAGGAACTAGTAAAATGATTGGAGCGACGATCGTCGCGCGTCACGCTGGCGATATGATTAACGAAATTACATTAGCAATGACCCATAAACTAGGAATCGGTGCCCTCGCGAATACAATTCATCCTTATCCCACCCAGGCAGAAGCCATTCGTAAAGCGGCGGATGAATATAGCCGCGATCGCTTGACTCCCTTTGTGAAAAAACTAGCTTCAAGCTGGGTTAAGTTGAGGCGATAAATTTTGTTACCCACTTTTTTACATCAATTTATAGACGCTTCTCGTGTGGATAGCCAACGCTCTAAAGACCTTTGGCTTTCACCGCTTTGCCTGCCCGCTAGTAACCCCTCAACTCCAATATGTTCATCCAGATCAACCCACTCGATCGCATAGCCACCACCTAGAAATTGCCAATTTTGCCAGCAATTCTCATTTTGAAACATTTGTACTGAAATCAGAGCTTCTAAAGGCTTGTGCGCTCAATTTTATGAACGGCAGAATGCGAGTTTCAGCCATTCATAGCTGTTAAAACTGGGCGTTTTCATGAGAATTATTCTCATACTGAGAATTGCTGCAATTTTGCCGTTCTTCAGTTGATGCGTGCATTAAGCGAGGATACCAACCCAGAGGAACGATCAGGCTGCGACCATCCATCAAGTCTATAATCAGCTTCTCATCAGTAACCATAATTTGACTTGCGATCGGTTCCGTTTCAAGGGTCAAAGTAGTCATGCCACGCATCCAGTAAAACTGTTTGAGGTTCTTCTACCAGCCTAGCAATTTGGTTTAATCTTGATAAAAAACCCAACTTCAGATTGTTTACAAACGGTGCGTCTTGATCTAAACAGGTACAAGGGAAAGAACTTTAGTAAAGCGATCGTGAGTGAGGGTTTGATATGTATATCGTGCAAATCGCGTCGGAATGCGCCCCAGTCATTAAGGCTGGAGGGCTAGGCGATGTCGTCTATGGACTCAGCCGCGAGTTAGAAAATCGCGGCAACACCGTCGAGCTAATTTTGCCGATGTATGACTGTATGCGATTTGACCATATTTGGGGACTTCACGACGCTTATCGCGATTTGTCAGTGCCCTGGGATGGCGGCGCAATTCTCTGCGATGTCTATTGCGGCTGGGTGCATGGGCGACTGTGTTTCTTTATCAAACCCAAGTCAGAAGAGGGGTTCTTCGATCGAGGCGTTTACTATGGTTGTGCAGACGACAATATGCGATTTGCCTTCTTCAGCAAAGCCGCTTTAGAATTCTTACTCAGAAGCAATAAACGACCCAATGTGATTCACTGTCACGACTGGCAAACTGGATTAATTCCGGTGATGTTGTTTGAGATTTATAAATATCATGGTATGGCAGATCAACGGGTTTGTTATACCATTCACAACTTCAAGCATCAGGGCATTACCGGAAGCGAAATTCTTAAATTAACGGGGCTGAACCAAGAGTCGTATTATTTTCAATACGATCGGTTGCGCGATAACTTTAATCCCTTTGCGTTAAACATGATGAAAGGCGGCATCGTCTACTCAAATTTTGTCAACACGGTGTCACCCCATCACGCCTGGGAAGCACACTACACAGAAGTTGGCTGTGGGTTAAGTCACACGATTCACTTAAACGAAGAGCGATTTTCTGGAATTCTCAACGGCATTGATGATGAGTTTTGGAATCCACAAAGCGATCGCTACATTCCATCTCATTACAGCAAAGACGATTTAGCTGCAAAAGAGAAGAACAAAAAAGCGCTGAGAGATCGTCTGTTACTGCAAGATTCAGATCAACCTCTGATCTGTTATATCGGACGGTTAGATGAGCAAAAAGGAGTTCATCTCGTTCATCACGCCATTTATTATGCACTCGAAAAAGGGGCACAATTTGTCTTATTAGGGTCAGCAACCGAGCCAGGAATTAACGCGAAGTTCCAGCACGAAAAAGCGTTCTTAAATGAAAACCCTGATTGTCATTTAGAACTAGGTTTTAATGAAGAATTATCTCATCTAATTTATGCCGGAGCCGATATGATTGTTGTTCCCAGCAACTACGAGCCGTGCGGATTGACACAAATGATCGGGCTGCAATATGGCACTGTTCCGATCGTCCGAGGCGTAGGGGGCTTACTCGATACAGTGTTCGATCGAGATTACGATTCCAGCAAACCGCCCGAAAAACGCAACGGCTATGTGTTCTACCAAACCGATGAGAAAGCCATAGAATCTGCGATGGATCGCGCGATCGGGCTTTATCAACACGCCCCCGAAGAGTATGAAAAGCTAGTCATTCAGGGCATGGAATACGATTATTCATGGCACAACCCAGCAGAAGAATATCTGAAGGTTTACGAGTTCATCCGGCACAAATAATTTTCACCTCTAAATAATTGGTTGATAGAGTTGTGATTTCTCACCCCATCTAGCCTAGACTAAAATTATCCGCGGCATACTGCAAATGCCGTTTTGAAGCAAGCAGGACTGACTAGAGCTTTTTGAGAAGATGGAGAGTATGAAAAGCTTGTTAGCTGGCTTTTTGCAGAAGTATGGGATTTGTAGTTGAGCACGATCGGGCATTGCTGAATTGCGGTATGAATGAGCAATGCCAGCGATCGTAACTTAGGAAACAGAATGAACTGGTTCGCCAGATTAAAAACCTTAATGTAGTGCCATGAGATTGCAGAAAAGTGCAATCTTACCTGTCTTGTTTGTGCCATGCACTCGACCGAAAACAGGCGTGTATTGTCCAGCCAGTTCTCATATTATGTGAATTGAAACGACAGTTCAGCGATTTGGGAAGTTCTAGCAAATGCATTGCTGAGAATTTCCGATACTGCTATCTGTCTTAATGAGTCGATCGAGAAGCTCGTGATTTTGGCAATTTGTCTCTTCGTTCTGTTTTGGCTTTTAGCCGCCTATCTTGAGATGCGGCGAACATTGCGCTGGGGGCATCAGCGACAGACTGCCCAGCTTTGCCGCGAATCCGAATCGATTCGGGAGGGGTTGTTGCAGGAGTCTTTTGCAATACGACGGAGTTTAGAGTTAGCTCTAGCCCACGATCGAGCCGATACCAAGGAGGTTCAAACCTGGTTAACGCAAATTGAAACAATTCAACACTCGTTAGAAGCTGTGACGAACCGCTTATCGCCGCCCTACCTCAACGATAGTCTGCCATTGGCGATTCAGTATGTTCTTAAGCAGTGGCAGGTGACGCATCCAGCGTTGAAACTGGAAATCGAGTTGCCGATCGCTTGGGACGAAGAGCCGATCGAGCAACGGCGCGCAATTTTGGCCTTTCTAAACGAACTGCTGCCAATGATTGCTTCTCAGCCGCTCCCAGAGACTGTTCTCTATGTTCGATTGAGCCAACAGGCGCAGTCAAGATTGATGATTCAACTGAGTACGTCAAACGTCTCAGACCTTCTATCCAGTGCTAAGACCGAATTGACTTATCTACAGCAATTCTTTCAGGTTTTGGCGGATGGAAAATGCTACTGTCGGAGACAAGGTTCTACGGTGACTTGGTGCTGTCAGTGGCGATCGCCATAATTCCAGTTCACAACGATAACTTGAGAGGAAAGGAGTATGAGCCAAGAAATATCTAAATCAACCGAAAAAATTTTAGTGATTGATGACCACGAATCGGTTCTAAACGGCACCGTTGAGGGACTCAAACGTCAATATCCAACGGCTGAAATTCAGACCGCTCAAACGGCTCAAGCGGCTTCTCAGTGGGTTGAGCAAGGTCAGCCAGACCTATTGGTGATGGATCTTTCAATCCCTAACGTTTCAGGAGAGATCGCCCAAACAGAAACGGGTATTCAAGTCCTCAAAACTCTCATGCAGATCTACCCAACGCTCAACATTGTGGTGCAAAGTGCCCATGTACGATCGCTAGTCCGCCTCAAACCGATTATCAGTAACCATGAAGGCGGATTTACTATTGCTGACAAAAGCCTACCGCTACAAGAGATGCTAAAACTAGTAGATTGGGCCCTCAAAGGGGTCAACTACACGCCGAAAGAAATGCGAACCCGATTGGAGTTAAAACACGAGTGGATGAACGTGTTGAAGCTCGCATTTCACGAAGGGTTGCAGGATAGAGCGATCGCTGAACGCCTCAATGTGGCAGAGCGTACCGTGCGGCACTATTGGACAAAAATTCAGGATGCGCTGGAGGTATACCCCGAAGAAGGTAAGAATATTCGCATTCAAACAGAACTGCGATCGCGGCAGGAAGGACTGATTGATTAATGGCAGATGTTAACCGCAGCCTTGGGACACGGCTGAAAAATGAATCTTCTATTTGGCGAATCGGCGCACTACCCGGAGTCGTGATCATCGGACTCGTGATTGCGGCTCGGTTGACCGGCGTGCTGCAATGGCTGGAATGGAGAGCGTTAGATCAAGGATTGCGGCTGCGCCCGGCAGAGCCAGTAGATGAGCGAATTCTGATTGTTGGCATTAATGAGGCAGATATTCGCCGCATTGGTACTTATCCGATTCCCGATCGCGACCTCGCCGCCCTGCTCAAAACACTGCAAACCTATCAGCCTGCGGCGATCGGACTCGATATTGTTCGCGATCTTCCGGTACAGCCCGGTCACAAGGCATTGGTTCAAGCCTTGCGTGACAAACGGGTAATTGCGATCGAAAAACTGCCTGATGATAAAAGCGGCATTGGCATTAATCCACCGCCCACACTGCCAGCAGAACAAGTAGGATTTGTCGATGCGTTGTTTGATACAGATGGTATACTCAGGCGCAGTTTATTAGGAGCCTCCGACTTAAAGGGAGATTGGCATTCTTCGCTGTCGTTGCGATTAGCAGAGGCTTTTTTGTTAACTAAAAACCTTTCTCTCGAGAACGGGATTCATGACCCAGAAGCAATGCGGTTTGGCTCAACAGAACTTATTCGCTTTCAGCCAAATTTTGGGAGCTATGTGAGAGCCGATGCAGGTGGTAGTCAAGTCCTGCTAAATTTTCGCAGTGGACGCAATCCGTTTCGGATCGTTTCGCTACAAGATATTCAATTGGGTCAGGTCAATCCGAAGTGGATTCGCGATCGCATCGTGCTGATCGGTATGACGGCTCCGAGTACCAAAGATGTAGTGAGTTCGAGCGCGATCGTCAGCGACAATCCAGCGCTCATTTACGGGGTCGAAATTCAGGCACACGCTATTAGTCAAATCGTGAGTGCGACCCTAGATCAGCGTCCTCTACTCAACGTTTGGTCAGACGGTTGGGAGTATGTGTGGATTATTGCTTGGGGTATTTTAGGCATTAGTTTAGGACGGTTTATTCGCGCTCCGCTGTGGATTTTGCTGGGGTTAACGATCGCCTGCATTACGTTAATCGGAATCAGCTATGGATTGCTGCTGCTGGGCTGGTGGATTCCGGTGGCTCCGGCGTTGCTGGTGCTAGTCTTGAACAGTGCAGGATTAGCTGCCTTCTACCGCTATGACCAGGATTTACGATCGCGCCTGCAAGACCGTCAGCGGGTCATTGACTACACGTTCAACACCATTCACAACGGCCCACTACAAACCCTAGCAACCTTGTTGCGTCAGGTGCAGTCGCAAGATCTGCCATCGTCACAGATGCTCAGTGAGTTACAGCAGCTTAATCAAGAACTGCGATCGGTCTACGATTCGGTGCGGCGAGATGCGCTGATGCAGGGCGATCAGTTTTATTTGAGCCACGATCGCGAGTTAAATTTGCAGGAGCCGATGCATGAGGTGTTGTATGAAGTTTACACCAACGTCATGGAGCGAGACTTACCCTGTTTCAAGTCGCTCAAAGTGCAATTGGTCACGTTTGAGCCGATGAATGAGCGACGTTTGAGCGTTGAACAAAAGCGGGGGCTGTGTCGGTTTCTAGAAGAGGCGCTGTGCAATGTCGGCAAACACGCAGTTTGCGCGAGTCGTTTGGAGGTGAAATGTATTCACGCTAAGGGACGCAATTTAATTCAGGTAATGGACAATGGTCGCGGCTATGATTCATCGCTACCGGAAGGAATGGGAACGCAGCAGGCAAGAAGTTTGACGAAGCAATTGCAAGGCGTGTTTGTGCGAGAGGTGCGATCGACGGGCGGAACGCTGTGTGAGTTGAGTTGGTCGGTCAGAAAAGCCAGGTTTTGGCGGTTTTGATTTTGGGGTTTCTGCTGTTCGCACTCGCAGCTCACTAAGTTACCATTTGGTAAGCGATAGATGCCTTGGGGTTCAACGATCGGATCGCCGAGTTTCCACGATCGTCTAAAGTAACCCGTTTTTGTGAGTAGTAGAATAAGACATGGATATTTGTACGACAGAACTCCCTCAAATTTGAGACACCTTAATGATGAGAACGATTAAAACAACGGCAATTGTCAATCCTGATGGTACAGTCAAGATACAAGTCCCGGCTGAAATTCTGCCAGGAAAACACCGCATTGTGTTAGTAATTGATGAGCCGCTTGAGTCAAACGCACTGAGTTCGGCTGAAATCGATGCGGCTCTTGTAGAGATGGCAAGTGATCCAGATTATCAAGCCGAAGCCCTGCAAATCGAAGCGAAATTTGCAACTGCCCAGTGGGAAGCGTTTCTGCAAACGCCGACAGAATTATGAGACGGGGGCAAGTTGACATGGCTCGACTTGATCCGGCCGAGGGGTCTGAGCAAGCAGGTATTCGCCCTGTGGTTTTGGTCAGCCGTAATGACTTGAACGCCAGTAGCCCGATCGGGCTTGCCGTGCCTTGCACAGCCTACCGTGGCAAGCGCATCTATCCGACTCAGGTTTTGGTTCGAGCACCAGAAGGCGGTTTCGATCGGGATTCGGTTGTCTTGGGTGAGCAAGTTCGCGTGTTGGCAAAAACACGGTTGTTAGAGATGCGAGGTGAGTTGAATCAGCCAACTCTGATGTAACTCAATCAAGCGTTAAGGATTGCTTTGGATTTGCTGACGAGTTCAAGCGAGGAAAGCTGAAGTTTATTGATTCTCGCATTCGCGGCTCATGACGAGTTTGCCGTTGGGAAGACGGTAGATGCCTTGAGGTTCGACGATCGGATCGCCGAGTTTCCACGATCGATTGTTCCCTGTTTTCTGAGTTTCTGGATCTGGAAGCGATCGGACTTCTCCAGTCGGAAACGACGAGGGCGGTGCATCTCCCGGTCGCACAGGTAAACCCCCCGAACCCGTAATCAGAAAGCTGCCGTTTTGCTTACGATCGCGGACGATGCAGCTATTGGCAAGCAAAGTATTGGGATCAGTGAGATTCTGCGACAGTTGGGTGAGGCTGTTTTGAATAAAGGTGGTGTCAGGTAGGGTGATGACACCAGAAACCGTGCCGCTGGCGTTAATGTCTACGCGATCGTTGCCATCCACCAACGTAAGCGAATTAGTTCCGCGAGGTGCCGGACGATAGTTTTGCCCAAAGAAAGCACGAGTATTCAGCGTAATATTGCCACCGCGACCATAGGGGGCAAATGAAAGGATATCGCTGTCTTCTAGCGCGATGATGGTGTTGGCAGTGAGGGCTATATTGCCACCTTTGGTATTACCAAAAGTGAAGCTAGAGATATCGCTATTCTGGCGAAGACGAATATCTTTGGCTGAGACTGTGATCGATCCTCCTGAGCCAATCTCCCCAAATGTAGAGATGCTGCTGTTATTGGCTTGTAAATCTCCGCGCAAGTTGATTTGAATATTCCCTGCGTCTTCGGTACTGTAAGTAGTTGCGCTCAACCCTCCGTCATTAGTCAGCTTCAGAGAACCAGCAGAGATAAAAATATTGCCACCCTTACCGCTCCCTCCATATCCTATGGCAGTCCAAATATTGCCAGCATCAAAAATCGCGCGATCGCGCACGTTGAGTATTACATTTCCAGCATCGCCGCCTACGCTTAGAGCACTCAATGCAGAACCATTCGTTACGGTCAAAGAACCAGTAGAGATGCTGATATTGCCTCCCTTTGTGTTCCCGCCAGATTGTACGCTGCTAAAAATATAACCATCATCAAAAAACACGTAGTTATGAGCGTCAATAATGACATTCCCGGCATCCCCTAATCCCTCAGTGGCAGTACTCAAATATGCACTACTAGTTAGAGTCAGAGAGCCAGTGGAGATGTGGACATTCCCACCCTGCCCATTCCCACTGGGCGCGACAGCACTATCAGCACCACTATTGTCGAAAGTCACACGATCTTGAGCATTAATCACAACATTACCAGCATCTCCAGTGCCAAAGATTGCAGTACTCAGTTTCGCACCATTAGTCAGGTCTAGAGAGCCAGTAGAGATACGAATATCGCCTCCCTGTCCAATGGCTCCGGTTGCTATGCTGCTAAAAGCACCACTGGCAAGTCCCTTTGCACTGGTGCCATCAAAATTTACCCGATTACGGGCATCAATGATGATATTCCCAGCATTACCATTACCACGGGTATTAGCACTCAGTTGTGCGCCATTAGTTAGTTCCAAGGAGTCAGTAGAGATACGAATATCACCGCCTTTGCCATTTCCACCAGGTTCTACACGGCTGTAGGCGGCCGTGAGAGGCTTACCATCTGCACCAAAACCATCAAAGGTTACGCGATCTCGGACATTGACAATGATACTTCCAGCATCTCCAGTACCTTCCGTACTAGTAATTAGTTGTGCGGCATTGGTCAGTGCTAAAGAGCCAGCGGAAATACGAACATTGCCCCCGTTGCCCGTTGCATTCGCTTCAACACTGCTTGAACCACCACTATCTATAAAGGAAGCATGATCGCGAACATTAATAATCACATTCCCGGCATTGCCTTGTCCAAAAGTACTAGTACTAAGTTCTGACTCACCCGTCACTTCCAAAGAACCCGCATTGATAATCAGATTGCCAGCATTGCCAACGGAATCGGAACCTACGTTGTTTCTAATTTCACTACTTTGCTCAACACGGATTTTTCCTGTGGCATCTAGGGTTAGGTTGCTTGCTTGACTGCCCTTAACACCCAATTCTGGATAAACACCCGCTAGTAGTTGACTATTTGATACTTGGATGTTGTCTGCCGTTACGACAATCTCACCGTCATTATTCCCCGCGACACCCACCAAAGATTGTTGCGCCAAGGCGACATTACCTCGCTGCACCTCTGGAGTAAATCGCAAATGACCATTTAGTTCTAACTCCACGCTACCAGCCCCGGCCACTGCACCAAGCTCCACTCGCCCACCTGCGGCAACAATTTGCCCCCCTTCAAGCAGGACATTGCCACCGAGTAACGTCAGAGCTTTGCCATTAGGAACTCGCAAGCCAAATGTTGGATCTCCGAATACTGTAGCGGTTGCGGTTGATTGGTTAACAATGCTGCCTCGTTGAGCAACTGCATTAAAGAAACAGGCGGATGGATCTATCGTCAACAATGCCGACGGACTCGCTGGATTTACAGCACTAAAAACACCCCGATCGCCAAATCCCACCCCATCCGCTGTCGTCGCCGCAAACGAACCTTGCACATCCAAACTCGCATTCGTCCCAAAAACAACGCCGTTGGGATTAATCAAAAACAAATTCGGACGACCATCCCCAAACGCACCCAACGTTCCCAGAATCTCCGAAGCCCTGCCACCCGTCACTCGTACTAAAATGTTCTGAATCGATGCATCAGGTAAAAAGTATGCTCCGCGACCTGCACTGACATTAAACTCACGAAAGCTGTGAAATAGATTTTGCCCTCGTTGTGCCCCACCTCCGATCGCTTCAATGGGTAGAGCCAAAAAGTTCTGGATGACTTGTGATCGCTCATTCCCCAACGTCTCATCTGGCACAATTACACTTTGGGCAAAGACAGACGAAGCCGCGATCGCCCCTACACTCCCTGCGATCGCGATTCCCACGAACTGCCCAGCCAACCTTCTCCAGTTGCTCATGCTGCACTCACTCCGCTGAGTTTTGCCGTAATTTGCTTGATCGGGGATGACAGGGTAGCTCCACCTGATCATCCTTATCCTACTGCTAATGGCAAATTCTTCCTATCTCTTGGCAATTTCTTTAGATTGACCTTGATGGGCAATGCGATCGAGTAATTGCTCCTCCCAGCTTGCCAAATCCCTTAAACCGTAACAAGTTCGTATTGCAACACCAAAAAATCTTGCGCTTGTAACGTCGCCATTGCATACTCACGACCCTGGGAATCAGAAAATTCCACCAGGTAGCGACACAGTGCGTCGTCTCGGTCATAAATATGCACGATGGTTCCAACTAAACCAATAGGCAACTCTTCTAGGGCAAGACTATTTTCCTCAACTAATGAGAGGCGATCGCTCGGAAGCTTAATGAGAAGGGCAACTGTATCTAGAAGTTTCGGTTGAGTCATCACTTGATAAAAGCAGAAACGAGTTGAGGTTCAGTTGAATCCTGCGGAATGATCCAGATCGTTCTGAGTTGAACAGCATTGGTATCGGGTAGTGTCCAGTCTAGCTTAAACTCTTGCCCAAATTCAGTTACCTGCTCTTGAACAATTTCGCCTTCGATCGCCGCCTGCCGAATCAATTGATCGAGTCGTTCTACGTTTTCAGCCGTGATGCCTAATGCAGACTTAAACACTTTAGCCTTGTGTTTGCCTTTAGGATGGTCTGGATTGAGGCAATAGCCGAGCAGCTTTGCGATCGGGATAATCGCCTGGTCTCCATTGGGTAACTTCATCACGTCTTCGCCCTTGTCCCTTGGTCGCTGGGGACATCTCACCGTCAACACTCACACCTTAAATTTCAACCGCAATTGCTACTCCTGCGCGATCGCCTCCTCTGCGTGGTGAATTGCCGCTATCGTACCAGTAGAATGGGCGATCGTCCTCTAAATTTAGCCATTTCAGATTGCGAGGGAGCATCTCACCCTGGCGTAAGTATTCATACTCGGTGTTAACTTGTGATCGACTGGACGTACAATGGAGTTTGGCAGAACTATGCTGGAGCAATGGCACGATCGCGCCATTACTGAGAACTATGCTCAAACCCATTACCGAAGCACAAATGGCTGTCTATCGGGCAACGGCACAGCGGCTTGCCCAAGAGCGGGTACAGCAATTGCGATCAAAGCACCAACGGGCTTGGGAGGTGGCGAGACAAGCGGCTCAAATTCTGAAGCAGCAATTTGGGGCACAACAGGTTGCCATTTTTGGTTCGATGCTCTCCCGCGATCGGGTACACGAACGCTCTGATCTAGATATCGCCGTTTGGGGTTTGGATCAAGACCTTTATTATCAAGCCGTGTCCCGCTTGCTGGATTTAGATCCCAGCCTTCCTATTGACCTAGTGGAAGTGGAACGCGCTAAACCCAAAATTCGAGCTGCTATTGAACACGAGAGTGTTGTGCTATGAGCATCCCTGGAACAATTTTGGCAGCTCGGATTCGCACCGAACTAGTTGATATTGAGCAAGTGGTGACCCGCACACAACATTTGCTGGCAAAAGCCCAACAGCAAAACGATGAGGACTATCTAGATGGTGTAGCCCTTAACCTGCACGGATTTTATGCAGGTGCTGAACGATTGTTTGAGGAAATTGCCAGAGAAATTGATGGCTCAATTCCCAGCCGTGCAGATTGGCATCGGGCCTTGTTGATCCAGATGGCATCCGAGATTTTGGAGCGCCGCCCCGCGGTGATCGATCGCGACACGCGCAATTGCCTAGATATTTACCGAGGGTTTCGCCATGTGGTCAGGAACATCTACACGTTCAATTTAGAGCCAGGTCGATTGCGGGAATTGGTGAATGCTTTACCCCACTGTTATGCCAGTCTTGCCAGAGATCTACACCGTTTTTGTGATTTTCTAGAGCAAGTTGATGTTGAGTGAATCCATCCGCCATTCATTCTTGCCCGTAATCAAGGACACTCGCGACTCATGACGAGCTTGCCGTTGGAGAGCCGATAGATGCCTTGGGGTTCGACTACTTGAAAGACGAATAGACTTAGCCGCGATGTCAATATTGCCGCCAGAGGTTAGCAAAGAAAGAGTTGTAATGCTGCTGTTCGAGAGTCGGGTGATGTTTCAGAGATGTTGCTGGATGAACCAGATGTTTTACTAGGTAGGCTTTCTATAGAATTTAACAACACGTCCAGACCACTACCGGAGTATTGTGAAGGATGATCTCTGCAAAAACTGAAATCGGCAGGATTTTCTTGAGGTCTGTGGAGGATTGAGCGATCGAGTACCATAGAAGCAACATCCACTGCACCTCCATTGCGCCCCATGACTTCAGCCTCCGATCGGGTTTATTGGACAACCGAGGACTTAAAGTTACTGCCAGAGAGCAGCAGTCGCTACGAAATTATTGATGGACATTTGCTCATGACTCGCGCTCCTCACTGGAAACATCAGAAAGCGATCGTCAAAGCTTCCAGAATTTTGGATACTTGGGCGGAAGCAAGTCAATTGGGGGAAACGGTAGCGACACCCGGTGTCATTTTTGATGATGCGGACAATGTGATTCCAGATGTGGTCTGGATTAGTCACGATCGACTAGCGGCGGGAGTCGATCAGGAAGGTCATTTCACCATTGCTCCAGAACTGATCGTTGAGGTGCTATCTCCAGGGACGCAAAATGAGCGCCGCGATCGCGAAACCAAACTAAAGCTTTATGCAGAACGCGGAGTACAAGAGTATTGGATTCTCGACTGGCGCACGCAGCAATTAGAAGTTTATCGTCGTCAGGATGCTTTCTTGCGGCTCGTCTCTACGCTGTTTCCCCAAGATACGCTGACCTCTCCTATTCTTCCAGGTTTTAGCTGCGCGGTTGCCGAGTTTTTCCGCTAGTGCAGAGCCTCTACAAACGTCTGGTGTTCAGGGCTGGCAATTCCTTGCTGAAGAGCTTGTAGCACCGCTGCCATGTCGCCTGACAAGAGGCGATCGCCTGCCAACCACAAGCCCGGAAATCGCTGGCTGCGGAAGATACCCAATGCATTGGCGGCTAAAGATTTGTATTCTCCAGCTTTGAGATAAAACCAATCAATCTGCTGACTGTAGGTGCGCCAAACAATATATTCCTGCACACCGTTGCGCCGATAAACTCGAAGCTTGTCGTGCAGATCGTAGGAAGCGCTACTGGCAGCAACTTCGACGATCAGTTCGGGTGCGCCTTCAATATAATCGTCCTCGCTAATCCGAGATTGTCCGCCCTGTTCTAAACGCAAGACGGCATCGGGCTGAGGTTCGTTATCGGCATCCAGACGAACGGTAGGATTATCGTAGAGTTCCACGCCCGGAGTCGCTGTTTTATAAGTCCAGAGCCAACCCATGATGTCGCCGTGGGGTTTGCCGTGTGCTTTGGCGCGTAATGGGGATGCCACGTAAACGACTCCTTCAATCAATTCTACTTTTTTGGGGTCAGGCATAGCAGCGTAACGACGCTCAAATTCAGTGCGGGTAAGGCGATCGCCGCTTTCCAGGGGAGGTAGCTTGATTAGTCGTTCCGTCGTCATAGCTTATCTTCAAGTCGTTAGTCATATTCTACAGCGTTCTTTCTGTATCCAATCTTTTACAAGTTGTTATTAGCACTAGAGTGAACTGAAAATTCAGGTTACAATCTGCTCAACAAATAAATTTAGCCCTGCGATCGTGGAGTCCCAATGCTCACTCGCCCCCGTGTTTTTCACCTGCTCGGATTGTTTATTAGCAGTGTAGTTCTGTGTTTTTGCCTGAGTCGTGTCGTGACGGCTCAATCTGTTAGTCTCGCGCAACTCGTGCAGCAGGGAGTCGATCTCTATCAGGCAGGCGATTATAAAACCGCCATTGAACTCTGGCAAACGGCTCTAAAAACGGATCAAAATAATCCGACGAATGCTGTGATCATCCGAGAAAACTTAGCGCGGGCACAGCAACAACTTGGGCAAAGCGATGCCGCGATCGCTCAGTGGGAGCAAGTCACTAACCATTATCGTCAGACCCGAAACCTCCAGTTTTTAGAACGCAGCCTGACTGAGCAAGCACAAGTCTACAGCAGCTTAGGACAATCGAGAAAAGCGATCGCGCTGCTGTGTGGACAAGAGTCTAACCGACTTCAGATCAGCAACAATCTATCTTGCTTGCCGGAGAGTGCCCTGCAACTTGCCCGTACTGTAACTGACAACACCGGAGAGGCGGCTGCATTAGGCAGTTTGGGAGATGCCTATCGACTGCGGGGTGATTACCAAACGGCGATCGTGCTGCTTCAGTCAGGCTTGAAGTTGACAACCAATCCTGCTTATCGGATGGCTGCCCTCAACAATTTGGGTAACGCCTACAGCAGTCTCGCACAGGTTAGCTATCGTCGTGCTGAGTCTGCTAACCAGCGTAGCGACGAACCCGAAGCTCAGAGATTTAAACAAATTGGATTGAAGGATGACAGTCAGGCACTGCAATATCTCCAAGAAAGTTTGGAACTCGCTCAGAGTCAAAAGAACTTAGCGAGTGAACTGCGATCGCTGATCAGTGCGATTCCTGCCTACTACCGCACTAGCGCCAACGCATCAGCAACAACTGTTCTTCAACAAGCAACGGCTCTGCTCACCCAATTGCCCGACAGACGCGATCGCGTGTATGCCGCAATTGATTTAGCTCGATTACAGCAGCCAGTAACGATCGAGCAACCCCTTTCTCGTATTGACTGTCTGCAATCAAATCTGTTGCCCCAGGCTGAATCACTCCTTCGGCAGGCGGTGACAACTGCTCAACGACTACAAGATCGCCGCGCCGAATCGTTTGCGCTAGGAGAATTGGGACACCTCCAAACCTGTCGCGGAGACATGGCGCAAGCACTCCAGCTAACGCAGCAGGCTCGACTTGCCGCCGATCAAGACCTGAAGGCAAAAGATAGTCTGTTTCTTTGGGAGTGGCAGACTGGACGCATTTTGAAAGCACAGGGACGTAATGCGGAAGCGATCGCTGCCTATCAACGATCGATCGCTACTCTAGAAACGATCCGCAGCGATATCTTGTCAGCAAACCGAGATCTTCAGTTCGATTTCCGCGAAACGATCGAGCCGATTTACCGCGAATTGGTGTCTCTCAAATTACAGCAGGAGACACCCGTTTCAATTCAAACAAAAGCCAACAATTCGACTAAAAGTAACCAGAACTTTAAAGCGATTTTAGGCACGATCGACTCGCTCAAACTGGCGGAACTGCAAAACTATTTTGGCAATGATTGTGTGGTTGTTGCCCTAAATTCTGGTAGCCAAGATGCAGTGAGCGATCGTTCTGCTGCTGTGATCAATACAGTTATTTTGGAGAATCAAACAGCAATCATTCTCAGCCTGCCAGATGGTCAGAAGAAGTTTGCTTTATACAACATCAAGCGACAAGATTTAATTGACCAAATCAACGTCTTCCGTCGAGGGCTGCAAAGCTACGGGGACTTCGAGGGCTATAATCCCCAACCCGCACAGCAAGTTTACAATTGGCTGATTCGCCCTTTCGCTGATGACCTAGAGCAGGCGCAAATCAAAACGTTAGTATTTGTGCAAGATGGTATTTTACGCAGCATACCAATGGCAGCCTTGCATGATGGCAGACAATTTCTGATTCAGCAATATGCCATTGCCACTACGCCTAGCCTCAGTTTGACCGATACCAAGCCTTTTAATCGCAGCCATTTGCGAGTCCTTGCCCTCGGCTTAACCAAGGAAGCGATCGTCGATAATCAAACGTTTCCGGCATTACCCAATGTCCGCACAGAACTCGCAGGCGTTGAAGGCAAGATTCCTGGCAGTAAACAATTGCTCGATGAAGCGTTCACTTCCATTGGGATGCAAAAAGAACTGAGTCAGACAGTCTATCCCATGATTCATTTAGCGACGCATGGCAAGTTTGGCACCGATCCAGACGATACGTTTATTGTGACGGGCAACAGTCAAAAATTGACGCTGAACGAACTCGATCACGTGATTCGAGGCACAACGCGTAATCGCGAACCGCTAGAACTGTTGACTCTGACTGCTTGCGAAACAGCCGTGGGAGACGATCGCTCGTCTTTAGGGCTTGCTGGCGTAGCCATTCAGGCTGGGGCACGGAGTGCACTCGCTTCCCTATGGTCAATCGACGATGCTGCAACAGCAGAAGTGGCTACAGAGTTTTATGCCAATCTGCGCGATGCCAACCTCACTAAAGCTCAAGCGCTTCAACTAGCCCAAAAAGCGTTGATTGAGAAATCGTTGAAAAACCCGCAGTTCTCGCATCCTGCCTATTGGTCTCCGTTTGTGCTCGTCGGAAATTGGCAATGAGCAACCGTTTGCGCCATCAAACTGAGCCTCTACTGCTGTTCAAGCTCTATCACTTGCTTGAGTCGATCGCTCTGCTTCTGTACCGCTTCTAAAGAATTCGGTGCTTCTAGTTTGATCAAGTCCTTCAATAGCGCGATGCTGGACAGCTTCGCTTTATCGTCTTCTAACGCTTCAGCGAGAGCATCGTACCAGAAGCCAGATTCAGCATACAAATTGGCTCGTTTCGTGCGGTCGGAGGTTCTTGCTAAAGACGACTGCAACAGGGTTGGCATCGCTACAACCTCAACTTCTGCCACCGCCATTTTGTTTTTAGAAGGGTCATTGAAAGCACACAAGATCTCCACTTGCCAAAGATACTTCTGTCCGGCAATTAAACTAGTCTGGTCTTTCGGTAACGTATATATCCGGATGCCCTTAGTGTCTTCTGCTCTTTCTAACAGATTCCGATGCTGCAGAATAGGCTTTCCATTGCTGCCATAGCTGTAGAGGCTAAACCTGATCGGATATGACCGAGTGTCGGGTATATACCAAGCAAACGTTGGGTGTGTTGCGATCGTTTGCCCTACATGCCCTAGGGGTGCCAGGGCAGTCAGCATCCCTTTTGCCGCTTCGCCACAGGCTGTTCTCACACCCGTGGTGCCAGTCGCAGTCGAAGGTCGAGAAGGATTTTTGGGCGTGTAAGCAGCAAAAGCGACAGAAGAGATCGTGAGGCAGACAATCAAATTGCAACTGAACAGGAATTTTAGAGTTTTAGGGTGTGAATGCAGAGTCATATCGGTTTGTTGGGGGAGATAAATTACTTCTAGACTACTGAGAAACGATCGACCTGACGAGACCGTTAAGGGTCAAAATTGATGCAGGATTCTGCAAACCGAGTCACCCAAGCTGGCAATTTCCTTTGTCGAATAGCTTAACAATTGTTGCCGATCGATCGTCAAATCTTCAGTGTTTCTTTGGATAGTGTTTTTTGGAGTTGGCTCGATCGCAGTTTTCGGCAAATTTAGCTGCTCGATCGTGCCATCAACTTGTCAAAATACTGCAATCAGATTGGCACAAAGCGTTCATGGATCTATCAACGCATTTTCCTACTATGGGAGTCAACAGCGTTAATGGGGTAACAATTATGAACAGATTTGACGGCTCGACCTGCACGGCTTTAACCGATCGGTCTAACTTCACCCATTCAGCAGCCCTTACCTCGATCGCAACACAAACCAATGGCTTGCAAGATCCCTTTAATTTTTCGCCTCGCACCAGCAGCAGTTTGATTGCACTAGATGACCGAAGTATTGACACCATTAGCGATACCAATCGGCTGACCTCAACCGATATAATGCAGACGACGACAGATTTCTTCGGTCTGGATCAGTTCGCCTGGAACTATCAGGATGAGTTGACGGGGTTAGCAACTGGCACGTTTAATCAGCCAGCAACGCCAGGGTTATTTGCGACGAGAGACGCGATCGATTCAACGATCGCTCAAACGACTCAACCGAAGATTCAACTAGTAGGTGGAACACTGGGAGCCGATACCTTCACGGTGCTTTCAGGAATTCAATACAACGTGTTTTCTGGCAATGGCAACGTTGAGTTTGGCAGAGGTGGACGGGATGTCATCGATTTATCTGGAGTTTTGTCAAGTAGTGTCGATTTCAATTTGGCAACGGCGACCCGTGGTGGCATTCTGTTTAACCCTGGCAATGGCACACGAGTGTTTGATACGCTTAATTTCAGCAACGGCAGTCAGATTTTGTTTGAAGGAATCGACCAAATTAGCTTTGCTGACACAACGCTAAGTCTCTCTGTTACTCCCAACGATCCAGGATTTAGTCAACAGTGGAACCTGCACATGATGGGCGTTCAGAATGCGTGGCGGTTCACGACCGGGTCAACTAACGTGATGATTGGGATTGAAGACACGGGCTTGGGTATGACGGCGGCTGGCAACATTCATTCCGACCTCCGCAGCGACAATACTCTTCTCTATGGGGACAACTCTAAGGATGACTTTTTCCGCAATGTTCCAGGTGAACAGAGGATTCAATCAACCTCCCACGGAACTGAAGTGCAGGGTGTGATTGCTGCTGCCTCTAACAATGGCATCGGCATCAGCGGCATCAATTGGAATTCGACCGTCGCAAATCTGGACGTGCTAGACAACAATCCTGGCGATCTTTCGCTTGCCCAAGCAACCAAAGTGCTGATCGATTACGCTAACAGCCAGGGGCAACGGCTTGTGATTAACATGAGTCTGGGGGGTGGAGACATTGAGCCTGATTTTGAACAACTGGTTGCCCAAAACCAATCCAACGCGCTGTTTGTGATCGCCGCCGGGAATGACGGACAGTATGGCATTTCTAATCCTGCGTCTTTAGCAAGCCGCTATGCGAACGTGATTGCGGTCGGTGCATCTTGGGGCACTGAGGACAAAAATGGCATTCCTAAAGCTCCCGGTTCTCGAATTTCTTATCCAGGCTGGTGGGGGTCTAACTATGGGGTGGGACTGACACTGATGGGCCCGTCTGAAGTGCTGTCAACTCGTGCGATCGATTCCACTTACGATGTGAGTTTTGATTTTGACTCTGAGTTTAATGGCACCTCGGCAGCGACACCCAACGTGGCGGGGGTTGCTTCGCTGGTTTGGAGTGCCAATCCTTACCTGAGCGCAAATCAGGTGCAATCAATTCTGTCTCAAACTGCCTATGATTTAGGAGCGACGGGTCGAGATTTGGTGTATGGCAACGGATTTGTGAATGCAGATACGGCTGTGCGACGGGCGCTGGCGATCGCTGCTGGGGCCGCATAGGCGATTTTGAAGGTTGAGACGAGCGGAATTCAAAATTAACGAAGTGTTAAGTGATACTTGGCAGTCTGAATCTCTAATGGTAGATTAATCTGTAATTTTTATCTTTGCAGAAAAGTTTTCGTAGAAAATTTTAACTGCTCCTGCCATGAAGACGTATGCGATCGCTCGATGTTGGCTTGGTTTAATGGGTTGGTTAGGTGTGCTGGGCACGATCGCTATCGGCGTGAACGATCACGCGGTTGGGGAAATCGTACCAGATGCCTCTCTGGGTGCTGAAAGCTCGATCGTTACGCCCAATACGGTGATTCGAGGGTTGCCTAGCGATCGCATTGATGGCGGTGCGATTCGCGGCAGCAATCTCTTCCATAGTTTCCAGCAGTTCAACATTGGCGAGGGGCGAGGCGCATATTTCGCAAATCCAGCAGGCGTTGAGAATATTTTGAGCCGCGTAACGGGCAACAGTCGCTCTGAAATCTTAGGTAGACTCGGTGTGTTAGGTAATGCCAATCTGTTTTTGCTCAACCCGAATGGCATTGTGTTTGGTTCCAATGCCAGTTTAGATGTCACAGGTTCGTTTACGGCAACAACGGCTAACGCGATCGCTCTGGGAAACCAGGGCTTTTTTAGTGCGACACAACCAGAGAGCAGTAATTTGCTGGCGATTGCGCCGGGAGCGTTGTTTTTTGATCAACAGGTGCAGCAACCGAGAACAATTCAGAACTCTGGAAACTTAACTGCGGGACGCGATCTAACACTATCGGCTGACAATTTAGAGTTGCAGGGACAGGTACGATCGGGCGGCAATTTAACGCTACACGCTCAAGATACGCTTCGCATTCGGGATAGTGTTACCAATCCATTTATTGCGGCGGCGAGTGGGCAGTTGTTGGTGCAGGGCGATCGATCTGTGGATATTTTTGCGCTGAATCATCCTGATAGCGGGGTGTTTTCGGGTGGGGATATGGTGCTGCGATCGGCTAATCAAGTTGGGGGAGATGCTCATTACTACAGTGGTGGCAATTTCCGCATTGAGAAGATAGATGGCGGTTTAGGTAATTTGTATAGTCCTAACGATCCAATCATCCTCGTAGCTGGAAACCTATTTCTCAATAACTATATTGGAGCTTCGCTGCATATTCTGGCTGGCGGATTTGTGTATATTCCAGGAACGATCGAAATCACAGGTGCAGATACTAATTCGACGGCACTCATAGAGAATGTTAATTTATCGGATGGAACGGTATTGCCAATCGATGGTACTGCGCGCCCGACCTTAGATATCCGAGCAGGTATTGATTTATCAGGTGTCACTATTCCAGGAGGAATAGCTATCATTGGGTCTGGAACTTTTCCTGGTGGTGGAGATTTCGATTCTGAGCCTTTTGATTCAGGAATCGTTTTAGGGCAAGTCAATATCATTCCACCCAATGGATTAGTCTTTCTAACGAATCAATATCAGCCGAACACATTGCTGTCAAGTGCAGGTGTTGTCATCACCGGAAGAGGAGTAACTAGAGCAGGAATTGCTTCGCCTGTGCAAGGAATTGATGCACAGGGCTTTGGAGGAAATGGTAGTTCAGTTGTTATTGACTCACGAGGCATAATTTTTCTAAGAGAAGGAGCTTCAATAGACTCTTCTTCTGACTTTGGCAACGCAGGGAGTATTAAACTGACAGCGGGTGAGAGTATTTCGCTTGATCCTGCTGCTTCCCTCCTCTCTTCTACTAGCACTGGCAGAAGTGGCGATATCAATCTAGATGCAAAGGAAATTTCGCTTGATCTTTTTGCTTCTGTGATCACACAAGGTGGAGGCGATATCCGAATTCAGGGCGATCGCCTGCTGATGTATTCGTTTTCACAGATCACAAATCCTACCCAAGGCAACCAAAACGCAGGTAATATTTTCATTCAGATGAATGACTCAGTTCGTAATGATGGGGGAAACATTGGAACTTTTGTATTCCCTGGATCTTCAGGAAATGCTGGCAACATCGACATCAAAACTGGAGAACTATCACTTATCGGGAATGATCTCACAATAAATGGTAGGCGGTTTACAGGCGGAGATATTGGAGCAGATACAACTGGAGATAGTAAGGCTGGAAATATTACGATCGATGCCAGACGAATCAGTGTTCTAGACGGAGCACAGATTAGGGCAAATGCAGGTGCTGACTTGCTTCCGGACGGTAAAGGAAATGGAGGAAGTGTAAACATTCACGCCTCGGAGCTAGTTGAAGTCAGTGGAAGTGTGCCAAGTAACTCAAACATATACAGTAAAATTTCATCCGATACCTATAATTCAGGTGCGGCTGGCAATGTCAGTGTGATAGTTGACAACGGAAATCTGATTGTTCGCGATCAAGGCGCTATTCAATCTCAGGTTCAGGGAGGTTCCGGATCAGGTGGTAATGTCACGATTAAAGCAAATAATGTTTTGCTTGAAGGTGGTGGACAAATTACGGCTGGCTCCTTTGGTACAGGGCGAGGGGGAACTTTAACAGTCAACACCAGCGAATCAGTCAAAGTAACAGGCTTATACAGAAGTGGGGCACCCAGTGGTCTGTTTACCGGAACATATGGTGGTGGAGATGCTGGCGACATCTCGGTTACGACTAATCGACTTCGTGTTCAAGACGGAGGCACTATTTCTGCCTCAACCTTTGCAATATCAGGGCAGGGACGCGGTGGAAACGTAACTATCAATGCGCCTCAATTTGTAGAAGTGAGCGGCAGTTTGAAGAATGCAGAGGGTGATGTTTTTCGCAGTAGCATAGTTGCTGAAACCGGAAGGCTTCTTGAGGTTCCAGGCGGTGTTGAGCCAGCATTGGGCGGAAAATTAACGATCACGACTGGGCGCTTGAGTATTCGCGATGGTGCTAGAGTATCAACCAACACCTACAACTTTGCAGGACGTGCTGGTGACTTAATTATCAATGCGCCGGAAACTGTCGAGGTTATAGGGAAGAACACTGAAGGAAACATCAGTAGTTTATCAGCAAAAACAAATGGAATTGGGAATGCTGGTAACTTGACTATTAATACTGGACAATTATCAATTCGCGGTGGCGCGGAGGTCTCGACTAGTACTTCAAGAGACAACGATGAATTTCGCGTACAGCAGGGTGGGCAGGCAGGTATATTGAATGTTAAAGCCGACCTGATCGAGGTCAGTGACGCGCCGAGTGGGTTAATAAGTAGTTCTTTGCTCTCAACTGGCGATGCAGGTCAATTAAATTTGACAACGAAGCGCTTAATCATTCGTGATGGTGCCACTGTAGCAACCTCCTCAGTTTTGGGAGGACGAGGAGGCGATTTGAATGTGACGGCTACAGATTCTATCGTCATTAGCGGACAAGGATTTACATCGCTAGCCAATGATCCGTTTGGGCTAGGGCAGTTGACGATCGCGAGTAATCTTTCGGCTGAGGCAACAAGTCTCACAAATGCAGGCAATATAGCAATTCGTACAGATCAGTTAATTGTCAAAGATGGTGCAGAAGTTTCTGCTAGAACTATGGCTTTAGGAAATGCAGGGAATATAGGAATTCAAGCAAATTCGATCACTTTGACGAATGGTGGGCTGATCACAAGCCAAAGCAGTGGACTGTTTACGAGCCAAAGCGGCAATGCAGGTAATATCTTTCTGAATGTCCGGGGACCCTTACAAGCTAACGATGGAACAATCTCAACTAGCGCTGCTCAATCTTCCGGGGGAGCGATCGAGATTACAGCCAAAGACATTCGACTGAAAGGCAACAGCGACATCACCACCTTTGTTAATAGTGGTGCAGGCGGTGGGGGCAACATCACTCTGACTGCTGACTCCATCCTCGCCTTCAATGACAGCGACATCCTGTCATTTGCCCGTGATGGCAAGGGTGGCAACATCACTCTTAATACAGCCGCTTTCTTCGGGCAGAACTATCGTCCGGCTCCTCCTGGTACTGATCCGCGCACATTAGATGGCAACAACCGGGTCGATGTCAACGCCAGCGGCACGGTTTCTGGCATCATCACTATCCCCGACACCACCTTCATTCAAAATAGCCTCACCCAACTGTCAGACAATCTAGTCGATCCCTCTACGCTGCTTGCCAATAGCTGCATTGTCCGCAGTCGCGATCGCACCTCAAATGGCACCTTTCTCATAACAGGCTCCGGCGGCTTACCCATCCGTCCCGGCGATCCACCACCCTCATCATTTCCAACTGGGGAAGTCCGATCGCTCCCCCAACCCCAAAGCCAAACCGATCACCCCTGGAAAATCGGCGACCCGATCGTTGAACCTCAAGGCGTTTACCGATTAGCCAACGGGAAACTGGTTATGAGTCGGGAGTGTGAGCAATGAAGACGATCGTGTTCACACTGGCGCTCTTTTTTAATGGGGCGGCGATCGCCACAGCCCAATCCCCACCGCCTGCGGGTGTGACAATTCCGCCCAACGCCCCCCAACGGCTTGAGCAAACCATTCCAACCCCGTCCGAGTCGCCTAGTCCCCTGCCGCCACCTACCTCTACTCCGCCACCGCGCTTAACCATTCCCGCTACGCCATCCCCGCCTGAGCCATCAGTGTCCCAGGGAGAGCAATTTTTCATCAAAAAAGTAGAAGTTTCTGGGAACACGGTTTTGCAGCGCGAGATTACTGCTCTGGTAAAACAGTATGAGGGCAAAAAGGCAACATTTGAAGATATCCTAAACCTCCGCGCCAAGATTACTCAACTCTATACCGATGCAGGTTACATTACCTCCGGCGCATTTTTGCTGAACAATCAGGCATTAGATCAAGGCATTGTTCGGATTAAAGTTGTTGAAGGTGAACTGGAGCAGATTGAGATTAGTGGCTTAACTCGGTTACGCGATCGCTACGTGCGGAGTCGCTTAGAGCGGGCAACCAAACCCCCTCTCAATCGCCGACCGCTTGAAGAAGCTCTGCAACTGTTGCAGCTTGATCCACTCATTGCTCAAGTCAATGCAGAACTGACAGCAGGCACTGCCCCCGGTCGCAATCGATTGCGCGTCAGCTTGCGAGAAGCACCGCCGTTTCATGCAGGGGTTGCGATCGCGAATGATCAATCTCCCAGCATCGGCGAAGTGTCTGGCAGTGTCTTCGCCTCTCACGACAATCTGCTGGGTTTCGGCGATCGTCTCACCGCCAACTATAGTAGAACCGAAGCGCTCGACCTCTACAATTTTAGCTACACGGTGCCTTTCAATTCCCTCAATGGCACTGCCAGCATCAGCTATGGCAACAACGCCAGCGAGATTATTGAAGAACCGTTTCAAGACCTGGGGATTCGCAGTAAAACTCGTACCCTTTCTTTTAGTGTTCGTCAACCTGTGCAGCGATCGCCTCGCAGTGAGTTCGCCCTGGGTGTCGGACTCGATCTGCGGCGCAGTCAGACCTTTATTTTAGATGATATTCCATTCTCGTTTTCCGAAGGGCCGGACAACGGCGAGTCGAAGGTCACAGTCATTCGCTTTTTTCAAGATTGGACAAATCGCGGCAGCACTCGTGTTTTAGCAGCGCGATCGCAGTTCAGTTTTGGCATCAATGCCTTTGATGCCACGATTAACGATATTGGCACTGATGGGCGCTTTTTCTCGTGGCTGGGGCAGTTTCAGTGGGTGCAGCAGGTGTCTCCCAGAGTAGTGTTGATTAGCCGACTCGCGGCGCAACTAACCCCTGACTCTCTGCTATCTTTAGAGCGCTTTAGCCTGGGTGGAGTTGATACAGTGCGCGGCTATCGACAAAACCAACTTGTATCCGATAATGGCGTAGTGGGTTCGCTAGAACTGCGGATTCCCCTGACGAACAATCCGAGTATTCTACAACTCACGCCTTTTGTTGAAGTGGGTAGTGGCTGGAATAATCGTGGGGTCAATCCTGACCCACAAACGATCGCTAGTCTTGGTGTAGGATTGCGCTGGCTAATCAGTCCAGGCTTTGATGTGCGCGTAGACTATGGCATTCCACTGGTGTCGATCGACCAGTCGGGTAATTCATTGCAGGACAGCGGCATTTATTTCTCCCTGCGCTACCAACCCTTCTAATTTAGTTCCTGTGGGTGAATGCTGGCTCAGTTAACGCAAACAGGGCAGCTATAAAGGACTGCCCCGCCATTTCATTCAATTGTTAGACTTAGCGATTCTGAGAGACTGCATTAGGTGATGCGGTTTCCTCGGACGGTTGGATGGAGAGCAAAAATCGACCTCGATCGTTCGGATTTACCGTGCTGACAATCAGCGTGTAAGAGCCATTTCGAGGAAGTTTGATGTCAACCTTAGACTGGCGATCAGCTTTTCCTTCAACAACCTTCTTGCCCTCAGAATCCAGCAGAATCAGGTACGGGTCGAAGTCGAACTGGTATAAGGTAAGCGCGATAGTTTGGTTTGCCTGCCCTGTAAATCGATAGCTACTGTAAGGGGAGCCATCTTGCAATTGGGGACTGGTGCGAGTTAAGCGTCCTTGCTCAAAAAGCAAAGGAACGGTTGCTTGCAGTTGATAAGCTCCAAGCTGCTCTGGATGTAATGCGTTGGCGATCACGGTGTAGGTTCCGGCTACTGGTAATTTCGCCAACATTGTCGCCGTGCCACCGCGCTCTTTACTCTGACGTTCAGCCACGACTTCCCCATTCGGTCCTAGCAGTACCAAATAGGAGCCGATTTGCGAACTGGTCATACTAATCTTGACAGGTTGATCAGCATCACCCTTAAAGGTGTAGAGGTCGGCTCGGCTCTTATCACCACACATTAAATTGTCGCTTTTCTGAAGAGTGCCGTTGTTCACTGCACCATTGAGCAATAGTTTTGCTGCTAAATCATGACTCGATGACGTGGTAAGACTCACGTACTGTCCAAGAATAGGAGACAAACCTTGCTTTAATGCTTGCACCAATGCCTGCACTTTGTTCGCTGCGATTGCAAAGTTCATTCCTGTCGCATCCCTACGTCCGCCCGTATTGATGCCCAAAAGTTCCCCACGATCGTTGAGTAGCGCTCCGCCAGAGTTACCAGGGTTCAGCGTTACATCCGTGTCAATCCTGCCTTGATCAATAGAGACATTACTGACACCACCTCGCGTAATCGAAGAGGGTTTCGTACCTTTCGGGTAACCGATTGCAAAAACCTCCTGTCCTTTCTCTACGGAACTCGCTGCCGCAAAATTTATGGTTGGTAGCTTAGTTGCTTGAATTTTTAACACCGCCAGATCTACGCAACCAGGTGTTCCCTGTGAGACTACCTGGGCCATAAACTTGCGCCCGTCCGCCAGTTCGACTGCTACCTGTTGTGCGCCTTCTACAACATGTGCATTCGTCACAATCAAGCCATTTGCATCAATGATGACACCACTACCTGTGCCTTGCTCAGTTTCTATATACACAACTGCGGGTGCAGCTTTGCGATAGATATCTTGTCCAGACAGACGCTCACTTTTTGCCAGAGCTGCGCGAGTTGAATCAATACCGGGTGTCGTGAGAGTGAATTCGCTGATGACCGTAGTCGCGATCGCCGCTTGAGTTGCCATCAGCCCAGTAATTGCAAAGCGAACCAGCTTAGACGATCGAGGAAAGAATTGCAGTGTCATGATAGTACTCCTGTAAGTTGGAAAAAATTAGCAATAGAAAGCAAGATTGGACAGTTAGTTATCTAGCGGAAAATTTGCAGATCTACCACTGCATCAGCGGAATGTGAACCATCCCATTGCTTGGTGGCAGCAAACGAGTCCTACCCTCATTAATTGCGTCTTCGACTTTTTTGAGAGACTCTGGATTGAGAGTAATCGGCGTTGTGGGGCCAAAGCTACTACAGTGTTCCAGTCGTACTCCCATTTCTTCTGCCAACAAGCAATCAACCTTTAGAGTTGACCCGAAAGCCGCAAGGGTGGGTCTTAAATCAGCAGCAGAGGTGCTGACCGTTCCAGGCACAGGAACAGAGGGTTGTGTTTCCTGAGCGCTTGCCGACATCCAGCCCGAACTTGTTGAAACAAAAGTACTGATTGTTGTGGTGACGATCGTGGCTTGAATGACTAGAAATCCAGAGACTGCTAGTTGAACCGATCGAGATTTTTTCTGAGAAACAGGTTGCAGTGCCATGAGATATAACTCCTTGGGTGTTGAAGTAATTCAGGCTGCACGGCATCAGCGCGACAGAATAATCCGCAGTTGCTAATACCAGCTTGGGATGAATCGAGAATTGAATTAGAAATAAACTTTGAGAGCTACAAGCAATCAGTAGTCTGTGTCTGAGCGTTTATCTGTTGCTTGTTCGCTTGATTTAAGAGTAGGGCATCCATTGAGGAGAATTACAGACCTTTTCTACCAACTTGCTTGACAAAAAATGGCAGACTGGTTGCACAAAACAGCAATGCCGCTCATGTAGAAAATGGGGAGACGGATTCAACCTGATATACATAACCTAAACGACTTATTTTCTCGCTGCGCCTGACTCAAGATTTTTTCCATTTCTTCCAACTCATAAACCACTCCTGCATAATCATCTTCCCCAATCTCATTCTCATCCTGATCTAGAGCTGATTTATTTCCAATTCACCTTGAACAGAATGCAAATAACTGATTAGATGACGCACTGTAATTAAACCTTGACCTGGATCGAACCACTTTAGCTCTACACTCCACAACATTTGTCCCTGGTAATACCAAGCCTCATCAATCAACTCGCCATCACTCTCAAATCCATCCATCGTTTCGTCGTCAAACGGAGTATCATCGCGAGTTGTGTTTATAAAACGATAGAGCGACTCAATCCCTAATTTTGCAGCTAGAGTATCGAGTTCTTCAAGGTGGTGCGGCACTGACTTCCAATCAACTTGGCGCAGCGAAGGTTCCCAGAAATGATATTTGTCATAGTCCTGTAATGCTGGAAATAGCTGAACGCCCATTGTCTTAATCAATTACGCTGATGTTGTATAAATATTAACTATTTTTGGATTCGATTACTTGAAATGAATAGACCTCCTGCATAAATCCGGATAGCCCTCCTCACGAAGTGGGGCGAAGCCCTCGTCAATCCTTCTCCTCAAGGGAGCCAGAACTCTCTTGTTCCCTCTCCTTGGGGAGAGAGCTAGGGTGAGGGCGGAGTATTTATGCAGGAAGTCTACCGAATGAACACTCAACGAGCAACTTTGAACAACACTCCAATACTTGTAACGAAGTCGAGTACAGAAGCCTTAGATCTATTCCCTCTCATCTAAAGACGATCGAGCAACCAACCGATCGCACCCTCGACATCGGCAACTTGCTCAACGGGTGGAGTGGGCGATCGCTGCACCATGACGATCGGAATCTCTAATTCTCGCGCAGCAACAATTTTTGCGTAGGTTGCATTGCCACCACTGTTTTTGCTGACGATCGTATCAATGGTGTGATCGAGCATCAGTTGTTTTTCTTGTGCGATCGTAAAGGGCGCACGATCGAGGACTGTGATTCCATTGGGAATGGCTGTACCAGGTGATGGTGGATCAATCGATCGCATCAAAAACCAAACATCATGCAATCGTGCAAAAGGCGCGAGTTGTTGTCGCCCGATCGTCAGAAACACACGTTTGGCAGTCTGTTCGAGGGCAAGGGCTGCCGCTTCAACACTCTCGACTTCAATCCAGCGATCGTCAGGCATCTTTTCCCACGCAGGGCGGACGAGCATCAGGTGAGGAATGCTCACGTCACGGGTGGCGATCGCGGCGTTGTGAGAAATTTGAGCCGCGAAGGGATGAGTCGCATCGATCAGGTAGTCGATTTTGCGATCGCGCAAGTAGTCGCTTAAGCCAGTTGCGCCGCCAAATCCGCCGACTCGAACTGACCCGGCGATCTCCGTTGGGTTTTGAGTGCGTCCGGCGAGTGATGTGATAATTTCAACGTCAGGAATCTGAGACGCTTTAGCCGCGAGTGCAGCAGCGTCACCTGTTCCGCCCAGAATTAGGACTCGTTTCATAGCTGATTTTCGATAATTCCTTCTGCCTCAAGTGATAAGTTTTGCAATCGGTTTAGCGTTTCTTTTGATGCATTTTCCCATAATCCACGCTGATGTGCTTCTAATAATCGCTCTGACATGTCTCGCATTGCCCAGGGGTTATTTTCCTGAATAAATTCCTGCACCGAGGGATCAAATAAATAGGTTTCCGCAATGCCCTGATACATAAAATCTTGAACACAGTTTGTTGTCGCATCGTAGGCGAATAGATAGTCGATCGTCGCTGCCATTTCAAAAGCACCTTTATAGCCGTGCCGCATCATACCCGCAATCCATTTGGGATTAACGACTCTAGCGCGATACACGCGGCTGATTTCTTCTGATAGCTGACGAACTTTAGGCTGATCAGGACGCGAATTATCACCGAAATAAACGTCGGGCTGTTTGCCAGAGATCGATTTAACGGCGGCTGTCAACCCTCCCTGAAATTGATAATAATCATCAGAGTCGAGTAAATCATGTTCTCGGTTATCTTGATTTTGCAGGACAATTTGCATCGTGTTGAGGCGTTGATTAAACGCTTCGGGGGCTGATGTCCCGTTTGATTTGCGGGTGTAGGCGTAGGCACTCCAGTTAATATAGGCTTGCGCTAAGTCATTCTCATCTGTCCAGTTTTGTGACTCAATTACGCCTTGCAATCCGGCTCCATAAGCGCTGGGTTTTGAGCCAAAAATGCGATAGAGCGATCGCGCTTTTGCGTCTTCTGATGTTAATCCTTGCGATTCCCAATACGTTTGTTCTTGCGTTGCTTGAGCTGATAACGGATTTTCATCATCAGATTCATCGAGTTGTGCAACGGCTGTAACTGCACTATCAAATAAATCAATCAGATTGGGAAAAGCATCGCGAAAGAAACCAGAGATTCGTAGCGTCACATCGACACGCGGACGACCGATCGCTGAGAGGGGCAAAATCTCAAAATCGACGACTCGACGAGAGACACCATCCCACAAGGGTTTGACTCCTAATAAAGCTAACGCTTCTGCAATGTCGTCTCCACCCGTTCGCATGGTTGAGGTGCCCCAAACCGATAAGCCTAATGTTTTGGGATAGTCGCCGTTCTCCTGGGTGTATCGCTCGACTAATGCTTCGGCGGCTTTTCTGCCAATCTCCCACGCGGTTTCGGTGGGGATGGCGCGAATATCCACTGAGTAAAAATTGCGTCCGGTGGGCAACACTTCGGGTCTGCCGCGAGTCGGTGCCCCAGATGCGCCGCTTGGCACATACTGTCCGTTGAGTCCTTTGAGAAGATTGAGAATCTCTTGATCCGTTTTTTGCAACGCTGGAAGTAGGCGATCGCGAATCCAGTCTAATTCTCGAATCGTCTCTGCTCCAATATCTGAAAATTCATCACTCTGTATCAGTTGAGTGATCAGATCTGCGGCAAACTCTTCAATGACTTCTACAACGTCGCCAATAATTCGACAGTGATCGATTTTGGAATAGTTTTTCTCGTGAACCAACTCACCTAAATCAGCAGTGAGCGGATCTAATTCTAGTTGCCAATCTTGAGCGATCGCGCGGGTTAAACCTAATCGATTAGCGCTGGGGTTGCGAGCGATCGCGACGATCAAATCTCTTAATTGTCGATTTTGAGGACACTGCCCCAAAATGTGCAAACCATCGCGAATCTGAGATTCTTTTAGCTCACAGAGATAGCCATCTGCCGTCTTGAGAAAACTTGCTAGACTCGACTCATTTAACGCCAAATTTTCGATGCCTAAATCTTGATGGAGATTTTCTTGAATGATCAGTTGAGAAAGCCGATCGCTAATCAATTTCAATCGCGATGGATCTAAGGTTTGCGCCTCATAATATTCGTCGATTAATCCTTCGACTTGGTGCAAATTGCCATAGAGTTCAGCCCGCGTCATCGGTGGCGTTAAGTGGTCGATGATCACGGCTTGAGTGCGGCGTTTTGCCTGTGCCCCTTCGCCCGGATCGTTGACAATGAAGGGATATAAATGAGGCATCGCCCCAAAAACCGCTTCGGGATAGCACTCCTCAGAGAGCGCCACGCTTTTTCCAGGAAGCCATTCTAAGTTGCCGTGCTTGCCGACGTGAACGATCGCGTTGGCTCCAAACTGAGACCGAATCCAGTGATAAAACGCTAGATAATTGTGCGGCGGTTCTAAATCGGGCGCGTGATAGTTGAGAGAAGGGTCACGATCGTAGCCTCGCGCAGGCTGCACACCCACAAATACATTGCCGAGCTGAATTCCTGGAATCGGAAATGCCGTGATTTCTTCAGGCAAACCCCATCGAGTTTGAATGCCTTTTTGAACTGCGATCGGCAACTGGTCAAACTGAGATTGATAGTCTTCTACTGTCAGAGATTGCCGAACATTTCTCAACGTCCAACCTTCAGGATCATTGGTGACTCCAGTGGTTAGTAATTTAATCAATTCTTTGTCACTTTCTGGAATATTTTCTACATGATATCCAGCCAGTTTTAATGCTTTGAGAATCTCGATGCAGCTTGCAGGAGTGTCTAAACCAACACCATTTGCTAATCGCCCGTCACGAGTCGGATAATTTGCCAAAATTAGCGCAACTTTACGATCGTTTGGTGGAGTTTGACGCAGCTTGATCCAATTAGCCGCTAACTCTGAAACAAACTCAATTCGGGATAAAACAGGCTCATAACCAACAACATCAGTTTGCAATAATGGGTTTTGAGTTTGAACTGCTTTAAACGAAACGGCTCTCGTAATAATTCTCCCATCCACTTCTGGTAAAGCAACATTCATCGCTATATCTTTAGGCGATAAGCCCTGAAAACCTGATGTCCATTGCTCTTGAGTTCCGCCACTAAAAATCACCTGAAACACAGGAACATTCAGCATTTCCCAAAGTTCGACTTGCGGCGTTTCTGACTCTAATCGGGCAAGCGAAAAACTGGTGGTATTGAAGAGCAACCCAATGCCGCGATCGCAATAGTTCAGCAACTCTTTTTGCACATCAGGTTCTTTTAGCGACGATACAAAAATCGGGACAGGGGTAAGATTTCGTTTAATCAACGCATCGCACATGGCATCAATCACTGCTGTGTTTCCAGACAGATAATGAGCGCGATAAAATAAAATTCCGACTCCAGAGTGAACCCTTGATTCGGCTATTTTTTGCTGTCCGCCATAAATGCCAATTCGCGGAACGGGTTGAGGCGAATTAAACGCATAAGTCTGATTTAAGAAATAGGTTGAAACGAATTTAAGGAGATTGCAATAATTATCAACGCCGCCTTCTAAAAAGTATTTCCAAACCTGATTTACTTCGGTTAACGAAACCGTTGAATGACTCATTAAATTAGGGTCAGGTCGCTCATCTCCCGGCAAGATAATCAGTTTTGTGCCTGTTTGTTTTGCCGTTTCTTCGACAACTTCTAACCCATAACTCCAATACGATCGCCCCCCAATCACCCGAACGATAATCACCTCCGCCTGACTCAAGACATCTTCGGCGTAAGTGTCGATCGTCAGTTGTTGTTGAAGTTGCAGCAGATTGACCACTCTCAGCGACGCAAACCCATCGGGTAGCTGATTTGCCGCCGCCGCCAGCGTTTGAATATCAGTATCAGCCGCCGTAATCACCACGATGGGCGCAGGCTGCTGTTCGACAAAAATCACGCCCTCTGCGGCGGGGTTCCATCCTCCAGGAATCGTTGCGAGACGGTGCATAAGCGTTGAAGATTGCGTTTATAGTGAGAAAGTGCGATCGCCCAAAGGCTTCTCCATCTTACAGGTAGACTGATTGACGTATGGGGATGATTATTGCCGGAGAAAGAAGCGGTGTGGGCAAAACCACCGTGACGTTAGCCTTGTTGTCCGCGTTGCAGCGTCGCAGTCAAGCTGTGCAGTCGTTTAAAGTTGGGCCTGATTATATCGATCCGATGTTTCATCGCCACGTCACTAAGCGGGCTTGTCGAAACCTCGATCCTGTCTTGACTTCAGAAGCTTATGTGCAGCAGTGTTTTGCTCAACACAGTCAAACCGCAGACTACGCTTTAATCGAAGGGGTGATGGGGCTGTTTGATGGAGCCAGTGGGTCAGATGATTTTGGCAGCACGGCTCACATTGCCCGACTCTTAAATCTGCCCGTTTTGCTGATTTTAAATTGCAGTAGTTTGGCCCGATCGATCGCCGCGATCGCTCACGGATATCGCAGCTTTGATCCTCGCGTTAATGTGGCTGGCGTAGTTCTTAATCGAGTCGGCAGCGATCGCCATTTAGAACTGCTCACCGCCGCTTTAGAACCGCTGAATTTGCCAATTTTAGGCGTTTTGCGTCGTCAAGATGAGATTACAATTCCCGATCGCCACTTAGGTTTAGTGCCCACCGCAGAGCTTGAGAATCTAAATCCATTGCTCGATCGCTTGGCTGACTTAGGAGAAACCTGCTTCGATTGGTCGCAGTTGTTGCCCTTGTTGAAATGTCAGCCTTTAGAGAAAAGCGAGTCTAAAATCCAAGTTTTGAACTCTAAAGTTCGAGTTGCGATCGCCTACGATTCTGCGTTTAATTTCTACTATGCCGACAACTTAGATTTGTTGGAACAACTGGGTGCAGAACTCGTTTATTGGAGTCCTTTAACAGACTCAGCATTGCCAGAAAGAGTGCGGGGACTCTATTTTGGGGGCGGTTTTCCAGAAGTGTTTGCAGCCGAACTTGCGGCTAATCAATCGGCTCGTCAGGCAGTTGACGCGGCGATTCAGTCTAATATGCCGACCTATGCAGAATGTGGCGGCTTAATGTATTTGTGCGAACAAATTATTGATTTTGCCGGACAATCTCACTCAATGGTCGGCATTTTACCCACAACAGCAAAAATGGGAAAAAAGCTAACGTTAGGTTACCGACAAGCCACTGTGATGCAAAACAGCCCGATGATGAATAAAGGCGATCGGGTGTGGGGTCATGAATTTCATCGATCGACGTTGACTCACGAATCTGATCAACCGCTCTTTAATCTTGAGGGTTATCACTCTAGCATTCCCCTTAAGTCAGAGGGTTGGCAGTGTTATCAACTTCATGCGTCTTATACTCATTTGCACTTCGGCACACAGCCAGAGTTTCTAAAGCGATTTTTACACCAGTGTTCACAATTTGAGGGTCATTAAGAATAGTTCTAATCCACAACCGATGTTATTGGCATACAAGTTGTAAAGCAGCACTGATGGGAAGTTCTAGCAAGTTGAGGGTATCCCAGCGAGTGGAAAAGAAAAGGATTTCAAGGTTTTCGACGGCTCCAGAGGTGGGGTTGAGGCGGGCGATGATTTCGTCACCTAGTTCCTCGGATTCTTGTTCAGGATAGGGAGGGCAAGTGTCGAAGTAGAGAATATCGCCAATTTTGTCGTAGCGCACGGTTAGTTTTTCTGCCATAGCACTTGCCCTCCAGTGATTTTACGCGCAGTGTAGGTTGTAATAATCCAGTGGCGTTCTGGGTCAGTTTGATTGACCACTACTACTACAAGATAGCGTCCTGTGCGAATACTCTCAAACCATTTGGAGAAGAGAAGAGCATTGGGATCGCGATCGCTGGAACGAACCAAATCAGGATCGAATAGAGTCGAGCTAATTCAGTTAAATAGTCGGGTAGAGTGCCGGGGTGAGTTTCGGCAATATAGCAGTCCTATTTGAGTTGTAAGATCAGCCATAGCGCCGCAACTTGGGAAAATCAAACGTGTAAGACTGCAAGA
>NZ_PVWG01000003.1:0-281269 GCF_003003695.1 Phormidesmis priestleyi ULC007
GAACCTTCGCTTTCGCGTCCGTTCCTCTCACCCGCTTGACTAATATAACTTGGCAAGGCGAACCGTGTCAAGCAAAATCTGTGGAAAGTTTGGGGCTGCTCAAAAACCCGGGTAATAGGGATTCTGAGCCGATCGCTACCAAACAGCTTCTGAACCGCTTTTCCCTGTCCCACACACATAGTTCAGCATGATCGCTACCAGCAGACGTGCTATCAAGCAAGAGTAGCTTCACCATTAATTTACCCGAAGTCTACTTAACTAGATTCGGACAGCCCCTTCTGCTGATCATCTGACCAGTTTGCCAATTTGAGCGACAATTGATCAGCGAACAGAATAACAATAAGGTGGGCTGCTGTGAATTTTCAGTCGGTGATTGCGACACTGCATCAGTTTTGGGGCGATCGGGGATGTTTAATTGCCCAACCTTACGACACCGAGAAGGGCGCGGGCACCAAAAGTCCGCATACGTTTTTGAGGGCGATCGGTCCTGAGCCGTGGTCGGTGGCTTATGTGGAACCGTGCCGTCGTCCGGGAGATGGACGATATGGAGAGAACCCGAATCGCTATCAGTATTACTATCAATATCAAGTGTTGATTAAGCCATCACCAGATAATATTCAGGAGATTTATTTAGATTCTCTCAGGGCGTTGGGAATTCGACCAGAGGATCATGATGTCCGGTTTGTGGAAGATAATTGGGAAGATGCTGCTGTCGGAGCGTGGGGAGTAGGCTGGGAAGTTTGGCTTGATGGGATGGAGGTGACGCAGTTCACATATTTTCAGCAGTGTGGAGGAATTGACTGCCGCCCGGTGTCGATCGAGATCACTTACGGTTTAGAGCGACTGACGATGTATCTGCAAGGAGTGGATGCGTTTGCGAAGATCCAATGGAACGATCAACTGACTTATGGTGACGTTCACCTGCAAGGGGAGATCGAGCAGTCTACTTATAATTTTGAAGCGTCGAACCCTGAGTTGCTGTTTAACTTATTTGGGCTGTATGAGCAGGAAGCGGGACAATTGATTGAGCGATCCCTGGTTCTGCCTGCGCTGGATTATGTGTTGAAGTGTTCGCACACATTTAATCTGCTTGATGCTAGAGGGGTAATCTCCGTCACAGAGCGAACGCGCTATATCGGCAGGATTCGGACGATGGCGCGGCAGGTGGCACAGCTTTATTTAAAGCAGCGTGAGGAGCTTGGGTTTCCGCTGTTGAAAGGTAAAAACAAAATTAAATAAAAATAGAGACGCAAAATTTTGCGTCTCTACAGAAATATTTGTTCCAAGCGCAACTCTACATAGTTAAAGACTGCGGATTAGTTTCAATCAGCTTCGCCAAGTCTTTCAAGAATGCGGCAGCATGAGCACCGTAGATAATTCGGTGATCGCAGGTGATATTGACTTTCATCTGCCGACGCACCCCTAACATTCCATCATCGGTGGCGACAACTTGGGGACGAGATGCCCCGATCGCCAAAATCGACCCTTGACCCGGCGGTAGAATTGCGTCAAACATCTCAACGCCAAACATCCCTAAGTTAGAAATGACAAAGGTTCCAGAGCTATATTCGTCAGGTTGTAGCTGTTTAGAACGGGCACGATCGACCAAATCTTTCCAACTGCGCGACAGCGAATAAATATCGACTTGATCGGCTTTTTGCAACACAGGTGTGATCAACCCACCATCAGGCATTGCAACCGCAACTGCAATATTGATCGCAGCATTATAACGAGTGCCCTGATCAACATAGCTCGCGTAAAGTAGCGGATGCTTCTGCAACGTGGCTGCAACTGCCTTCGCTAACAGTGCTGTCATGGTCACGCCCTTAGACTTAAGCTGCTTATAGAGGCTATCTAAACTATCGGTCGTAATGGTGTAAGCGACGTGATAAGTTGGCACCTCCAAACTGGTTAGCATATTTCGCACGACCGCATTTTGCAGCGTGGTCATCGGCGTAATTTGTCCCGGCAGCAAAGGAGCGGGCGCGGGAGTCAGCGGAGCTTTAGGGGCAACTACTGGTGGAATGAGAGGAGGTGAGATCGGCGCTGTAGAAGTCGCAGGGGCAACAGCAGACTTTCCAGCAGCAGCCTCAACGTCTTCTGCCACAATTCGCCCATGAGGCCCGCTGCCTTGCAGGGTCGCGAGGTCAATTTTCAAATCTTTTGCCAGCTTGCGGGCGCGAGGCGACACCACAGCCCGTCCGTTTTGCCGAGGGGCAGCCCCGCCGTTTGGTGAAGAGCCAGATTGAACCGCAACCGCTTCTTGTCGAGCAGCAGTGGTGGCACTGGCAGGTGCTGAAACCGCAGCAGGTTGAGCCGTTTCGACTCCTTGTTTAGCGGCTTCAATTTCTGCTTCGGTTTCGACGACAAGGGCGATCGCGGCACCCACGGGGGCCGACTCTCCGGCTGGCGTAACAATCACCGCTAGATAGCCTTCATAAAAGGACTCCACATCCATATCGGCTTTGTCGGACTCAACCACAACCACAGTTTCGCCTTTTTCAACCTTGTCACCCGGAGATTTGGCCCAAGAAACAATTTTTCCTTCGGTCATGGTGGAACTGAGAGCAGGCATGAAGATTTCGTTAATCATTGCGGTGATGTCGGGGTCAACAAGGAGATCAAGGTTTGTCGTTAGTCTTGGTGCGTGACTAACTATCAAAGCGTCTATTTCGGACGATAAAGCTTGTCCATCAGATTCTATCGAATTCAGAATAAGAGTACTGGAGAAGGAAGGAAGACTGTGGGGTTATCCGAACGATCGAGGGCGAAGCGATCAGACGATCGTCCTTATGTCTTTAGCAGAAACTTTGCACCCAATGCCTCGCCCCTACCCTTAAACGTCTCCTCTGATTTCTTCGACAATGCCGTCGCGGAGAAGAATTTCGACTTGCATCTTTTCGATCAGATTATCGCCAGGTTCAATACGGAAGGTGCTATTTACCTGCCCTTGACTGACTTCTTGATTGAGTTCTAACGTCTGCACTTGTTGAAGCTGCTGGAGAAGTTGATTTTTCTGCTCTAGTAGCTCACTTTTGCGCTGATTAAACTGAATCTTGACGCTTTCAATCTGTTGGGTCGCTTCAGGCCCAGGCGGCTGAATGGTTTGCCGTTGCATTTCAGAAACTACTTGCTGCAACTGCATTTCTAGCTGCTGCAACTGGTTGTCAATCTGATTGAGTTGTGACTGGAGTTGCTGCTGCGCCTCCTCTTTCCAACGGGGTGTCACAATCGCTTTGACGTTGACATTTCGCTGCAATAACAAATGAGATTTTGAGTCGTCCATAAATGCTGTGTTCAGAGAAGTTTGAGAGAGGTCAACTAGCTGTCTGAGAACGATCTCGCGTCAATCGAACATCTCGTTAATCATACCCTGGTAGCGATCCATCACGACGTTGCGACGAATTTTTAGGGTTTGGGTGAGTAAATTGTTCTCAACTGTAAAAGGTTCTGAAAGCAAGCGGAAGGTGCCGATGCGATCGTCAGAACGAGATCCCGGTCGCTCTTTGACCAACCGCGTCAACTCTTGTCGAAACAGGTCTTGAATCGGTTGGCTATTGAGATCAACATTTGAGTTTGAAGTTTGAGTCGAAGCCCATTTGTCTAAAGCCTCTAGGTTAGGAACGATCAGGGCACCCAGCACTTTTTGATCTTGTCCCACAATCATCAGTTGATCGATATAAGGACTTCTCAGACAGGCATCTTCGATCGGTTGCGGTTCAATATTTTCGCCATTGGTGAGGACGATCGTATCTTTGGCCCGTCCAGTAATGATCAGATTATTGTCAGCCGTCACCATGCCCAGATCGCCAGAATCAAACCAGCCGTCAGCGTCGATCGCTTTTGCCGTCGCCGTAGGATTGTTGTAATAGCCTTGCATGACTTGCGAACCGCGAATCAATACCAGTCCATGCTGTCCAGCAGGAAGAGGTTTACGAGTCTCAAGATCTACAATCTGGATCTCGGTGCCAGGGAGTGGCTCACCATCTGCCCCTCTAATATTCCGCCACGGACGACGCACATTCGTAATCGGCGAAGTCTCCGTTAATCCATAACCGCCGAGAATCTCGATGCCGACGAGTTCAAAAAAGTCTTCTAAGTGTTCGGCGATCGAGCCTCCACCGCTAACGACAAAAATTAAGTTGCCGCCCGTCCCAGCACGAACTTTTTGATAGACTAACTTGTCTCCCAGTTGGTGAAGTGCCCACAGCGCAGACATTCTCAGCGATGCGGCGCTACGTTCTAAAACGGAAGGATTGGGACGATCGAGGTTTAACCCCATCACCGTTCGGCGCGCCATCACAAACTGATGACTCGCGTTCAGAAGAAAATTCACCAGCTTTTGCTGATTGGCTGGCTGCTCACGAAATTGTTTTTGAATGCCCTCATAAATCGATTCCCACAGCCGGGGAACGCCAACCATATAGTGAGGTTGATGATCTTTAAGATCTTTTTTAACGTGACGAATCGTTGTATAGATCTGAGTGCAACCATTAGAGAAAATAAAATATTCAAACGCCCGTTCATAGGCGTGCCAGATTGGTAAAATGCTGAGAACTTTTTCTCCCGGTTGAGGTTGGACAACGGCAGCGGCACCCGTCACTTGCGAGAGCAAATTTCCATGACTTAGCATTACGCCTTTTGGGGTTCCACCCGTGCCGGAGGTATACATCAAAGTGGCGAGGGTCTGACGAGTTTGATCAACGGGCTGAAGCGAATGATTTGCACCCAACTCTAGAACCTGTGAGAAGGGAATTATTTTTAGCGATTCATCGGCAGAAGTCTGATCAGATAGCACAATCACAAACTGAATCGGCAGATCGTTTAAGCCAGAACGGAGTTTTTTGAGCAGGTCTAAATCTTGGACTATCAGCGCGATCGCCCCGCTATCTTTAAGAATAAACAGCAATTCGTCGGGGTCTGCTTGAGAACCGCGCACCACGTCGGCTGCGCCCGATCGCATCACGCCTTGATCGGCGATTAGCCAACGCGGGCTGTTATCTGCAAACAACGCAACGCGAAGCGGAATCGCATCCGTCACGGCTTGAATGCCCAGAGCCTGTAACCCAGAGGCGAATTGATGTATCTTTTGATACAACTCAGCATAGGTCATTTTGACTTCTGGCTTGGCATGAGGGTCATAAACTGCCGTGATATTGGCAAATCGTTGAGCCACGATCGTCCACACATCGGGCAGCGACTCAACGGATTCATAGTCTGACGATCGAAGCACGACAGAACGATTCATTATAAGTACCTCCTAAAACCTATTAACAATTATTCCTCAAGTTTCTCATACTCCATTTCACCCTAGCCTTCTGACACAGCGGACATGGTTCTAATCAGACAGAATTTCTTTTGTCTACCTATAAACATTTCTTAATAGTGACAATCAATACGTTTCTTGCTTAAACAATTTTAAAGCGCCAATCAAACATTGTTAATCAGAGTGAATTAATCGATCGCTTAACAGCAACCAACTTTGGATTCTGTTGATAAGAGTTCTTCGAGTAATTCTGTTGAAAAGCACTTAAAAGTTTTGCATTAGAGAATTGAAAGCCCCTCTCTTTGGTAGGGCTAATTCATTGTCAGCAGACCAAAGAGGGCATCCAAATCATGCTCTAGCAAGCGTTGGGCTTTCGTAATTCCGGGATAGCCATGCTGTCGGAAGAGGTTAATCACAAAATTGCGGATGACCGACCCGTTGGTAGCGGGGGTGGGCTGCCCAAACGGTGCATCATCCTCGCCAAACACGCCATCTTTCACCCAATGTAACCAGCAGATACTCAAATTCCTCCAGCGAGACATCCGCAGGCAGCAGCGACCCAACACACTCGCTCGACTAAACGACAGCGGCTTGCGCGAATACCACCGAGGCAGCCCTTTAAACGGGTTGCTCCATGCTCATAGTACACCTGCTCATTGAGGAGCGTCACAGGTATCATCTTTTCAATGAACACGGATTTTCGGGTTGTCATGTTGGCTACAAGCGTCTCGTCCGTTGTTATTCTAGACGCTTGCTTCCCCTGTGGCGTACAGCGACCCAAGTCCTTTAGACGAAGCTCGATCCGATCGCACCGAAATTGCGACAACCTAAGAAGCTTCTGCGATTGCTTGATATTGCACGAGTTCATCAAGTGGGCAATTCAGCTTTTTACACAGATTTGCATCTGAAGCGGCGTTAGTTTCGGAAGGCTCCTCCCAGTTTCCCAGGCGCTAACCGTCTGCGGACTCAAACCCAACATTTCCACCAAGTCTTTTTGGCGAACCCGACTCCTCTGACGCTTGAAACGGAGCCGCTCACTAAACGTCATTGCAGACACAAACAGAGTCATAGCCAAGGATGGAGTGCGAAATGTGGAATAAGAAGAATAACCTAAATTTTGAACAAATGCCTCAAGTTTTTATGGGTGCTTAAGGTGGCAACGTGATCCACTGGAAAACTCCAGAAAACTATTATTTCTCTCACTCAGTGGATCATCGAAGATTGGGTAGAATTTTCCGATCGTAGATGAATGGCTCAATTTCAACAATCGTGTTTTTTTGTAATGTAGTAACGACGATTGAGACATCACTCCAGCAAGATTTAAACGTCGATAAACCGATCGATTAAATCTTCCCGTGATACTTGGAACAGTTGAGGCAGTTCTGCCTCATACTCTGCATCTGATAATCGCAGCAAAGCCGACAAAACCTGAAGCAGTGGTTCATCTAACGATCCAAAACGATTTCTGAAGAGAGCCTCGATCGTGGTGCGACGTTCTCTAATAATGCCTTGCTCAATGCCTTGCTCAATGCCTTGCTCAATGCCTTCTCGCTTCCATTCCTCGCGTTTCTGTAAGTAAGCAGGTGATAAGTTCACAATCAGTTCCTCCTCTTCGTCTGTTAAGCGATTCCGACTCTCCAAAATCGCACGCCAGTTTCCCAATAGCTCCTCTACATTTTCGCGCAAAGGATGGCTTTCTGGCAAAGCAGTGAACTCTTCTATTGCCTGTTTCTGAACTTGCCCGCGACCCAACAGCCTGAGCCACAAAGTATCTTCATTACGGGGCAATTGGTGGATCACAATCAATCCACCTCGGTAAATTTCTGGAAAGTCATAAATTCCAGATGCGATCGTAGACCCTCTCTTTTTCGCCCCCAGCCCCTTACGAAACTCCGGTGAAGCAGTAGGAACCAGAATCCAAAGCAGCGGCAGATTGTTTTCGTTCAGAGATTGCTTTTCCCGTTTCGCTTTGCGCTCTAGTTCCGCGAACAGTGAGAATAGTTTGCCAAGACAACTCCGAGCTTCTGATTTTGCCGCAGGGTTACGAAACGGTTCGATCAGACAGGGGCGATCCACCAGCCGACCGAGCAATCCAAGCCTTTGACGCTCGCGATCGGTGGCAGAGTCAGGACTAAACCAGAGATCCGCATATCGAGTTTCACTCTTAAGCTGGCGCGAAATCTCAATCTTGCCCAGTGGCTCCAACAACTCACGCAAATAATATTTTGCAAACTCGTCATGGGGAGTGCGCGTCATCTAGTCTCCTAACAATACCCGAATGGCTCTCAGCGCCTGATTCTGCTTACCATTGCTCACTTTAGCAAACCAATAATGAGCTTCCTCATTACTCATTGCCTACACCCCAGCGGCAATATTTGCGATTCGCTCTGGCTTAGAGAGGGGCTGAAGGGTCTGAAACAACAGGGCAAGATTAACGCCGGACTCTTCATCCAAAATGTAGGGGTTTGACGCTGCTGGTTGAGGCTTTTCGGGTCGTAATCATTCGCTTTAAGACAGCCATAAACCGCCTGCCGCGCTTGCACTAACGCTTGTCCCTTCAGCCGCCCAATCCGTTTGGCTTTTTATCACTGAGTATCGATACTCATCGCAGAAGTGAGATGCTCCCTAGAAGGAATTGGGGGCGGAACGTTTTTGCCAATCAAGATCGCGCTGGTTGTCGATCGCTGTCACCCTCACGAACGGGGACGGGTTTTAGGTCTCTTTATGAACGGATTTGACCTGGAAATTGCCCTTGCTGGAACAATCTTGGGAGTGGTTGTCGATCGAGTGGGCTATCGTGGCGCGTTTGGCGTTGCCTCAACGCTGGCTCTGGCGGCTTTAATCATCTTCTTAGCGCTGTGCAGCAAAGATTTGTCTCAGTCACTTCGATTTGCTTTGGGGCAGGGCGGTGACGTTTATGCCTTGCCTAAACCACTAGCTGAGTAATAAATCGACATCAAAAACGAGTGGACAATCAAACGTAAATGGGAATAGTAGATTTGGTTTCGATCGTCACTCAACATAAAATACACCCATTTTCAACGGCTAAACTTATGAGAAATCAGTTGCTAGTCATAAGCCTGATCGCGGCTACTCTGATTGCGAGTACGAGCGCGCCTGCTCATGCTGGTGGAACTTGGGTCAACAACACCTGTCAAAAAATTGCAGCACCCGAATCCCCTTCCGACGGCTTCGAGATCGATTACCAGTTCGCCTTCAAAACTCAACAGCGGTCTTACTTAATGTATGCTGCCCGTAGCATGGACGGTGCCTACCTCTTCTGTTGGTCTAAACCAGGTTATCGATCGCCCCAAGTCATCAAACACCAAAACCTCAATTTTCCATTCGTCAACACGATCACGCAATCCAAAAAGGGAACCCCAATTTTCAGCGTCATGATCCGCGATGGAAATGGACGAGACACTACAGTTACTCCGATGAAACTCGATCTCACCAATCCTCAGAAACCGATCGTCGTTCCCGAACAATGCCATTGAGGTTACAACAGTCAAGACATTATTTACACTGCGATTGCTGCTAGTTTGATTATGGGCATGATCGCTGCATCTAATAAGAAAGTTTCGCAAGTCACTACACTGTAAAGATCCTTGTAGGGACATTCTGTAAATATCCCTACATCGATTTGATTACTAAGTTGGACTCAGTGCATCTAACGCTAAGTTCAGCTTCAATACATTGACACCCGGCTCTCCAAAAAGTCCCAAAAACCGCCCATCAGTGTTTTGAGCAATTAATGTTTCAACCTGGTTGGGTGGTAGGCTACGTGCTTTAGCAACTCGATCGAGTTGTGCCGTTGCTGCTTCGGGCGTAATGTGGGGGTCAAGGCTAGAACCAGACGTATAAACTAAATCTGCCGTTGGCTTAACACTCGCCTTTTGCAGACGGGGCAGATCGCCCTCGATCGCCTTTGCGAGATCAGGGTCACTTTTGCCTCTGATCCGGTCTAAAAGGGCTGGGTTGCTAGGAGCCAAATTACTCGCTCCCGATACGCCTGTTTGTAGAATGCCTGCCTCATCTTTTTTGGGATCGGCAGTGCTGTAGCTAGTCGTGCTGGGGCGGCTGTTAAAGTAGCGATCGGACGTAAAAGGTTGACCGATCAGCGCAGAACCCACTTCTTGACCTTGAGCGTTTTTGAGCAAGCTTCCGTTTGCCTGAAAGGGAAAAACAATCTGCCCAAATGCAATCATCGCAAACGGGTAAATAATCGCAGTCAAAACCCAAAGCACCAACGTAGATCGAACGGCTCTACCTGCCTCACGTGCAAAACTCATTAGAATTTCTCCGGTACAAACATGACAAAAAATAGATAGATGGCCAGGGCGATCGTCACCAGACCCAGTGCCGCCAGCCAGTAAGCTTGAGTGCGAGAAAACTCTCCACCAGTAGCGGCAAAAACAGCAGGTGCCAGCACCAGGTTAAAACACAGCCCCAAAAATAGATAAAGCGGAAGTTTTTGCCTGCGCCATTCAGACCAGATTTCGGCCACGGTTTCGATGATTTGAGTCTGTTTGGGTATGTGGGGTAAATGGATAAGTTTCATAGCAGTTAAAGTCAAAATCGTGTGGACTAGTTCAGAAATTCTTGCTTAAGAAAATGGAATGATCAGATCGATGATCTTGATTGCGATAAAAGGAGCAACCACACCGCCAACGCCATAGATTAAAATATTACGGCGCAGTAGTTGGTCTGCTGTTAACGGACGAAATTGCACTCCTTTTAACGCTAATGGAATCAGAGCCGGAATAATCAGCGCGTTGTAAATCAACGCTGAAATGATCGCAGACTGAGGACTTTTTAACCCCATAATGTTGAGTGCGCCAATGCCAGCCGCCGCAAAAATAGTGGGAATGATCGCAAAATATTTTGCAATGTCGTTGGCGATCGAGAAAGTAGTTAGCGCGCCGCGTGTGATCAAGAGTTGCTTGCCGATCGTTACCAAATCAATCAGCTTGGTGGGGTCAGAATCCAAGTCCACCATGTTGGCCGCTTCTTTTGCCGCTTGGGTGCCAGAGTTCATCGCCACACCCACGTTTGCTTGAGCCAAGGCAGGTGCATCATTGGTGCCGTCTCCGGTCATCGCAACAAGCTTGCCTTCTGACTGCTCTTTGCGAATCACGTCAATTTTGTCTTCGGGGGTGGCTTCCGCAATAAAATCATCAACACCCGCTTCTTGAGCGATGACTGAAGCGGTGATCCGGTTGTCACCCGTGAGCATGATCGTCTTCACACCCATGCGGCGCAGTTGGTCAAACCGTTCTCGCAATCCTGGCTTTACAATGTCTTTGAGATAAATCACTCCATAAATATCGTCGTTGAGACAGGCAGCCAGCGGCGTTCCACCCAGTCTAGATACCCGCTCGTAAGCTTCATCAAGCTGAGAAGGAACCTTGCCGCCTCTTGAACGGACAAAGCCTCTAATCGCATCGACTGCCCCTTTTCGAGCTTCGCGTCCGTCGGGTAGATTTGTGCCGCTCATGCGCGTTCTTGCTGAGAATTCTAGCCCTTCTGCATCGTCGGTTTTGAAATCAACTTCAGCGCCGTTCTTTTCAGCCAGCCAAACGATCGAGCGACCTTCAGGCGTTTCATCAAAGACACTGGCAGCGAGACAGATCTGTGACATCTCCTCAAGAGAATGACCGTTGACTGGGATGAATTCATCGGCGAGACGATTGCCGAGCGTAATGGTGCCTGTTTTATCGAGTACAAGAGTACCGACATCGCCGCAGGCTTCGACAGCTCGACCTGATGTGGCGATGACGTTAAATTGAGCGACTCGATCCATCCCGGCAATACCAATCGCGCTTAACAAGCCCCCGATCGTCGTCGGAATTAACGCCACCAGCAGCGAAACTAGAATCGCGATCGTCGTCGGGGCCTGCACATAATTTGCCAATGGCGAAACGGTTGCGACCACAATCAAAAACACGAGCGTTAACACTGATAGCAACACGGTGAGCGCGATTTCGTTAGGCGTTTTGCTGCGTTCTGCGCCTTCAACTAGGGCAATCATGCGATCGATAAAACCCTGACCCGGATCAGACGTGACATTAATAATCAGTTCATCTGAAAGAATGCGCGTACCGCCCGTGACCGAACTGGCAATGTCCGTCCCTGGCTGCTTGAGGACGGGCGCAGATTCTCCCGTGATGGCGGACTCGTCTACCGCCGCGACACCTGTCACGACTTCACCGTCTGCCGGAATCATGTCACCCGCAACCACTTTGACGCGATCGCCTTTCCGCAGTGCCGTAGAACTGACTTCTTGAACGGAACCATCGGCTAAAAGTTTGCGGGCAACCGTGTCCGATCGCGTTGAGCGCAAAGCGTCTGCTTGAGCTTTACCGCGCCCTTCGGCAACGGCTTCTGCAAAGTTAGCAAACACTAATGTGAAAAATAGAATGAACGTAATCACGCCGTTGAGTAAGCGTTGTTGTCCCGGATCTGCCTGAACAGTGCCAAACAAATTTGGGTCGATCGTCACTAAAAAAGTCACGATCGTGCCGACCCAAACCACAAACATTACGGGGTTTTTCGCCTCAGTGCGCGGGTCGAGTTTGACAAACGAGTCGTGGATGGCTCGTTGATATAAACCCCGCATATCGGCTTTGGGCGTGTGTCTCCGACTCTCGCGGGAGCCGCTCGGAGTGCTTAAACGAGAAGGACGGGTCGAATCCTGGGGAGTTTGCATAAATTTTGGGTCTGTCGTCAATAGTCAATAGCATCAAAAAAGGCTGATCAAATGCAGAAAAATTAACGCCCAGCTAGCCGATTCCTCTAGCGATTTGAAACGCTTCTGAGATCGGGCCAAGTGCCAAAATTGGAAAGAACGTCAGTGCGCCGAGAATCAAAATGGTGCCAGCCGTGACTCCGGTAAACAGACCTGTGTCAGTGCGAAGCGTGCCAGTTGTCATCGGCACGGGTTGTTTGCGAGACATACTATCTGCCAGCAACAGCAGTGCCCCGATCGGAACAAATCGTCCTGCCAGCAGACTAAAACAAGTGCTGAGGTTCCACCATAGAGCAGTAGCGCTAGTGGCAGTGCCATTGGCGATCGCTAACGGAGACGGTTGAGAATCGGCTAATCCTTCAAACCCAGAGCCGTTGTTAGCCGCCGCAGAGGTGTACTCATAAATCACCTGAGATAACCCGTGGAAACCAGGATTACTAATGCCTGCGAGTTGGTCTGGGAATGCCAGTGCGATCGCACCTGGAATCAGAATCGCGATCGGATGCACTAATAAAATCAGAAAGCTGGCTAACACGACTTCCCGCTTTTCGATTTTGCGTCCCAAAAATTCAGGAGTGCGTCCCACCATTAACCCGGTAACAAACACTGCCAAAATCAGATAAGCAAACAGATAAGCAGTTCCGGTGCCTTGTCCGCCCCAAATGATTTGCAGAAACATGTTAGACAGGGTGACAAACCCACCATTGGGCATAAATGAATCGTGCAGACTATTCACCGCGCCGCACATTGTGCCCGTCGTTGTTGCCGCAAATAGTGCCGATTGCGCCCAGCCAAACCGGACTTCTTTGCCCTCTAAATTGGGAGCTTGTCCGCCCAGGAGTGCATTGACCGCAGGATTGCCTTGATATTCTCCGATCGCCGTCACGCCAATAAACACCACATAGATCACAAACACCATTCCGTATACCAACCAGGCTTGCTTGCGATTGTTAGCAAACACGCCATAGGTATAAATCAAAGACGTAGGAATAGTCACCATTCCCACAATTTGAATCAGATTTGTGAATGGGTTTGGATTCTCAAAAGGGTGAGCGGAGTTAATGGCAAAAAAGCCGCCGCCGTTTTCGCCAAGCTGCTTGATGATCTCATAGTGAGCGACTGGGCCACGCGCGATCGCTTGACTGAGTGCAGGATTTTCTAACGTCGGCACGATCGCGGCACCTGCCAAAGTTTCGGGCACCCCTGACGCAATCAACACGATCGCTCCAACAATGCTAATTGGCAGCAAGATTCGGGTAATGCCCCGGATCAAATCGACATAAAAGTTGCCCAACGGTCTGCCCGTCAAGCCGCGAATAAAGGCAATGCCAACTGCCAGCCCTGTCGCCGCCGATGTGAACATATGATAGCCAAGCCCCAACATCTGGGAGGCATAGCTCATGTAAGTTTCGCCAGAATAATGCTGCTGATTGGTGTTGGTGATAAATGAAATGGTAGTGTGCAGTGCCGTATCCCAGGTGGGGGCACCGATCCCGGTCGGGTTGAGGGGCAACCAACCCTGACTCATGATGATCAAAAACAGCAAGAGTGCCATCGCGATGTTGGCGTAGACGATCGCTCGTGCATATTGCCAGCCCGTCATATTCTCTTTGGCTTGAACGCCCGCTAATGAGTAGAGAACTCGCTCAACGGGATTCAAAATAGGGTCGAGAATCGTTCTTTGTTCTTGAAAAACACGAGCCATATACCCTCCCAGAAAGGGAGTAATCGCTACCACGATCAGCAGCGTTAATGCAATTTGAATCCACCCTTGAAGCATGGGTTCGATAAACTCCAATACAATCAGCTTAAATTTTTGATCGGGTATGTGATTGCTAAAACTAAATCATCCTCAACAGTTAAATGATTGCGTAGGGGCACGACATGTCGTGCTCTCATGCGGATCTGTTGCGCCAATGCAAATTGGTATTAAATGATTGTTTTAGCTAATCACCTAATTATTTACAAAACCAATCATGGAAGACTTTGTAAAAAACTTCAAGGTATATTTTTATGTTTATGTGACTGTATATTTGTCAAACTATCTTGAGAGCTGAAACCATTTAGAGTGTTTAGTTAAACTCTATATCTGGAAATATAGCGTGATCCAAACATTAACTAAACACTCAAATTAGATCTAGACTTTCTATATCGCGTTTTGAATAACTGATGCCACCGCTCAAACCGATCGCACGATTAAAATCTCTGCATCTAAATGAGATCTGGCTAATCATCGGACTGTTTGCGGCAGTTGCAGGGCTGGAGTTTGCCACGCCGTCAAACTACGTGTTTGGTTATCTATACATTGGCCCGATTCTGATCGTCAACGCTCGTTTTGGCGGAGTCGCTGCTCTAAAAACCACGCTCATTGGTTGCCTACTCACCCTGTTAAATGTGTGGGTTCCTAGTGGGGATGTGGTGCAGCCGCCAATGGTTGCAAATCGGCTAATCGTGATATTAGCGCTGCTGGTAACGGGGTTTCTCAGCGATCGTAACCGTCTCTATCAAGAAAGGCTTTTACAGCAACAAGCAAAACTTCAAACGCAAGAAAAGATTGCCAGCGTTCGAGAAGATTTTGCGTCTACCTTGACCCACGATCTAAAAACACCATTACTGGGCGCGATCGAGACTCTAAACGCGCTTCAGCGTGAAGATTTCGGGCGAGTGTTGCCGATTCAACAAACCGTTTTGGCAACCATGACTCGCAGCCATCAAACCAGCTTGCAGCTAGTCGAAACGCTTTTAGACATCTATCGCAATGACACAGAAGGGTTAACGCTTCAACTCGCACCTGTCGATTTAGTCAAAATTGCCGAAGACGTAGTATCAACTTTAAGGACGTTGGCAACCAGTCGTCGCGTTCATATTTCATTGAGCTACGGCGCTTCAGATTTCCGCAAGTTTCTCTGGGTGAATGGCGATGCATTTCAGCTTCAACGAGTCTTTGTCAACCTTTTAACCAATGCCATTAACCACTCACCGCGAGGGGGCAAAATAGAAGTCGTTTTAGACGCAGGTTCTGCTCACCAAACGGTCAAAATCATCGACACCGGAGCTGGGATCACTCCTGAAGAACTGCCCTATTTGTTTGAGCGATTTTATCAAGGGTGCAGCGATCGTCAAGCCAGAGGTTCCGGGCTAGGACTTTATCTAACTCGCCAAATTATCGACGCACACAACGGTACAATCTGGGCAGCGAACTATGTGCCTCACGGGGCACTGTTTGCGTTTCGTCTGCCCGTTTTGCCATTTCAACCGTCTTTAATTTAGCTGAAATGCTCTCCGATCCCTTACGAATTCTCTTAGCCGAAGATGACGAACTTTTTCGGCTCGGTTTAAGAATGTGTCTGCAACAAGAGCCAGGGCTAGAGATCATTGCAGAAGCAGAAGATGGTGAAACGACGGTTGAGTTGGCAAAGCAGCATCAGGTCGATATTGTGTTGTTAGACATTGGCTTACCCGGAATTGGCGGAGTCGAAGCGTGTCGTCAAATCAAACAACAGCAGCCTGATCTGTCGATCTTGGTGTTGACATCCCGCACTCAAAAATCTCTAATTCATCGTTTAATCGAGGCAGGAGCGCAAGGCTATTGCCTCAAAGGAATTGATTCTAAAACACTGATCTTAGCGATTCGCTCAGTCGCGGCTGGGGCCTCGTGGTGGGATTCGACGGCAACCACTGAGATTAGAGATTTGTTTGAAAATAACCCAGCCGTGACGATCGCAGAAACCCCCACTGCAAATCCTTTAACTCGGCGTGAACAAGAAATTCTCGCCCTCGTAGCTTCTGGCAAAACCAATCAGGAAATTGCTGAAATGCTCTACATTGCGCCGGGCACAGTCAGAGTTCACGTTCATTCGATTTTGCACAAACTGAAGGTGCCCGATCTGACTCAGGCCGCGATCTTTGCCATTCAAAAAAAATTAGTAGCGAAAGATTTGCTACCAGATAAATAACCCTAAACCTGACGAAGAATGTGGGTAGGGACAATCCCCCCGTGGTTGCCCGCCGTCAGGGGTAGGCACGGGGGCGCTACCCCTACAGCCATTTCATCTCCTCGTTCTGCAACGCCGACTTTCTGAAGCGGCGATCGCCCACCCAAACCCGTTAGCATAGCGACAGCATTAGGAAACAAACCGTGATCAGTCTCCCGCAAACAACATCTTGGGCAAAGGCGATATTGCATACGGCAAAGGGGTTTGAGCCGTCTCCACTCACGGTTTTGTCAGGGGCGATTCCGGCAGGCTTGCGCGGGTCGCTCTACCGCAACGGCCCCGGACGGCTAGAACGGGGTGGGCAGCGCGTCGGGCATTGGTTTGATGGAGATGGGGCAATTCTCGGTGTCCACTTCACTAGGGCAGGGGCAACGGGCGTTTATCGCTATGTGCAATCTGCCGAATATCAAGCCGAAGAACAAGCGAGGCGATTCATCTATGGAGGCTATGGGATGAACCCGCCAGGCGCGTTTTGGGAGCGATTTAAGCCCACAAAAAATGCAGGCAATACATCGGTGTTGGCGTTGTCCGGCGGTTCTCAAAGCGATCGGCTCCTTGCCCTTTGGGAAGGCGGACACCCTTACGCACTTGATCCAGAAACACTAGAGACTTATGGACTTCACGATTTAAACGGGCTGCCTAAGTCATTGCCGTTTTCTGCCCATCCCAAACGCGATTTGCAAACAGGCGATATTTACAATTTTGGGGTGAGTTTTGGCAAAGAGGCAATGCTAAATGTCTATCGCGTAGATGCTGACGGCACCCTCAAACAAAAAAGCAGCGTTGAGCTAGATGGGTTGCCATTGATTCACGACTTTGTGATGGCGGGGCGCTATCTGATCTTCTTCATTCCGCCCGTACGATTGAATGCTGTGCCTCTGCTGCTCAAGCTCAAAAGTTTTAGTGACTCATTTCAGTGGAAGCCAGAGCAGGGAACGCAGATTTTAGTCTTCGATCGCGACTCTCTAGACTTAGTGAGCCGAGGTGAAACACAGCCCTGGTATCAGTGGCACTTTGGCAACGGTTTTATTAACGCTAATGGAGACGCAGTGATTGACGTGATTCGATATGATAACTTCAACACTAACCAATATCTCAAAGAAGTCTCAACAGGTAAAACCCACACATCATCTAAATCAACACTGTGGCAAATTCGATTAAATCCGCTGACTGGAGAAACGATCGAGACGCATGAATTGCTCGATCGCTCCTGTGAATTTCCAGTGGTGAAACCTCAAGAAGTAGGTCAATTTAATCGCACGACCTATTTGTTACTCCACCGTCGAGGCGTTGACTCGACTCAAGACTTTTTTGGCTCGATCGCTCGTTTCGACCAAAAAACCGGAGAGTTGATGGAAGCTGATTTAGGTGAAAATCGCTATCCAATGGAGCCGATTTATGCCCCCGATGTCGAGAACCCCGATCAAGGCTGGATTGTCACAGTCGTTTATGATGGCAACCGCGATCGTAGCGAAGTTTGGATCTTTGACAGCGATCGCCTAAATGATCAGCCTGTGTGTCGTCTAGCATTACCCGAAGTGATTCCATTAGGGTTTCACGGCACTTGGAAACCTGCTTAGGATTGTGAATTAAATCATGTCGGCTATTTGCAAGGTCAATGGTCACAGCAGTGCCATGCCCGTACATAAATCTGCTAACTCACGCTATCTCAATCGTCTTGCTCGATATACACGGTCACGGCAGCAACTGCGATTAGCATCTCGTCATTTTTGTCGTTGAATTCTGCGATCGCTCGCCCCTGCACCACCATTCCACCTGTCGTAACGGTGAGGGTTTTCTGTCCAAACGGCAAAACCGCCAACACCTCTGCCTCTCGCACCTTTTCGGGATAAGGCACCGCTACCTGAACTTCGACGATCATTTGATCGGGGTGATCTAAACCTGCAACTTCCCAGATACCGGGGAGGGCATTGTGCGCGATCGCGTTTCTGACAGCACGAGCCGCCGCAACTGTGGGTTCTTGTCCATGTTGATCGACTCCCATTCCCATCTCAATGATGAAGCGTTTTCGAGCCACAGGTTTCTTGCCCTAAAGTGAGTGATTTGACTATCCTACTTCCTTGGTAAACTGCAAGGCAGTGAACCTGTTTTTATTGCTACCATAAATTTATTTGAGAGCATCAGGTCTTTTGTGATACTGTGTGAGTCTTGTGGAAAGACAAAAGCCTTTGTACTGGTCTTATGCCTACGTTTTCTGCTCTATCTCTTTTTTCTGGTGCGGGTGGGATGGATATTGGTGTTCGTCAAGCGGGCTTTGAGGTATTAGCCTGCATTGAAGTCGATCCCCACTGTTGCCAGACTTTGCGAAGCGCTATTGAGAGAGAAGGTTTGAAAACTGTTCTTTTTGAGAAAGATATAAGGCAGGTCGATCCATCTCAGCTAAAGGCAGACTTAGGATTGCAAACTGGTGAGCTAGATCTATTATTTGGTGGTAGTCCTTGTCAAAGCTTCTCTCAAGCTGGTAAACATGGCTCCTTGGAGGATGAACGGGGCTTGCTTCTGTTTGAGTTTGTTAGATTTGCTAAAGCTTTAAAACCCAAGGTAATTGTTATTGAGCAAGTCAAAGGTGTATTGAAAGCCTTAGACCAGCTTGGGAAAGTTGGGGGCGTTTGTGAATCGCTTATAGGTCAGATCGAAGAATTGGGATATAAGTTAAAGTTACAAATTATCAACTCTGCAAACTATGGCGTAGCTCAAACTAGAGAAAGAGTTTTTATAGTTGCCACAGAGAGCGGAACATGCTTCGACTTTCCATTGCCAACCCACGGAAAATTAGACATTCAGTTTTCGTTATTTCCTATTAAGCAATGTACAACAGTTGGAGAGGCTTTAAAGGGATTAGGTAGTCCTTCAAAAGACAAAGATAATCAGCCTGAAGACAGTCATATAGATATAACACCAGCAGGAGATAGAAGGCGTATTCATGGAGTGCCTGAAGGTTCTTTTTTGGCTAGAGAACTACATCTTCCAGAAACTCAGAGATGCAGATTGACCAAAAAGGACACAACGAAATTTCGCAGGCTTTCCTTTTCTAAACTTTCACTGACCTTAAGGTGCGGGGAAATTTTCTTTCATCCTATTGAAGATAGGTATCTGACTCCACGCGAGTATATGCGTATTCATGGCTATCCTGATAACTATTTCTTAAAAGGTCCTGTTCGGGGGCGTTCAGGTAGGGTACGACACCTAGATCAACATCGCCAAATAGCTAATTCTGTACCTCCGCCTGTTGCTTGTGCTATTGCGAAAGAAGTCTTGGAATTTATTGCTAGGGAAAAAGTCCTTAGTAAATCTTCAAGGAAACCGTTTGTAAATGTCTAGCTGCTGATGCCATTAGAAGCAATACTCATTTATGCCTACGATTTATGAATTATTTGGTTTTCCAATGGATGACCGAAGTCAAAAAGTAGAGGCGATACGAAAGTCTCGTCAATGTCCGTTTATGGGTGCAACTTGTGATGGCGGTGGCAATCGCTATCAAACCAAAATTAAGCTAACGCAGCAGGAACCCCTAACACACTACTTCAATAGTGATATTACAGAGGTAATACCTGGCGTATGTTCAATTCAAGCAGGTAAGGATATCTGGGTTGTATGCCCACGAAGATTATTCGCCGCAAAGTTTGACGGTCAAGATATTCCTGCTGCGAATCGTGCTTTACAGCCGTATGAGCGTGCTTTGCTGATTCAGGCGGGTTTGCCTCATGATACTGATATCGGCGCTTGGGCAGAAGTCTCTTTGAAGCATCGGGTAGAAGATGCTGAAATCAACTACCACTTTGACTATGTTTTAGCTCCGTTGGCTGTGACTTCTCTCAGGAATCTACTGAAACAAAGCGATTTTGTCGGCTCAACTGAAAACGATTTAGATGATCTCGTCAGAGCAGCAAAGAAAAGTGGTTATTTTCAAGACGCTCGACGAGATCTAGCTGACATTTCAATTCTTCTGCCAGATCTTTCCAATCTCTTCATTTTGGAAATTATGACCGCTAGTACAAGTGGCTCTGATACTGAGAATTCTACAGATATGCGAAGTGCATTTCGTAATGCTTTGTTGGTTTCTGAACATAGTAGTCCAGGAATTAATAAGCGCCAAGTTTGGGGGCGCATGGTGACGCAGCTATTCGCAAAAACAGCCCTATCTTACGAATGGGGCGGACAGACAATTTGGGTTATTCAAGATGCTTTACTTCATAATATTGAACTTACAACACGCCTAAAAACAGTCGATGTCCCGAACCATCCTCAACGAAACATTAGCTTGGTGATAATGCATTACTTCGCAGACTTAGACGGCAGACAGGCAATATCACTCAAAGCCGCTATAGATGGTGATGCAGGTATAGACTTTGACGGAAGTGATACCTTCACCGACATTTTGTTGCCTAAGTTAACTCCTCCGAAGGTTGAGCTACTGAAAGCAATCTTAAGACGAAAACTGGATGCTGTGTTGAGGTTGTGAAGCAGGCTACTCCCTGGGACACCGTATTGCAACGGACGGTTGAGAAATCTTGGTGGGGTTGCCGAAGTCACCTGCCTCCATTCAGTTAAGTGGGTAGACCCGATCGGTCATATATGACGACCACCAAAGCTGTAAGTTGGGAAGATATGCGGGAGGAACGATCGAACGAAAAACCCATCTACAGGAGCGCAATCAAGCAAACAGCACTTTTACAGAAATGCTGAATCCTGGCAAAATTGCTTGAGTGCTGGCGGTTTCTGCTTCTGCAAACACTAACCATTTTTGCGGCGTAACAATGATCACGAGCAACGTTTCAGGAAACAACAGCCAGACTTCTTGACTGCCCGATCGCAAATATTCTCGTGCCTTCGCAAATAACGCTTCGGCACTATCGTCGGGTGAAGCTACTTCTGCAATTAGCGGAAAGCTTTGAGGAAACATGGCTGGCTCACCAAATTGCTGAATCAGTTCAGCCGTTAAATAAGCCACGTCAGGGCGACGCTTCTGTTTATCAGTTTGGCAAGTGGCTTCTGTGTAAGCTTTTCCCCCTTGCCCACTAGAAAAACCATAGCTTCTCCATTCGGCTGCCAAAGCTGCTTGCGCCGAACTGTGTTTAAGGGTCATTCCTGTCTTCTCAATCAGGTTTCCATCGACAAATTCCATGCCTTCTGGCAAGTCGGCTTCTAGTTCTTGTAAAGGGGCAACAGTGGATGCAGTCATTCTGTGACCTGCCTTTCTGAATGTGCCCCTCTATTATGGATGCAGCTAAGAACCACAAACAGAAGTTCGTTGGGGTAGAATCTATAGACTTTAAGAATTGTCTATAGGTTTGGTTTTGTCGCAATCTTCTGCTTATCTGCTAGTGTCTCACGGGAGCCGAGATCCGCGTCCGCAAGCGGCGATCGCGCAACTTGCTCAACGAGTGCAGCACAAAATGCAATCCGATACACCGTTGGCTTTAGTTGGGGCGGCTGTTTTAGAATGCGCTCCTTTGCCTCTACACGAGCAAATTCAGCAGTTTAGTCAAACCGCGATCGCACAAAATGTTCGTCACATTCAAATCGTGCCGCTCTTTTTGATTCCAGGCGTTCATGTGATGGAAGATATTCCTGAACAGGTCAAAATTGCTCAACAAACGCTAGGGGAAACGGTCACGATCGCCCTATCTCCTCACATCGGCACCCATCCAGGTATGGAAAATCTTCTGGCTAATCGTCTCGCTCAACGCTCTGCCGATGCCTATATTTTGATGTCACACGGCAGTCGGCGATCGGGAGGAAATCAGTCCGTCGAGACGTTAGCATCGAAAATAGGAGCGGTTTCTGCCTATTGGTCAGTGGCTCCCAAGCTAGAAGCCCGTCTGCAAGAATTGGCTCAGTCAGGACATCAGAAAATTGCGATTTTGCCTTACTTTTTGTTTACTGGAGGAATTATAGGCACGATCGCTCAAGCGGTTGATCAACTGTCTCAGCAGTTTCCAAACTTAGAGCTTGACTTGGCGACACCGCTAGAAGTGAGCGATCGCTTGGCTGACCTGGTTTTAGATTTGAGTCTACAATCCCCAAAAGAGATAACTGCGAATCCGTCGCTGTAATTATTTTGTCTTAATCGGTATCTAAGACTGCAACTCTTGAGCCGCTAACTGTCTAGCGTTAATGACAGTACTCATCTACTCAATTCTCTAACTGCCTTATTTGATGACTCTTAACTCTGATGCCGCTCTCATGTCCAACAAGCCAAAGTGCTTGGGCAAAGTTTATTTGGTGGGCGCAGGGCCCGGCGATCCGGGCTTGATGACGCTCAAAGGCAAAAGCTTACTAGAGTGCGCGGATGTCGTCGTTTATGATGCGTTAGTCAGTGCGCCGATTTTGGCAATGATCAACCCAAACGCCGAGCAAATCAGCGCAGGCAAGCGACGAGGACGGCACTCAATGGTGCAAGAAGAGATTACGCAAGTATTAGTTGATAGAGCGAAGACTGCGGCGATCGTCGTGCGTCTCAAAGGCGGCGATCCCTTCGTGTTTGGTCGCGGCGGCGAAGAGATGCAGGATCTCGTAAAAGCCGGGGTTCCCGTCGAGGTGATTCCAGGAGTGACTTCTGGCATTGCGGCTCCTGCTTATGCTGGCATTCCGCTGACTCATCGGTCTCATAGCTCGTCGGTGACGTTTGTGACGGGGCACGAAGAAGCCGGAAAATATCGCCCTGCGGTGAATTGGCAAGCGATCGCGCACGGGTCTGAAACGATCGTGATTTACATGGGCATTCACAATTTGCCCTACATTACAGGGCAGCTTCAACAAGCAGGATTGAGTGCCAAAACGCCGATCGCATTGGTGCGCTGGGGCACTCGACCTGAACAAGAAGAATTGATTGGAACCTTAGAGACGATCGCCGCTCAAGTCGAAGCGAAGGGATTTGGGGCACCTGCGATCGTCGTAATTGGCAGCGTGGTAAACCTACACGAAACTCTATCTGACTGCCGCCCACAATTTTTAGGCACATAAAGCCCTAAATTTTGTAAGTTAGAAGCGGTTCTCTAGCGATCGCTATTCATCCCCATGAAAATCAGACAAGCTACTCAACAAGATGCCTCTGAAATCATGAAATTGTTCTATGAAACTATTCATACAATTAATATCAGAGACTATTCTCAAGAACAAGTTAACGCTTGGGCACCTGACACCATGACCGTAGACAAATGGGTAAAACGACAAGACACAAAACAGACCTTTGTTGCTGACCACAACGGGAAAATTGTTGGGTTTGCAGAGTTTGAACCCGATGGTCACATCGATTGTTTCTACACTCACAAAGACTTTCAGGGTCAGAGTGTGGGAACGCAATTGTTGGATACGATCGTCACTCAAGCTACTCAATTACAACTGTCTCGCTTATTTGTTGAAGTCAGCATTACCGCCCGTCCCTTTTTTGAACACCGGGGATTTGCGATCGTCAAACCCCAAGAAGTCGAGTGTCGAGGGGTCAAACTTATAAACTTTGTGATGGAGCGCTACTTATCGTAAAAGTTCTCAATTCTCTAGCTTTTATCGGTAATCAATTCTCTAGCTTTTATCGGTAATCATTTTCAGCAATCCTGGTGAATATCAGACAATAGATGAAGTTGGATTATTAGGTTGCTCAAGAATTGTCTTCTCAAATTGATCTCTCTGTCGAAGAAACCCCCGATCGCCTTGATCGCTATCTCGCTGATCGAGTTACCGATTTATCTCGATCGCGACTGCAAAAGCTGATTGAGCAAGGTCACGTGCAGGTAAATGGCGAAGTTTGCACGTCTAAAAAGCTGGAGGTCAAATTGGGCGATCGCATTCAAATCGACATTCCCGCAGCCCAACCGTTAGAACTGCAAGCCGAAAACATTCCCCTCGACATTCTCTACGAAGACGATTCGCTGCTGATTCTCAATAAACCTGCGGGGTTAGTCGTACATCCCTCTGCCGGACACGAGGCAGGAACGATGGTTAACGCGCTTTTAGCTCACTGTCCGACCTTACCGGGAATTAATGGGGTTCAGCGTCCGGGTATCGTCCATCGGTTGGACAAAGACACCACAGGCGCGATCGCGGTTGCCAAAACCGAGCAAGCTTTTCACCATTTGCAAGAACAGTTCCGTACCAAAACCGCACGACGAGATTATTTAGCGATCGTCTACGGTGCGCCGCCTCAAGAAAAGGGCACGATCGATCAGCCGATCGGACGGCACCCAGTCGAGCGCCAAAAAATGGCCGTCGTGCCCGAAGAAAAAGGACGACGAGCCATCACTCACTGGCATGTGAAGGAACGCTTAGGAAATTTCACGCTGATGGAGTTTGAGCTTGAAACTGGGCGAACTCATCAAATTCGAGTTCACAGCGCTTTTATGGGGCATCCGATCGTCGGTGATCAGGTCTACGGGTCTGGGCGCAAATCTGTCAATGTGAACCTTCCAGGGCAAGCCCTGCACGCTTGGCGATTGCGGCTCAGACATCCGCTCACAGAAGAATGGGTGGTGGCGATCGCGCCTTTACCGTCTACATTCAAAAAGCTGCTAGAAGTGCTGAAACGGAGACTGTGAACTAGACAGTCATCACTACCACGTCTAAAATCTCGAAAGCCGTGTTACAAAACTACAGAAACCTTTACAGAGTACCAGTCAACCTTAAACTCAGAACCCTGTCTGAAAGCAGCTTGTGGCGATATTGAGAAACGATTAACTTAAGACAAGTTTACTAATAAATTTGTAATTGTGTGATTCGCTAAGGAAAAAGAGCTTTTTGATCGACACTAAAGCCGTGTCTGCTCTAGCTTTGACGATTTGTATCGCCAGACTTGATACAACTCAATAATTTGTAACAAATAATGCCCTTGCCACATTGTATAAAACTAATCTGAAGGGTAAAAACAACAGATGAAGTTCATCTAACCACTGATAACTCCGGGTTCTTGCCTTCTCATAATAAAAACGAAATTTTCTCAGATTTCTAAACGTTGCTTCATGAACCAGTTTATTAACAAGTGTTAAGAAGTGACGTAAATGAGAAGACAGCTTGAAATAATCAGATTGGGTTTTCACCCTTTCGGCTAAATCATTCCCAGTCTCAAAGATGGCTCGATCGAGCCTTCGAGTTCTGAGTCAAACGAACCAACTTCCAGTAATTAGGAGAAACATTCATGCTAGACGCATTCGCTAAGGTAGTCTCTCAGGCTGATGCCAAAGGTGAGTTTTTGAGCAGCTCTCAGCTAGATGCTCTGTCTGGTCTTGTCAAAGACGGCAGCAAGCGTTTAGACACCGTTAACCGCATGACCAGCAATGCTTCCGCGATCGTCACCAACGCAGCGCGCGCATTGTTTGCCGAGCAACCTCAGCTAATCTCCCCCGGCGGCAACGCTTACACCAACCGTCGCATGGCTGCTTGCCTTCGCGACATGGAAATCATCTTGCGCTATGTGACCTATGCAACCTTGGCTGGAGACGCAAGCGTTCTTGACGATCGTTGCCTCAACGGTCTGCGTGAGACCTACCAAGCATTGGGCGTTCCCGGCGGTTCTGTCGCTGCTGGCGTTCAAAAAATGAAAGAAGCTGCAATCAGCTTGGCCAACGACACCAACGGAATCACCAAAGGCGATTGCTCGGCGCTGATGTCTGAAGTGTCTAGCTACTTCGATCGCGCTGCTGCTGCTGTTGCTTAATTGCAATTAGTTACCATCGCTTGCGCTCTAGCGATAGAGCCAAACGCCAGAACCTTGTCCTAATAACAACAGACACCTTTAAGGGAGATATTGATCATGAAGACCCCGATTACTGAAGCGATCGCAGCAGCCGATACCCAAGGTCGTTTCCTTGGCAACACCGAACTGCAAGCAGTCAATGGTCGCTTTGAGCGCGCTGCTGCCAGCATGGAAGCGGCTCGTTCGTTGACCAACAACGCTCAAAAGCTAATTGACGGTGCAGCTCAAGCTGTCTACCAAAAATTCCCGTACACCACCCAAATGCAGGGTTCTCAGTATGCTGCGGGTCCCGAAGGCAAAGCTAAGTGCTCTCGTGACATCGGCTACTACCTCCGCATGGTGACCTATTGCTTGGTTGCTGGTGGAACAGGCCCCATGGACGAGTATCTAATTGCTGGTTTGGATGAAATCAACCGCACCTTTGACCTCGCTCCTAGCTGGTATGTAGAAGCTCTGAAAAACATCAAGGCTAGCCACGGTTTGGGCGGTCAGGCTGCTAACGAAGCTAACACCTACATCGACTACGCGATCAACGCCCTGAGCTAACAGTGCGTCTTGCCCGGAAAGGTATCGCGACCCGTCGGCTCCGGCTGACTGTTGTTTACCTTTCCGGGCATTGTTTTATCTAGGGTTACTCCAGGTTTGAATGTTTGAGTATAAATTCAACGATAAAAACCAAATCGGGAGTGATTAAGTTGGCGATTCGGCTCTCAGCAAATCTTCGCCAAGCTGCTGACGACTGAATGCTGACGACACCGCTACATATAAACGTTCGCCGTTCACTTAGGAGTCTTGATCGATGGCTATTACAACCGCAGCAGCGCGTTTAGGAACTTCTCCCTACGCGGAAACCAGTCAGGTTGAGTTGCGCTCACCCTGGACAAAAGAAGATGTTGAAAATGTGATTCGAGCGGTTTACCGTCAGGTGTTGGGCAACGACTACATCATGAAGTCTGAGCGTCTCACCAGTGCAGAATCGCTCTTGCGCGACGGTCAAATCACGGTCAGAGAATTCGTCCGGTTTGTTGCCAAGTCTGAACTATATAAAACCAAGTTTCTCTACGGCAATTTTCAAACCAGAGTCATCGAACTCAACCACAAGCACTTATTGGGTCGGGCACCGTTTGATGAATCTGACGTGATTCGTCACCTCGATATCTACGAACAACAAGGGTTTGATGCTGAAATCGATTCTTACATCGACTCGGCAGAATATCAGGCAAACTTTGGCGACAACGTGGTGCCTTACTATCGCGGCTTCCAGTTTGAGACAGGCGCGAGAACGATCGGGTTCACCAACATGTTTCGGCTCTATCGCGGTTATGCCAACAGCGATCGTGCTCAATCAGAAGGTTCAAAATCTCGTCTCGCTCGTGGGTTAGCTCAAAACACGGCAACCATGATCCAAGAGCCTTCGAGTGGGGCTGGTTGGTCACACTACGTGGCTTCCAGCGATTCGGCTCCCAACAAGTGTTTGGGCGGCTCTTTTGGTGAGAGCGGTCGGATTTATCGGGTCGTCGCGGCTGGCATCCGGGGCGGTGGCTATCCTGAAGTGCGTCGCAGCAGCACTGCTTATCTAGTGCCCTACGAGCAGTTGTCTCAAAAGATGCAGCAGATTCAGCGCACAGGCGCAAAAATCGTCAGCATCACGGTTGCTTAAGAAACTTTTGAGCTTTGAATTTTGGATTAGGCTTTCTAATTCAAAATTCAAAGCTAACCGCTTTTTACTTTAAACCTCGTTACAGGAGATTGCGATCGATGCTTGGTCAAACCGCAGTGGGCAGCGCAGCAAATACGACTTCTGGAAGCCGGATATTTCGCTACGAAGTGGTGGGTTTGCGTCAAAACGACCAGACCGACCAGATGAATTATCCCATTCGCAACAGTGGCAGTGTGTTTATCACGGTGCCCTACAGCCGCATGAACGACGAGATGCAGCGCATTTTGCGGATGGGCGGCAAAATTGTCAACATTACACCTCTCGAAGTGGATGAGAGCGACCATACTCTCGCCAAGGCTAAACGATAAGAAATTCTTACAGAGAACGGCGATTTAACCTGACTCATAACCTCTATGCTGCCATTACTTAACGTCACTCCCAAAACTCAAAATCAGCGAGTTGCTGGTTACGATGTGCTGGATGAGGATGATCCTCAAATCTATCGACTCAGTGATGCTAAAAGCGTTGACGAAGTGGATGCTCTAATCTGGGCAGCCTATCGTCAAATTTTTGGTGAACATCTGATTTTAGACAGCTATCGCCAGCCCTTTTTAGAATCGCAACTGCGAAACCGCCAAATCTCGGTGTCAGAATTGATCCGAGGGTTGGGCAAATCGGATGTCTATCGGGAATTAGTTGGCGAAACCAATTCTAACTATCGCCTGGTAGACATCACCTTTAAGCGCTTTTTAGGTCGATCGAGCTACGGCAAAGATGAGCAGATCGCGCAATCGATCGTCATCGCTACCCAAGGGCTACACGGCTTTATCGATACCGTGGTCGATGGAGACGAATATCGCCAAGCGTTTGGATCTGACATCGTGCCTTATCAGCGTCGGCGCATGGAAGGTCGTCCCTTTAATCTGTCAAATCCTCGCTATGGCGATTTTTGGCGCAACCGTCTCTTAGAGCGCGAATTGGCAACCCGTTCTTACTATCAAGTGCGGACTTACAGTTCGGGTGATTTAGACAAACAGGTGATTCGTCAGGCAATTCCGATGACCTTCCTCAATATGGCACAAGGAATTCTCACGCCTCAGTTAAACTCACAGCGCGATGTTGCCAGAGCCACTTCTAGCAATATCAAAGTGCCTGACAGCAGCCGTGCCGCGACAAGTTCTACTCAAACGGTGAAGAGAACAGCAGTGTCATTGCCCTATCGCTATATCCCTGGCAATCCTAAAGTTTAAAGGACTCATTCCTCCAAACAACCCTTCATTCTGCGTCCGCTATGTCAATTCCTTTGCTCGAATACAATCCCGCCTCGCAAAATCAGCGTGTTGCTGGCTACGAGGTTCCTAGCGAAGATACGCCTTACATTTATCGACTTGAAGACGCGATCGATGACACTGACCTGACCGACCTAATTTGGGCAAGTTATCGTCAAGTGTTTAGTGAGCACGTGATTCTCAAGAGCAATCGTCAAAGCAATTTAGAATCACAGCTAAGAAATCGGGCCATCACCGGGCGCGATTTTATTCGCGGCTTGGCAAAGTCTGAAACCTACCGTCGATTGGTTGTCGAAACCAACTCTAACTATCGAGTTGTGGAACTGACGCTCAAGCGGTTACTCGGTCGCGCTCCCTATAGCAAAGACGAAGAGATTGCCTGGTCGATCAAAATTGCCACCCTGGGCTGGGATCATTTTGTCGATGCTTTGATCGACAGCGACGAATATGAGCAGGCATTTGGCGAAAACACCGTGCCTTATCAGCGTCGTCGTTATAAAGATCGTCCCTTTAATCTGGTGACTCCTCGCTATGGCGATTATTGGCGCGACAAGCTAGAAACTGGGCGCTATAAATGGGGCGCGATCGAGAACTTCTTGGAGATGGCGCGATCGACTCCGATCGAAACTGTGCAGCCTGTTTCCGTCAACACGGCAAACATTCAAATTCCTGACATGACACGCAGCGTTCCTCAAAACACGCCCGTTTCGATTAGCACTCCAGCCAGTTTTCCGTTGCGTTAGCGGTTGATCTGCTGGTTTTACTGATTTGATTTGTTCATCAACACGAGGGAGATTCTAAAATGGCACTGCCATTATTGGACTATAGACCAAGCACCCAAAACCACCGAGTCAAGAGCTTTGGGCTTGCCGACCAAAACGAAGACACTCCTTATATCTATCGCATCGAAGATATGAGCGATGCCAACGATTTAGGGGAGTTGATCTGGGCAGCCTATCGGCAGGTGTTTAGCGAACACGAGACGCTAAAGTTTAACCGTCAAATCGCTTCTGAGTCTCGCGTCAAAAATCGGGCGATTACCGTGCGCGATTTTATTCGCGAGTTGGCAAAATCTGAGCGTTTCTACAGCACAGTCGTTTCTGTGAACAATAACTATCGCCTCGTGCAAGTTTGCCTCAAGCGCTTGCTCGGTCGCGATTCTTATAACCAAGATGAAGAGATTGCCTGGTCGATCAAAATTGCCACTCTGGGCTTTGACGGTTTTGTCGATGCGTTGCTCGACAGCGACGAATACACTGAGGCGTTTGGTGATTACACAGTCCCTTACCAGCGCAAGCGGATGGAGGCTCGCCCCTTTAACCTGGTGACTCCTCGCTATGGCGAAGACTTCCAAGAAACCGCAGGCACGATCAAAAATGATTGGCGCTTCACGGTAGACAAGTTCTACACCAAGAAATATCAAGAGCGCAATCTTCGTGAAGGCGATCCGGGTAAGTTTCGGGAGTTGGCAGCGGCGATCGCGCCCAAGGTCAATTATGCTCAACGGATTGCAGCGTCGAGCATTGACTATATGAGCAAAGTTCCTTCGCGGGACAAGCGATAAATCAACAGCGTTTTGAGCGTTGACTCAAAACCTTTTTGCTGGGTTTGATTTCTGTTTATAGAGCGATCGTTCACTGTGTTTCAGTTTTGAGCGATTGTTGTATCGATAAAAATCAAACCCAGCCGTTGTTTAAACGTTCAGACTTCAGTTCGTCGGCTTGAGTTTGGTCAGCTTGAGCTTAAAGGGGCCACCCGGAGTTTCCCCAAAGGCTTTAACTCTCACCACATAGTTTCCGGGTTTGGTGATGCGAGTAAACAGCAAAGAATTGGTCGTGCCATCCGGGCCGTCATCATTTTCGGCAACGGTTTCACCTTTGGCAGTCATCAATGTAACGATCGTGTCGAAATTGTCTGACGAAAGGTCGATCGAAACCTGATCCCCCGACTGTAGCGGCACTGAATAGTCGCGGGCAAAGTTTCCTTGACCCGTGGGAATATCATTTTCTGAGAGTTTGTCGCTAATTTCATTGCCCGGAGTCAGCGGAATGGGCGTATAAATTTTGTTTTGGGCGATCGCAGCGCCACGATCGCACCCCATTCCCAAAGCAATGACTATCATCCAAAAACGTTTCATCTCGCTCACAGCCCAATTTTTATTGATCTAACGTCAGTTCGACAGCAGTAGTTCGCTTCGGTGATGAATTTGGGAAGCCCCCTAAATCCCCCATTCTGGGGAACTTTGAACCGGAGATTTTGGCTTGAAGTCCCCCAAAGTGGGGGATTTAGGGGGCAAAAGCCGCTACAACGAAGCGAAAAACCTCGTCGAACTGACGTTAATCTAACTTCAAACAGTAAAGACGCTCCACCGGAACGTCTCTATGCAACCCGAATTCATGACTTGTTTTAGCCTTTGACTTTTGCAAGGGTGGCTTCGAGATCACTCAACTCGACTGAGCCAGAGAAAACGTTGCCATTCATCACAAAGAAAGGAGTGCCGTCAACGCCTAGCTTTTCAGCCATTTGCACATCTTGCGCGATCGCTGCCTCTGCTGCTTTGCTATCACGGTCTTGATTAAACTTCTGCACATCTAAGCCTAGAGCTTTGGCAGTTTCTTGATAAAAAGCATCACTTAATTGCTTTTGCTGCGTAAAAAGTGCGTCGTGATACTCCCAAAATTTGCCTTGCTGTCCGGCTGCCCACGCTGCTTTTGCTGCCGGAAGCGCTTCAGAATGGATCGAAGTCAACGGAAAATTCTTATAAACCAGGGTCACATCATTTTGGTGCTTTGCCATGAATTGCTTCAGCGTTGCGTGGGCTGCGCTGCAATAAGGGCACTGAAAATCCGAAAACTCAACTAATACAACTTTTGCCGTTTTTGCGCCCGTTGTTGGAGACTGACCAATCACCGCTTTCGGATTGGTTTTCAGGTCTTGGACAAACGCTTGTTGCGCTTTTTGCTGCTGACCTTGCTGTTGTTTTTGATAATCTCGCACCGATTCCAACACGACTTCTGGGTGCTTGCGAATGATTTCTAACACTTGTTGTTCTAACTGCGGACTAATGTTAGTGTCTGCCTTCACTGGGGCAGAACAGCTAAAGAGCGTCCAGCTTAACAGCAACAGTCCGGCTAGTTTTGATGCTTGTTTGATCATCGATCGCGTCTTAAATTCTTTCACGTTCTCTTTCCCATTCACCAAACCTTTCATCAGAAGATTCTAGCTTTTACTGCTTGACTGCTGCACAAAGTCTGAAGCTACTCCAAAATCGAATGCCCATAAATCGTCAAATACGTCTCGGTTGAGCTGATGGGCAACACTTTCAATGTTTGATTTTGCAAGTCAAGCTCGATTCCTAACGCCTCTAGTGGAATCACACCCAGCAGCGGATTTCGACCTCCTGGCAACTCTAAACACTCAAACGTGCCTTCTCGATCGTGTAAAGAAATCGTGGCATCTCTAAAAACTCTGGCTTTGCCGATGCCCATCGCGGTTGAAACATCCACTTCCTTGAGAAGCTTTAGTCCAAGTTGCTCGATCACGTCTTTGGGTAGGCACAGCGTCGTTGCACCCGTGTCTACTAAAACATTTTTGAGGGTGAGCGATCGCACCTGTTCGGGTAATATCGTTCCATCTTCGGCTCGAATTTGGTCAGCCCGATTGATGATCACTAGAGTCGTTAAAACTTTTCCCATGTCAGTGTCGAGTTGTACAGACATCAATTTACCTCCTAGTGATCCTTCAGAACCAACAGCTTTATTCTAACGAGCGTGAGGATTAAGACTGTCCCAACTTTCCACTCCCTTCTATACTGGAAAGTTGGACGCTGAATCAGAGAGGACATTGCATGGCATCCATCCGCGAGTTGCATCAACAACTCATCAATAAAGAACGATCGGCAGTTGAAATCGCCCAAGAAGCCCTGAACCGGATTAAAAGTATCGAGCCGAAGATTCACAGTTTTTTGCACGTCACGCCCGATCGCGCCCTAGAGCAAGCCCAGCAAGTGGATGCCAAAATTGCCGCCGGAGAAGAGATTGGGCTGCTGGCAGGAATTCCGATCGGCATCAAAGATAACCTGTGTACAAAGGGCATTTCCACCACTTGCGCGTCGCGAATTCTGCAAAACTTTGTGCCGCCTTATGAATCGACGGTGACGCAAAAACTAGCCGACGCAGGCACCGTAATGGTCGGCAAAACCAACATGGATGAGTTTGCGATGGGCGGCTCCACTGAAACCTCTGCCTATCAACTCACCGCAAACCCCTGGGATGTGGCGCGAGTGCCGGGTGGCTCGTCGGGCGGATCGGCTGCGGCGGTTGCGGCTGATCAGTGTGTCGTTTCTCTCGGCTCTGATACGGGCGGCTCAATTCGTCAACCTGCCTCGTTTTGCGGCATCGTGGGCATGAAGCCAACCTATGGTTTGGTGTCTCGCTATGGATTAGTCGCGTTTGCATCCTCGCTGGATCAAATTGGCCCGTTGGGTCGATCGGTCGAAGACACTGCGATTTTGCTGAACGCGATCGCTGGATACGATCCCAAAGATGCCACGAGTCTCAAGGTCGAAGTGCCTGACTATACGCAGTTTCTCACGCCTGATATCAAAGGCAAAAAAGTCGGTGTGATTCGCGAAACCTTTGGCGATGGGTTAGATCCAGAGGTTGAGAAAACCATTCAAGGGGCGATCGCGCAACTCAAAGATCTAGGAGCCGAGATTCAAGAAATCTCCTGTCCTCGATTCCGCTATGGCATTGCAGCTTACTATATCATTGCGCCTTCAGAAGCCTCGGCAAATCTAGCTCGTTACGATGGCGTGAGATATGGTGCCCGCGCTGAAGACGCAGAAAACTTGATGGATATGTATCTGCGGACTCGTTCTGAAGGCTTTGGCGCAGAAGTCAAACGCCGGATCATGATTGGCACTTACGCGCTTTCGGCAGGCTATTACGATGCTTATTATCTGCAAGCTCAAAAAGTGAGAACGCTGATCAAACAAGACTTTGAGCAAGCTTTCTCGCAGGTGGATGTGTTAGTGTCTCCGACTGCGCCAACGACAGCGTTTAAGATGGGCGAAAAAACGGCTGACCCACTGAGTATGTATCTGACAGACTTGATGACGATTCCGGTCAACTTAGCAGGGCTTCCGGGCATGAGTGTGCCGTGTGGATTTGATGCTCAAGGAATGCCGATCGGACTGCAAATCATCGGCAATGTGCTGCGAGAAGACCAAATTTTTCAGGTTGCCTCTGCCTATGAGCAAGCCACCGAGTGGCACAAGCACAGCCCCAAGTTGGACTAGTGATCAGAAGTTTTAGGTTTTAGGTTCTTGACTCCTGAAACTTCTGATTTGATTAACTCTAGCGATTCAGCAGACGAGAAATGTGGTTGTCGATCGCATTCCTGCTGACTGTCAGATACTGTTCATTTCAGCGTAGCAGAATCGGTTCAAGAAGCCTTACGAATAGGACGGTACGCATATCTTTAAGTGGTGAAGTAGCGCAAAAATGAGCCTCTGCACAGATGGGGAAAGGAAGATTAGAAGCATTCAGCGACGGTGTAATCGCCATTATCATCACGATCATGGTGCTAGAAGTCAAGGTTCCTCATGGAAGTGACTTAGCGGCGCTGCGTCCTCTAATACCGATACTTCTGAGCTATGTGTTGAGTTTTATTTATGTCGGCATCTATTGGAACAACCACCACCACTTGTTACAAGCGGTTGAACACGTTAATGGTCGAATTCTTTGGGCTAACCTACATCTGTTGTTCTGGTTGTCGCTCATTCCCTTCGTCACTGGCTGGATGGGTGAGAACCATTTCGCCACTTTGCCTGTTGCCCTTTACGGCGTAGTGCTTTTGTGTGCTGCGATCGCTTACTTTATCCTCACCAAAGTCCTGATTGCCTACCACAGCAAAGGTTCTGCTTTAGCGATCGCAATTGGCAGAGACTCTAAAGGAAAAGTGTCGATGGTGCCCTACGCGGTGGCGATTCCGCTTGCGTTTATCAACTCGTGGTTTGCCTGTGCGCTATATGTTTTGGTCGCGATCATGTGGCTGATTCCCGATCGTCGCATTGAGAGAACTTTAATTTCGTAGAATTGGTTTATGAATGGGGAAGATCTGCATGAGGGCACGGTATGCCATGCCCCTATGGTCGTTCAATCTGCAATTGTTTTTGAAATGGGTATAACAACTTCGGAAAACCATCCTAAAACGGAATATCATCTAGTTCAGGCTGATCGATCGGGGCAGGTGCCGCCGGAGCTTTGGTTACCGTTTTTGCCTTAGGAGTTGCAGCAGGTTTTGCCGTTTGAGTCGTTGCCACAGCCGCAGGTTGAGCAACCGTTCCCGCAGAAGACGCGATCGCCGACGAAGTAATCTCTGCCCCATTTAAGGCATAGATCTTCTGCACCGTCATTTCTGCTGTTTTCTCTTTAAAGCCTTCAGGACGCTCGACAGTGTTCATCGTTAAGCGCCCATCCAGAATGACGCGATCGCCGACATGATAGTTTGCCTGAATGTCTTGTGCCAGGTTGCCCCACCCTACAACCTTCAGCGTCACCGGAGGCTCTTCGGGACGCAGCCCCGCAAACTGAACGCGCATCTCAGCGATCGGCGTTTGGTTGTCAGGCGTAAAGCGGAGTTGAGGCTCTTGGATGATCTCCGCCATTAAGATGCAGTTATTCATGGGTCGTTCGTCCTTCTTGAGTCGATTGTCTGCTGTGAGTGAGCTAGTCCTTCCAGCGAATTAGTCCTCACCGCCACTTCTTAATTTTAACCGTTGGCTGATCAACCCAGCACTTCTTCAAAAGCGACTGAGGAGATTATCCACCTGGGTAAAGTCCCTATCAAAAGAGTTGTTGTCTTAGAGCTTGACTTGAGTGTCAGGACGACTCACTTAAGTCATAAAGCACAACATTTTCTTGATCATTGGGGTCATTACGAGCCACGATCGCCTGCGCTGCTTCTGTTAGGCTGAGATTGGTGGGCTGATGGGGCACATTGGGGGGAATAAAAATGAAGTCTCCCGCTTCATTAATCATAGACTGCTTTAGTCCTGCACCGTAGCGTGTTTCCACACGTCCCTTGAGGATGTAAATAGCTGTTTCATAATCCCGGTGAGAATGGGGTTCAGCCGTTCCACCCGGTGGGATCACAACTAAATTCATCGAAATGCCTGTAGCCCCAACTGTGGACTTAGAAATGCCAACAAAGTAGGGTAAGCGCTGGTGTGTCCATGTTTCTGTCTGAGGTCGGATGGTGATCACTTCTGGATGTTCACACTGTCCAACATTGTGAGGAGAATGGGATGGTTCTAGGAATGTCATATTTTTCTCTCCAATACAAATATTGATCTCTAACGCTGAATTTTTTAGATTTGAATTATGACATTTTCAAATCTAGGTTAGCGAATGATTAAACCAATAAGTTATAAGAATATTGTCGCAAAGCGCAACGCACCCTATAACATTTTTACAACCGATTTGGGATTGCTATACCGAGTGTCCCGACAGACTATCGTTAATACACCCTCTCCATTTTGATTTCTTCGACTCCTTGCTCTTGATAAACAAACTCTTGCACTCGCAGGCGATATTCTCGCAGCGTCTCATCGACCCAGCCCCGATCGTGACTGTTTGCGTAAATATGTACCAGCGGTTCGCCAGCGTCGGGCAAAATCAACACCCAGCTATCGTGCGAATGGTTAAAGATTTTCACCCCGTCGATTAGCTCTAATGTCTCGACCGCGTGGCTTTCGACTAAGTGACGCATCAAGGCTCCCTTGACTGTCCAGGGGCAGCGGACTGAGTAAGTTTTGTGGGAAATCCGAGGACAGTCTGCCCGAATCTGCGCCAGCGTTCTTTCTTGCAGGGTCAACATCTCAATCAGTTTGGCAATGCAAAACATCGCATCAAATCCGGGGTGCAGTTGCGGAAAGATAAAGCCCATCTCGCCACTGCCGCCCAACACCGTGCTGGGATTAGTATGGCAAGCTTCCATTAATGCAGTTGGGTTTGCCTTAGTGCGAATCACTTTGCCATCGTGACGACGGGCAATCAGTTCGACGGCGCTAGAAGCGTGAACGGGAACGACGATCGTACCTCTGGGGTTTGAGGTCAAAATCATATCGACCATCAACGCTGTCAGCGTCTCGCCCCGAATTGGGCTGCCTGTTTCGTCTACTAAAACGAGTTGTTCGCCGTTTGCAGACACCTGAACGCCAAACGTTGCTTTCAGCGCTTCGACCACATGACCCAACTGATTGAGCAAGCCTTCGCGATCGGCGATCGTCGGGGCCGTCTGCGTCAGACTCGCATTCAGCACAACGGCATCGCAGCCAAACTTTGCCAACAGTTGAGGCAAGACAGCCCCCGAAACTGCGTAGGCATAGTCAATCACCACTTTAGAACTGCTGTGATGGACGGCTTGCAGATTCAGGTGTTTTTCAAACCCGCGACTGTAGAGATCAATGGCGTGATTGACGATCACCACATTGCCAATCTCATGAACTTGCGCTCGTCTAAAGTCTTCTTTAAAAAAGGCTCCTTCAATTTTCTTTTCGATTCCTTTGGAAATGTTGATGCCTTTGCGATCGAAAAATTCAATCAAAATGTGATCCGATCGCTCTGGGTGTACGCGTACATGAATGCCACCCGCAACGTTCATGGTTGGCATCACTGATCGCGCCACCGGAATCGAGGTCGCTTCTAAATTTTGCACATTCACACCGACCGACATCAGCCCCGCAATCAGCGATCGTGACACCATGCGCGCGATCGGACGCTGATCACGCGACACCGTGACATGAGAACCCGATTTGAGAGTCGAGCCATAAGCCGCGCCCAGCTTGACGGCAAACTCTGGAATAATATCGACGTTGGCGAGTCCAGAAACGCCGCGCTGTCCAAATAGGTTGCGGTGAGCCGTATAGCCCCAGATCAGATTGGTGTTGAGCGTTGCACCCGCCTCGACGCTTTTGCTCGGCCACACCCGCACATTTGGGCTGACTTGTGCCTCTTCGCCAATGCTCGATAACGGCCCGACTACCGCCCCTTCTAAGACGTGTCCCCGGCGATCGACCCTCGCGCCTCGCGCAATCACACAAGCCCGTAAATGGACTTCTTCACCAATCATCACCCCATTCCAGACGATCGGACGCTTGAGGTCGGCATCGGCTCCGACTGTGACGTTATCGCCGATCGAGGTGCCGCCTTCAATTTGCACTCTGGCACCAATGCGGCAGTTATCTCCAATAATCGTGGGAGTCTCAATGTGAGCCGAGGGATCGATATAAGTGTTTTCGCCGACCCACAGCCCCGGCGATCGCTCTGTGTAAGGAAAGGTAAGCTTTACTTTTCGCAAAAGCCCGTCATATTGGGCTTCACGGTAGGCATCTAGATTCCCCACGTCGCACCAATAGCCATCGGCAATGTAGCCATACATCGGCTCATCCTTCTCTAGCAACAAGGGAAAGAGATCTCTTGAAAAATCGGCTTCTTCGTCAAAGGGCAAATATTCTAAAACTTCTGGCTCCAGAATATAGATGCCCGTGTTGACCGTATCTGAAAAGATTTCGCTGCTCGAAGGCTTCTCTAAAAAGCGGCGAATTCGATAATTTTCGTCAGTGATCACGACCCCAAACTCGATCGGGTTCGGCACTCTCGTCAAAATTAACGTCGCCTTAGACTGTTTGCGCTTGTGAAACTGAATGGCGGCAGTCAGATCAAAATCTGTGATGCTGTCGCCGCTAATCACCAGAAATGTGCCATCTAGTAACTCGACAATATTTTTGACACAGCCAGCCGTGCCGAGCGGTTGATCTTCCTCAACGGCATAAGTCATCTGCACCCCAAACTCACTGCCGTCTTGAAAATAATCGCGCATGACATCGGGCAAGTAGTGCAGCGTAGCGATCACTTCTCGAATGTGGTGGCGTTTGAGTAAATTAATGATGTGTTCGGCGATCGGGCGATTGAGAATCGGCACCATCGGTTTAGGCAGATCGCAGGTGAGGGGGCGCAGTCGCGTTCCTGATCCACCTGCCATTAGCACTGCTCGCATACGGTCTCCTTGCTGGTTTGCGCGTAACTCTGGTGTAACTCAACAACGCTGGATCGTTTAAGTTTGGTCAATGAGGTTGCTTAACTTTATTTGACAGTGCCTGCAATTTTTGTGCCATTCAACCTAACAATTGTTAGCAAATCGTTTTGTTTCAGAATTTTGAGTCATCAAGACTGCAATCTTCAAGAAATATTGCGGACGATCGCCCAATCTCAGCGTTTTAGACACACGCTGACCCCTAGTAGTTGATCAGGGCTTGCTAGAATCGCTAGTAGTTCTATTCTCTTTGTTTTATCGTCGATTGGGGGTCATTGAAATGGGGATACTTGGCTTTTTAGCGTTAGTTATTTACGCAGGTGGAGTTTGGAAGTTTTGGACAGGCTTTCGGCGGACAAATTTTAGTCAAGGACGGTTTTATCTCGCGTTGCTGTGGCCCGTCTTGTTGGTCAGCAAATCCTATCGCCAAAATTTCACCAAAGCACTGAAGGGATAAGCTTTTGAATCAACCCTTAGATTGGCAGTCTCAAATGACTGCCGTTGCCCAGCGTTTTAACCAAGAATATCGAGGAGAGCCATTTGACCTCCCGGAAGAAGTGCAAGCCATGCCGATCTTTCGGGAGCGCACTTCTGGCATTTTGCAAGCAAAGTTGACCTCTCCTTTTTGGCAACTTGCCCAACCGCAAAAAAATCAGCGCTGTTTAGATATTGGCTGTGGAGTCAGCTTTTTGATTTATCCTTGGCGCGATTGGGGGGCACTGTTTTACGGGCAAGAAATCAGCACTGTCGCAAGAGATTTGCTGAATGCTCGTGCCCCACAGCTCAACTCTAAGTTATTTAAAGGCGTGAGTTTAGGCGCTGCCCATGAGTTGCACCATGAAGCCAATCAGTTTGACCTGGCGATCGCCACAGGTTTTAGCTGCTACTACACGATCGATTACTGGCTAACTGTTCTCTCCGAGGTTAAGCGCGTTCTCAAACCAGGAGGAGTCTTTGTCTTTGATGTGCTAAACCCCGAATCGCCGTTAGCCGAAAACTGGGCGATTTTAGAAACTTATATGGGGGCAGAAGCGATTTTAGATCCACTACCTGCATGGGAAAAAGCCATCAAATCCGAGGGGGGAAAAATCATCAAAACATTACCCGGTGAATTATTTCAGCTATACAAAGTAACGTTTTAGTCCCGTCGAGAGGATTAGACCTGAGAGGTTTTGAAAACCTCCCAGGTCTCGCCTGACTATTACTCACATCTTTTCTTATACAAAGAGACTATAATGACTAGACTTCTTGCATAAGTAGCAGAATGTGAGGCTGAAACTGTTAGGAATTCGTTCAAGAAATGGACTTTTGCAAGAGGTCTACTGAACCCTTAGAACACTAATAGTCTCGTAGCCTATTCTCAATAATCAAGAATTAATGAGAATAGGGAGTTATTCAAAAGTACTTTTCAGTAAAGCTTTTAGCCTTGTGGGTAGTAGTCAAGGCAAAGCCGGAGGTTGGTGACCAGGTTATTCGGGGAGAAAATATGCTAGAAACTAAATTGATCCAACTGGAAGACGGCACTTTAGTGGAAGTGGAAGTTCCGCCTGATCAGGCTCGTCCCATTTCTGGTGGCTTTGCCGATAAGGTGAGCGAATCGTTCGATCACATTCGCCCAATCTTGATCCACGTCTGTCGTCCGATCGCAGATGCCTGGCAGGAAATTAATCAAGAAATGAATATTGAACAAGCGGAAGTGCAAATCGGTTTGAGCTTTGAAGGAGAAGGTAATCTTTACATTACTAAATCCAAGGCGGGCGCTAATCTGATGGTGAAACTAACTCTGAAGCCGAAGGAGCCAAGGCAGTGACTTCGGTGAGCGAAAATCTCCTGAAGTCCATCGTACTGATTGAGAGTAACAAGCCCAAGGACAGCAACTTTGGTACGGGGTTTGTCATAGATCGTGACGACCAGTACACCTATGTGTTGACGTGTGCCCATGTGGTGAATGCAGTGGGTGGGAAAGCGGCACTAAAAGTCGGGGAACTGTCTGTCGAACTAGTGGTGTTGGGCAAGGAGAGAAGTACAGATTTGGCGGTGCTAGCAGTTCAGGGGTTATTTGACAAGCCACTGCTTAAGCTAAGAATGACCACTAGTGTAGGAGAAATATTTATTACGGCTGGGTTTCACTCTTCTGCGGGGACGCATCAACTGCTGCAAAATCGGGTCAAGCTGAAGCAACGAGACGTAGATCGGGTGTTGTTAGCAGATGGTACAGAACTGCTGTCTGCCTGGAATTTGGAAGTGACTCAAGGAGAAAGGCTAGAGCCGGGATGTAGTGGGTCGCCTGTGGTACAAGAAAAAACTGGAGAAGTCACGGGGGTGGTGATTCATCGCAAGGACGACAAAGGGCAGGAAGGACTTGCGATCTCCATTACAGCATTAGAAAAAGTTTGGGCAGCGCGATCGTCGGACTTACTGCAACCTCCCCCCGAAGAAATTGCTCCACCCTCGCCAAACCCGTTCAAATTTCATCCATTCAGGTTCTGGCGCGATCATAATCTGCACACAGCACTGCGGATTGGTGGCTTGGTAACGGTTGCGATCTGCGGTATCCGGTTTCTAGGAGGTATGCAGTCAGTAGAACTAGCTATGTTTGACCAACTGATGCGATCGCGGTTAAGCAGCGACGAGGCAGACGATCGACTTCTGATTATTGAAGTAGACCAGGCAGCTATTAATGACCAAGACCCTAATGAACGACGCGGTTCAGCCTCCTTGTCAGACAGAACCTTAAACGACCTGTTACAAAAACTCGATGCTTATCAGCCAAAAACGATCGGACTCGACATCTACCGCAATTTTGAAGTCACCAAACCATTTAAGAGAACCCTGGGGGAACGGCTGCGAAGAGACGATCGTGTGATTACCGTCTGCAAAGTGCCTGATTCGGGAAGTGGCAGTAGCGGCATTAAACCACCGCCAGAAGTGCCCAGCAACCGGACTCCAGGCCGAGTAGGATTTAGTGATTTTGTTGCTGATGAAGGCACGATCGTACGCCGTCAACTGCTGGAAATGAGCCTAGAGCAACGAGAACCGCCTTGTTTTGCCCAGTTTGCCTTTAGCCTTCAGCTTGCTGCTCACTATCTCCACGCCAAGCCAGAACCTACGCCAGAAGGATACTCCCTCAAAGGCACCGTCTTCAAACCCTTGCAGGGCTACACGGGCGGCTATCAAGGCATTGATGCAGGCGGACATCAAATTTTGCTCAACTACCGCAGTCCCAAAGGCTCGCCCCGCAATATTGCAGAACGCATTACCCTAAAGAATTTTCTAGCTGGAGACCCCTTGACCGTCGATCGACTCCAAAATCGTATTGTCCTCATTGGTGTGACCGATCCAGACAAGGGCGATAGCTGGAATACACCTTATCAAGAGCAGATTCCTGGTGTCACGGTGCAAGCCCAAATGGTGAGTCAAATCCTTAGCGTCATCAAGAGGGAAAGACCCTTAATTTGGACATTGCCTCAATGGGCAGAACTGCTGTGGATTTGGGCGTGGGCAACGGTTGGTGGATTATTAGCTTGGCGCATTCGATCGTTCTTGACGCTTCTAGTATTCGTGGGAGGCGCGATCGTGGGTCTTTGCTTCATTTGTGTGATTTTGTTAATGCGGGGTGGATGGTTGCCGCTAGTTCCTTCAGGGTTTGCCCTAGCTTTTGCTACAACTGGTGTGAGAGTGGTCATCTATTCCACTAATCCGGGTAAGCCATCTTAATTTCAGTCTTGTCTAAATTTTCACTATGCCTCGACCTCAACGCCGCCTCCAGCCTTTCGTTCTTGCCTTTGTAGTGGCGGTAGCCTGCGTGGGGTTGCCATTGGGTACAGAGGCACAGCCTGCCAGAGAAAGCTGGGTGGCGCAAAGTTTGATTGATCGACTGCGATGGATTTTCTTTCCGCCTAAAACATCTAATCGGGGTGCGCCTTCTGGTCGTCGCAAAGGTGGAGCAACCCACGGGATTTGTCCCACTCCGCTTTCAGCCATTCCGCTGACTGCCTTAGTTCCTGCTAGCCCGACTCCACCTGACCAACCAATGGGAGCGACGCTCTCAGACCATCCCACCTTCTGGTTTTATGTGCCTTACTCGGCTCGACTGCAACGCCCGATCGAGTTTGTGCTGATCGACGAACAGGAAAACGATGTTTACACGCGCACGTTTCTCACAACCGACATTGCTAAACCTGGAGTTATCAGTTTATCTTTGCCGAAGACCGTACCAGCGCTGCAAGTGGGGCAATCTTACCGTTGGGTTTTGTCGGTGATTTGTGATCGTGGTAACAGATCGGGCGATATCACCATCAACGGCTGGATTCAGCGTGTACAGCCCGATGCCACATTAACGACTCAACTAAAGCAAGCGACAACGCCAGAGCAACGGCTTTCTCTCTACGCCGATCACGGATTGTGGTACGACACCCTGACTACCCTGGCGGAACTGCGTCGTCAACGCCCGACTGATTTAGCGGTGACTGCTAATTGGGATACGCTGCTGCAATCTGTAGAATTGGAAACGATCGCCCCGGAGCCGCTTTCTCCCTGCTGCAAACTAGCTCCCGTTAGGGACTCTGCCAATCGCCCTGCAAAATGAAGCCTGCCCAGTAATAGGGCGCTTGCCATTGCGGGTCTTGCGAGAGGCTGCGTTGAGCATCCCGCAGGGCAGCGGCAGGGGTCAGCTTTTGAGTGAAGATGCCGTTGTAGAAGCGTTTCATCAATTCATTGGTGGCGACATCATCCACACTCCACAGACTAGCAACGACTTGTTCGGCTCCAGCATAAAGAAAACTGCCGGTGAGTCCGATCAACCCTTCCCCTTTGACTTCTGTTTTGGTTCCCGTTCCTAGCCCTGTGCGACAGCCGCTCAACACCACTAAATCTGCTGACAGCTTGAGATTAAAGACATCGGATGGCGAGAGTAGACTGCGTTGCGGTTCGCCACGATCGTTGAACACCGATAGGATCATGCCCGATCGTTCGGGTCGCTGGCTGTCTAAGATGCCGTGGGTGGCAAAGTGCAGAATGCGATATTGGCTCAGTTCTGGATTAAGAACGGTTTGGCGATCGGCTGCAAACCCAAATCTCTCTAACCGCTGGTTGGGCGGTACAAAAGCAAACACTTCTTCAACCTGGGTACGAGTTCCCGGTAAGCGAGGATAGATCTGCTCTAGATCCAGAGATTGAAGGGTTTCTTTGAGCTTGGCAGAGAAACGATCGTCGCTGCGGTCAAACACTGGGTCTGCCAGAACTGCTAGGGTTTTCTTGGGGACAGGACGATTGGCGCGATCGCGACGAATTAAAGTCAGTGTCGAAGCAGACGGCAAACTAACAATTTCGTGATTAGTCAGCAAAGGATCTAATGCCCCAGTAGAACTGGGTAAAGCGCTGAAGGGGATGTACTGGAGCAATCCATCTCCGACGATCACCAGGCGCTTTTTGCCCAATTTTTCGGCAATGGGAGCGAGCACCAATCGGCTGAGTGCCAGTCCTGCATTAGCCGTTTTGGAGGGTTTTAGGCGTAAGCTGGGAACGGTCAGATAGTCATAAAAGTCTTTGGCAACAGCCTCAATCACGCTGCGTTTGGGCAATTCATAACTAGAAATCTCGGTTTTGGTCACTGCCCACAAATAGCTGCGCTCTTCGCCCAAAGAGTATTCCAGCAGCATTGTGTCATTGTCTAAGATTTGCTGCTGAATCTCCTTTAACTGGGGAGGTTGGGTGAGTTGCTGATAGCGGGGATCGGCGGTGCGATCGCTCCTGCCCAACATTGCCGACAAGCTCCGAGCGTGAGATCGTTCACTAGCTTGCAGGGCAAGGGCTTCATATTGTTTGTTTCCCGTCTGCCGATATCGCTGCATCAGCAAATTTATATAAAACTCGTAGTAATTGCGCTTCGAGGCGAAATAAGAAGTTAGCGCTTTATAGAATTTGAACTCGCTGGGTTTTGGAACGCTGGGAGTAGCAGATCGATCGATCCAGGTATTGGACTGTCCCGATCTAGAAACGCTAAATTTCAGATTTAGATTTGAGCCACCTGGCTTCAGGGGGTAGTCTTCGAGAAGCGTAAGGGCAGCTTCAATTTCAGTCTGTGCTTGCGCCAAATTGCCTTCTGCCCGGTTTACTCCAGCAAGCCCTAACCATGCTTCAGTAACTTGAGAAGCATTCTTGATCTGCTGTGCCAGGGTTAAGGCTTGGTTGTACATTTTCCTGGCTTGCGAAAACTGCCTCAACTGGAGATAGCTCTTACCCTTAAGATTGAGGGTTTCAGCCTTCTCAAACTTGCTCTCCAACGAATTGTTTAATGTTTGCAGCAGCTTCAGGCTTTGATTATAGGTATCGAGCGCAGATCGATAGTTTCCTAAGTTCGACTGTGCTTTGCCGATCGATTTGTAAGTACTCGCCAAGGTCAGAGTTTTGGATGAATCATCCTTTGAGCTTTGTCCAATTTGTAAGGCTTGCTCATAAATTTTGAGGGCTTCTTGAGGTTGTCCTAAGTCAATATAACTATCGCCAAATATATTAATAATAGATGCTGAGATTGGTTGTCCAGATGTGCCTTTTAGAAGCGAGGTAAATTGATTGAAGAAGTCTCTTCGCTGCTTGGAAAAGCCCGTTTGCTGATCGCTATCAAGCCTGACAGCAGATTCGGGCAAGGCAGAAAACAAAGAGATAAAGATAGTACTAAATTGCTCAGAATCCTTCAAAAATTTTGGTATCAAAGAGGCAATTCTTTTTTGGGAAAGATCGATATAAGTGTCTGCCTGATAACGGTCGTCTAAATCTGCATATACACCTGAAACTGAAGTAAGATTAAAGACTTCCAGCATTTCCAGGACTAGCTTTTCGCTTTCCTTTTTTGCCTGAATCTGAGTATTCTGGAGAAGCTTTCGGGATTCGTTAAAAGCGTACAAAGCTTGTGGGTAGTCTCCTAATAATTGATAAAGATCACCTATTCTAAAAAGTGCAACAGCTTTACCAATAGATCTGGCACCTATTGCATTTGACTCATTTTCATTTTTTTCAAACAGTCGATTAGGACTGAAATAGAGTTCTATAAATTTACCTTTTGTGGAAGAGATTCCGGCTGCAAATGTAGCTGTTATATCAATATCTTGATCGGAAGATTTTTCGGCAACTTGCCAAATGGAAATTGATTGATTATAAAAATCAAACGCCTGTTGAAATTCTTCTAAATTGTAGTAAACATTAGCGATATTAGTTAATGTCGTGGCTTCTAGAACGGGTAGGGTTAAACGTTTAGAGAGGACAAGCGATCGATTAAAAAAATCAAGCGTTTGTGAATACTCTTCCAAGTCATAATAAACTTTAGCAATTCGGTTAACTGTAAAGGCTTCTGTCAGCAAATCTTGGCGCGCTTGAGCAAGTTTCAACGCCGTTTGGTAGTGAGTCAGTGCCCGTCGTCGTGCCTCGTCAGTATTTTCTGCTTCCACGCGACTACCTAAATTAATCGCTTGCTCCACATCATCATTGTTGGTGACGTTTACCACGACGATCACCTTACGTGGGTCTTGCCCAGGTGCGAGTGAGAGTTTAACATCGTCAAAGCCCACGTTAGAAATGCGCGGGAGGTCTTTTCCAAAGCGCGATCGATCAAACACATCTCCTGGCTTCGAGCGGACTTGTTGAAGAATCACAGAAGCAGGTGTCTTCCCCCGAATCGGATTGCCTTTGGCATCGCGATCATTGCCGTCTTTATCCACATAGCGCACCTGGATCGCTTCAATCACACCTTCAGCCACAGTCAGGGTTACGGTTCCATCTTGAGCCACTTGGGGAGTGTCAACCACTTGCGCTAAGACATAACCGTTGTCGGTATACCATTTGTTAACTTTCTGAATGCCTGCCTGAAGCTCACGAAGATTCGTGATTTTGCCGTATTGCGGCTGAAAGACAGTCTCCACGATCGTCTTGGGTAATAGCGTTGCCCCTTTGAGAGAAACCGATCGCAAAACGGGATTAAGCTTCACTTCAAACGTGACGCGCACACCCAACGGAGTATCTTCTGGCGTTGCTTTGACATTCGAGAAAAAGCCCGTTGCAAACACCGCATTAATGTCTTGTTGCAGTTGCGATCTGGTGGAAATCCCACCTGGTTTTGTTTTAATGGCTTTGTAAACTTCGTCTCGCAATTTGCCATCCGCTCCACTCACCGCCACTTCCGCAATTAGCACTCTGGGTTCTGGCGAGGGAGAGGGCGCAGGTTTTGCAGAGGGGACTGGGCTAGGAGAAAGTTGTGGCGTTTGTGCAGTGACAGCCCCGTGCCCCAGAAGCTCGATCGCTAACACCAACCCCGCAATCAAGGCAGGATGCGATCTCATAATTTTGCTAAACGGATTCCACCAAATTCTTTCGCGCATTTTGCTGTACCACGGATTGAATTTCTCTCTTTAGAACAGAAGGATCCACAGAAGTCTAGATGACTTCAATAGAAAAACTTAGGGTTTGTACTAACTATACTGTTAGTCCTAAACTGTCTATGACAATCAAAAAGTCACCAACCTCCGGCTTTGCCCTAAACTATTACCCATACATTTTCCTACACAAAGAGCTATAGTGACTGCACCTTTAGAATACTGATAGTCTCATAGACTATTCTCAATAGCCAAGAATCGATGAGCACAAGGAGTTACTCAAAATTCCTTGCTATAAAGGCTTTTAGCCTTGTGGGTAATAGCTAGGGGATCTCGCCCACGATCGCTCTCAAACAACACGCCATTCATGCCTAGCATCAGCAATGCTCCAAAAAATAGGGGACGTTACCTTTAGAAACGCCCCCACTTATCAAAATCGAGTCAATCTATTTTACGGAATTCACCAAACTCTGCTGTGAAGGCTTGGTTGGATTGAACGCCGTTTGCTCAAGAACCGCGAGCGCTCGTGCATATTGAGGATCTTGCTTGGTGCCAATCAATTTTGGATTGGTTGCCAAAAACTGACGTTGAGCATCAGTCAAATCGATCTTGATGTCTGGCGTAACGCCTTTGTGACTAATATCAGTCCCGTTAGGTGTGTAGTAGTGAGCGATCGTCACCGCTAACCCCGAACCGTCTGACAGCGAGTGAACCGACTGCACCAATGCTTTGCCAAAGGTCTGGCTACCAATGACGGTGGCGCGTTTGTTGTCTTTTAGCGCTCCGGTCAGAATTTCGCTAGAGCTGGCTGAGTTGCCATCAACAATCACCGCTAGAGGCAGCTTGGTCAGAGCATTGCCGTTAGAAACAAACTCTTCTTTGCCGCCCTTGCGATCGACCGTGCGAACGATCGCGCCTTTGTCCATCCACATCCGGCTGATCTCAATGCTAGATTGCAGCAAACCACCCGGATTGCCTCGCAGATCTAACACATAAGCATTGACCTTTTGAGCCGATAAGTCTTGAATTGCGCGCTGCATCTGTTCGGCAGCGTGGCTGCTAAACTCATTGAGTCGAATGTAGCCAATTCGGTTCTTGCCTTCTTGCCTGACGCTAGAGCGGACAGCCTGTAGCTCAATCCTGGCTCTCGTCAGCGGTAGATTAAATTCGCTGGTGCCGTCTCGTCCAATTCTCAGTGACACCTTTGAGCCAACTTCGCCCCGAATCTGGTTTGAGGCATCTTCAACACTCATGCCTTTGGTTGGTTTGCCGTTAATCGCGGTGATGCGATCGCCCGCCTTAACGCCCGCTTTGATCGCCGGAGAGTTTTCTAACGGCTCAACCACGGTCAAAACTTTAGTTTTTTCATTGAGTTCTAATCGAATGCCGACCCCCGAAAGCTCTCCAGAAGTTTGGCTGCTGAGAGCCTCATACTGTTTGGGATCCATGAAGCGAGTGTAGGGGTCATCTAGCTTCTTGAGGGCATCGCGCAGAGCATCGTAGGCTTGTGTGCGTGAGGTGTAGTTTTTGGCTAGTAAGCCTTGACGAACTGCCCGCCAATCCGTCTTATTGAAGGTGCCGTCTACATATTCGCGGTTAACGATTTGCCACGCTTCGTCAACAACAGTTTTGGGGCTATCTTGCAACGCTGCTTTCACAGAGCGATCAGAGCCAAATAGAGTCAAGGTAGCCGTAGCAGCCACTACGCCACTGCAAAGGGCAACTTGGAGAAGCGGGAAGCGCCTGGTAGGTCGATTCATCGAGTTGTTTTAGGAGTGAAGTGGATAGCGGTCGCAGCAAGGCTGCATCGTGGGCAGGCTTTGGGGAGGTAAATTTACGGCTCACAAAGCAATTGCCAATATCGTAACGTTTTCAATAGACTGCAATGAAGCGCGTCGATCGCGAAGTAACCTCCGAAACCAATCACGGAGCTAATTTAGCTTTAGATTACACATGCTTCCACTGAGAGCCACAATGAATCTATGACAGTTTGTGAAGTGTCTCTCTGAGAAGGCGAGGGTGATGCACTGACAGGTGTTTGAATTTTGAATGCAAGCTCCATGCCAATCTAACTGAATCTATATGGAATATTCTAGAGTTGAATGACGAGTTTTATTAAGTTTTTTGACATCTAATTCATCTCCTTTTTGAGGAGTGAAATATTAGCTCAAAGAGAGTTTAATCGGGGAGTTTGTCAGTAATGGAGATCAGTAGCAATCAATACCGTTGGCGATCGTTGCTCTTGCATTTGGCGATCGCGGGTGCTGCGATCGCAGGCGTAATCACGATGCAGCGCATCCAACTCAACAAAAGTTCGCTCTGGAGCGAGAACCCTCAGCAAGCCGAACAGCAAGAAACCTTACGATTGGATCTGTTGCAGAAATCGCCCACATTTGGCTTCGACAATCTGATTGCCGACTGGGCTTTTCTCAACTTTTTGCAATATTACGGTGACGACGAAGCTCGCAAACAGACGGGCTATTCATTAAGTCCCCAATATTTTGATTTAATTACTCGGCGCGACCCTCGATTTGTCGATAGCTATTTATTTTTGTCAGGAACATTGTCTTATCAGTTGGGTGAGCCAAAGCGATCGCTGAAGTATCTGAAGCGGGGCACGGATGCACTTTCGCCTCAAAATCATCCGAGAGCCTTTACGGTGTGGCGCTATGCTGCTCTCGATCAACTGCTGCTGCTAGGCGACACTCCTAGTGCAATTCATTCTTTAGAAATGGCATCAAAGTGGGCAAATGACGTGCCCGAATATGGCGAAGCTGCTGCTATTTTTCAAGAGACTGCTAACTTTTTAAAGACTGATCCCGATAGTCGGCTGGTGCGATTTCAGGCGTGGAGTTCGGTTTATCAACAGGCAGAGGCGATGAGCGATCGCAAGACTCAAGCCCGCGCTAAACAAGAGATATTAGCGTTGGGAGGCGTGGAGAAAGTAGACGCGCAAGGAAGACATTTCTTTGCCTTCTCACAACCTACAAAACCACAGCCAAATCCGCCGGGTGCAGCAAAATAAAAGTCCCTTAGTGGGTAATAGACTTCACGAATCACAGCGCTTCAATAGAAATAGAAAAGACTTCTATAACTTCTATGAAGAGCCAAGACACCTGTAGATTTGGAGTTCAGATTGCGTTTAGCTCGATCGTCCTCATGTTTTGTATATTCAAACTCACCGTTACACCAGAAAATCAAGGCAGCAATGCTATTTACTGGAGCGGCATCACGAGCATTCTGGCTTGGTGGATGCCCTCACCCGGCGGCAGAAGGGAGGGAACTCCGTCTGTTGAGATGGATCACGTCAACATTGAAAAAGCTGACACCAAGATTGCCGGAAGGACTCAAGATGTTTCGCTAAATATGGATCACGAGTCTCTACGATCGCTGAACAAAAACTAAAATTCTTTCAATTTAAAAGCTGCTGAATCATCCGGTTTGACTGCGATTCATAGCTGCCGCCAAACAAGTTGAAGTGATTGAGAATGTGATAGAGATTATAAAGAGTTTTGCGTGATTGATAGCCAGCTTCCAACGGGAAAATCTGGTTATAACCTCGGTAGAACTCAGCCGGAAATCCCCCAAACAATTCTGTCATTGCCAGGTCAACTTCACGATCGCCCCAATACATCGCAGGGTCAAAAATAACAGGCTCATCTGATTGAGTAACGGCTGCATTGCCTGACCACAAATCACCGTGAACGAGAGCAGGCTGAGGCGTATGTTCTAAAAATTTAGGAATTGCAGCGAGTAAGCGATCGCCTTGGGGGAAATGTCCCCCTTTTTGTCTGGCTAACTGAAGCTGATAACCGATTCGATATTGGGTAAAAAAGTCACTCCAGTTTGATGTCCACGAATTGATTTGAGGAGTCGCCCCGATCGTGTTATTTCGCTCCCAGCCGAAAGCAGTCACTTTTTTTACCCGGTGAAGTCTCGCAAGTTGTCGTCCCATTTCTTCCCAGGCTTGACTGGTTCCTCGCCCCAAATCTAACCACTCCAAAACGATGTAAGCGGAGTCATCCACAGTTCCCCAGCAAATCGGAGTAGGAACCAAGATTGTCTCAGCCTCGCGCATTTGCTCAAGTCCTAGCGCTTCGGCTTCAAACATGGCGACTTGGCTGGCTTGATTGAGTTTGACAAAATAAGTCTGTGCGCCATTGGTGAGACGATAGCCTTGATTGATGCAGCCGCCACTGACAGAACGACGATCGAGACTCTCAAACCGTCGCCCCGTTGACTGACTGATGTGTTCGGCAATGTGTGTCCACATAGAAGAAACTTGGCGTTGCAGAATGCGCGGATGAGGTGGCCGTAGGGGCAATCCCCCATGCCTACCCCTCAGGGCAGGGTAGTTTCATTGTCGCGAGAGACTTTATCCCTCACCCCCAGCCCCTCTCCCACCAGGGCGAGAGCAAGAGCCTAATTTTCTGCCTTCTCCCTCGATCGGCTCTTGCCCTGAGAGTGCCTTGCCATAAACTTGCTCAAAGTTATCGCAAGCTTCGGCGTAGAAGATTTGCTTCGGCATGATTAACTCCCGAATTCTTACAGAAAAGGGAGGGCTGGGGAACCCTTAAAGCCCACTGGCTTTAGTCGTGAGATGTAGAAGGGGTTCCCGCGTGGCGCTCACGCCACAGAGTCAAGAGTCCTAATGAACTCTCGAATAATGTCTGTTTTGCTTCGCTTCGTTTTTTTAGCATATCGCTCCAGTGTCTTCATTTCTTGCTCGGAAATCCTAACGTGCAGTTGTTTTTCAGTCATTCCGTGTACCAATGCGGTACACTAATTATAAGTTCTTCACCACACTTGGGTTTGGCGGGTTCCATTCAGAAGTTGAATGGGTAAAGGCTCAAACGCACCGCAAGAATGTAGACTTGGCAGTTTAATTGGAAAACTTGAATCGCTAGGGGTAAAAGCCGGGGTTCGCATTGTCTGTCAGTCCTCAAGAAAGAAAACCAATTCTGGTTGTTTGGAGTCATCCAACTAGGCAGGGCGTTGTCTAGAGCGAGAGAATGTGTCAGACGGGGTTCGCCTCGCATCGTTTGCCAGTATCGCTGAATCCCACTCTCTTTAGAGGTGGGAGTGCGTCAAGTCTATTGTATGCGAACGCTTAACTAAAGGGATTGGGGAAGCGATCGCCCACGCTCCTCCCAAACAAAATGTGGTCGCCCTTTTCCTCCCTAAATAATTTGAGAAGAGCGATATGTGCGTTGTACGGGCTATGCCGACCCAGGTTTAGTTCAGAGGGGCGATCACTTCTACTCTAGTTGTCCTCGATCGCGGCGAATTAAATATTCAAGAAGCTGCTCTGTCCGCCCATCACTAGCTGTGAGGCGCTCAATGGACACATCGATTCGCCCAATGGACGCATCGATGCGCTCAATGGCTGCATCGATGCGCTCAATGGCTGCATCTGTGTGTTGTTGAAACACTTGCAAACCAGCCTCGGTTCGCAGTTGAGACCTCTGCAATGCTGCTGTGCCATCCCGTAGGGCTGCAATTCCTTCGCTGTTGCGGCGACTAACTTCGATCAAGACAGCAATGTCTTCTGAGTTTTTGCCGATCGCCTGAAGGATCAGGTTGGCAGTGAGTTGGAGGTCAACAATCTGACTTTCGGTACGATCAACTCTTTGAGACAAGTCATTGGATTGAGTCATGGCGTTAGTTCTGCAACTGCTTACAGTTTAAGCGTTGGCGGAGCCTCTGCAAAGTACGCGACCCTCTCCTCCCAATTACTGCCTTTAAAGTATCGTCATTTGTCAACCAGGACCGCCGCCAGTACCGATAATAATTGCTCTGGTGAACTCATCCTCACCTGTATCGTCATCGCTCAAGATCAATCTCACTTTAAAGGCACCACCCTTCGCGTAAATGTGGCTGCCCTGAACGGTTCCGTATCCCCTGCTCTGTAGGATGCTCACCTCCTGAGTAGGTGTTCCGTCTCCCCAGTCTACAAAGGCGCGATGCGTATCTAGGGTGCCAATATCGGTAAAGGTAGCGTTGATGTTGACGGGTTTGTTGATTTGGGCGCGATCGGCAAAGTTTGCGTTGCTCGTAAAGCTCGTAATCACTGGAGCGACGTTATTGCCTCGAATGGCAGTGCTGGCTTGAGCGGAACCAGTGTCATCATCAGTCAGCGTGACAGTAATTGGGAGAATATCAAAGGGGGTTCCAGTCGGGTTATCGTCCTGATATTGGTGCGTGATCTGGAATGTACGCGACAATTGATTCTGGTTGATGGGTAGACTTGAAGTCGTGTCGTCGCCCCAATTGACGATAGCGGTGTGGGTGTCTTGCAATCCTGGATCGGTGAATGTTCCCGTCAGTGTTACTGTATCGTTCTCATTGATGTTTGTAGAATCAAGCGCCAAGCGAGTAATAGTGGGAGCTACATTGGCAACGGCGATCGCTGACTGAATAGTTCCCGAATCACCATCTTGGTCGGTAACAGTCACTGTAATCGTGTAGTTATCGCTAGGAGTTCCTGTAGGGTTATCGTCCAAATACCGATGCCGATAGTTAAATGTCCGCTGCCCTAGCACTAGGTTAATGGAGGTTGGCGTTGAACCATTACCCCAATCGATCAGGACTTCGTGCGTGTCGCGGGTATCAATGTTGATGAAGTCTCCATCGAGAAATAAAGTGTCGCCCTCCTGAATTGAGGAACTACTCAACGTTAGTGGATTAACGGTAATAGGAATATTGTCGGCTTCAACATTTTCAAATTCACTAAAGTTGATTTGTGCGCCTCCCGCATAGTTGACGATACCAGAACCTGCATTAGTACCTGGTATATAAGTTCCAATCAAGCCATTGCTCTGCAAAGTCAGCAAATCCGACTCGGTGGCACTAGCGTCTGTAGTAGAGTCTATTCCTGTACCACCTCGAAGTCGAAAGTTTGCCGCAGTTCCGGCCGCAGTTCTAGCTCTAGCATCCACAACGACTTCATCACTGTTGATGCTGGAATCGACAAGAATTTCCCTTTCTGTATCCGTATTTAAATTAATTGAGTATGCCGTTTGATCAATACGATTACTCCGCATTTGGTTGTTGAAGGCATCAACATTGACATTTACATTGCCTCCACCTGCATTACTTAAGCTAATGCGGTCAAATGCCCCTGTCCCAGTTACATAAGCAAGATCGGGTCTACCATTACGGTTACGATCTCGGAGTCCAATGTCAGCATCATTAAGCTAAACGATAGTAAGACTGGCACTACCAAACTCCCCAGTGACCCCGATCTCAACGGTCAGTATTGGCATGGATGGCACCTGCTTGCTGTTGTGTGAAGGTGGGTATCGACAAGCGATGGTCGGCACGATTAGTTTGTACGACTCAGGTGGTGAACGACAACACACTACTTGTGTCGCCGCCAGTCCCGAATCCGGACGGGCGACTTTTCTAGCTCGAATGCAGCGTGAAGTGGAACAAGTCAAGCGACTGTATCCGACGGCTCAGTATCAAGGATTAGCCGATGGCGCAGCGGAGAATTGGACGTTTTTAGAGCCTTTGACCCAAACTCAAGTGTTAGATTTCTACCATGCGACCCAGTATCTCGATAAAGTTGCTAAAGCCGTTCATCCTCGCAGTGTGGAAGCTCAGAAACTCTGGATGAAAGAACAGTGTCATCGGCTCAAGCATGAAGTTGGGGCAGCCGTTCGTCTGTTGAGTGAAATGGAAGCCATGTCATTGCCGAAGCGGTTATCTGCCACTATTCGGGATGGACGGCAAGATGCTATCACCTACTTCCGTAATCATCATGTTAGTAGTCATCCAGTGACTTCCGTTGGATGGTCGCCTCTAGCCTTGGTAGGTTCTCCCGCTTTTTTACTCTCTAAGCTTTTCTGCAATCGGTTTCGGTTCATGGCGAGGAGAGAACGATATGTTAGTAGTCATGAATGCTGTCACTCTATGCATGGTCGTCTCCTCTACCCTTCTATTGATCGTCTCTCCATAAAATCATTGGAGCCGATCTTCTAGAGGTTGTCTGCGGCGGCTCAACTTGGTTGTTGGACCCCTCACTTCTTTGAGAATGTAGGCTAATAAATTGTTAACCTTTCCAATCCTTAACGGCAAGAACGATCGGAAGAACTAACTCTCCTCTCCCTATTGCAAAGCAGTAGAGGAAAATCTAATACCAGCCAGGGATTTAGGCTTTCTTTTAGAAACGCGCACTTTCCCCTTTCTTGCTAGGCTAATAGCTAAGGGCTAGGGGCAGATGGCAAGAGATGAAGCGGCGATCGTTTTTGCAGCAGACGGGCTTATTACTAGCAGCATGGGGCACAAGTCAAGTAGGACTCGCTCTCGCGGTCGATCGCTCTCGTCAAGTCTTAGCTCAGTCAACTCACCGAAAGCTGGCGTTACTGATTGGCATCAATCAATATCGCAGTGCAGCGCTTCAAGGTTGTCTCACCGATGTTGATCTACAACGAGAGTTATTGATTCATCGATTTGGGTTTCAGCCGTCTGATATTTTAACCCTGACGGATCAGCAGGCAACGCGATCGCAGATCGAAACCGCTTTTATTGAACATTTAGTCAATCCATCTAAAGCGGGTGATGTGATCGTGTTTCATTTCAGTGGGCACGGCAGTTTGCTCAATTTAGGCGGAGCAGGAGAAGATGCCCAAACGAGTTTAGTGACGATCGACGATCCAGCTTCTGATGCAGACTCGATCGTCAACAGACTTCCCGAAGAGACGCTGCTATTACTGCTAAAGTCGTTGCCTACTGATCAGGTGACGACGATTCTCGACGCGGGCTATGCCGATATCGGAGCCACGCTTCAAGGAAATTTGCGGATACGATCGCAGCCGATGCCCTCTGCAAATCACTTACAGGATGCAGAGATCGTGTTTCAAGCGCAGCGCCTTGAAGCGTTAAAACTCAATAGAACTCAACTGAGAGGGCAACGACAGGCAAAGCAAATTCCGGGTGTGATTTTAGGGGCGGCTAATTCAAACCAATTTGCAGGCGAGGCGCGCTGGAATGGTTTTAACGCAGGTTTATTGACTTACGCGCTAACTCAACAGCTTTGGCAATCAACCCCTGCGACCACGCTACGAGTGGTTCTCAGTCGAGCCGCCGCAGAAATTGGGCAACGCGCCCATCAACAGCAGCCCAGCTTAGAAGGGCAAAAAAGTCACGATCGCCCGTTAACGCCTTATCACTTGCCCGTGTCACAAGTTTCAGCAGACGGAGTGGTGATTCGAGTCGCAGAAAATGGCAAAGCGGGGCAGATCTGGTTAGCAGGGCTTTCTCCTCAAGTGTTAGAACAATCTGGTGTAGACTCGCTGATGATGAAGGTGGAGACCTCCTCTCAGCTACAGATCTTCGCCCGTGATGGCTTAATCGCAAAGGCTCGTCTGCTGTCGAGTTTGCCTGATGAAACGCTCACCGTTGGGCAATGGGTGCAAGAAGCGGTGCGAATCATTCCGCGCAATCTTGGGCTGAGTGTGGCGCTAGACAGCACCTTAGAGCGAATTGAGCGAGTCGATGCCGTCAGTGCTTTTTCTGCAATTCCTCATTTATCGGCGGCACCTGCCGGAGAGCAACCTGCTGATTATCTGTTTGGCAAGGTGTCGGCTAATACTCAAGTCGCCGCGTTGCCATCAGCCCCGATCGTGGGATTAGCCACGTCTTCTGGCTATGGCTTGTTTTCTCAAGGTAGAGAGATGATTTCTAGCACCGCAGGCGAGGCAGGAGAAGCCGTGAAAGTTGCTGTCAAGCGTTTGGCTCCGCAACTGCAAACTTTACTCACAGCCAAGCTATTGAGACTGACTGTCAATGAACGATCGTCGCGTCTAGCCGTTCGCGCAACGCTCAAAACAACGGCTCCTCAATCACAAATTCTCATCGAGAAAAGAACCGATCGAGCGCCGGGTCAATCTGACCAAACCCTCACCGTCCCGCTGGATGGAAAGATGCCTACTGTTGCGATCGGAACTCGCATTCAATATCGCATTCAAAATGACAGCCAGCAGCCAATTTATGGGGTGCTGATTGGGTTAGACAGTAGCGGCAGTGCATTTGCTTTTCATACCGTAGACGCAACTCTACAGACAGAAGAAACCTTGACGGTGCCTGCTGTCGCGCCGACGTTTGAGTGGGTGGTGCAAAGTCCGATCGGGCTAACCGAAACTCACTTAATTTGCAGTCGCGCTCCGCTCAGGCAAACCCAGACGCTCTTAGCAGAAACCTTTAAACAGAACTCAGAACCGGGGACGATTCGCCCCCTACCTAATTCCTTAGAGGTGGCTCAAGCGGTGCTGCAAGACTTGCATCAAGCAAGCCAATCTAGCGTACTAGGAGCAACTGGAGACACCTACGCGCTTAGTGTGAATGCGTGGGCAACGTTTCGATTTAGTTATCAGGTGGTGTGAAGTGGTGTTGAAAAAGATTCTTTTGAGGGCGATGATCCTGGTTTTGCTGGGGCTGGGATTCTTTCCCGCTGCCCTCGCAGATGGATTGGTTTACGAAACCCGATCGTTCCACAACCCAGATGGCATCGGCAAGGTTTACATGGGACGAGAAATCGCTCAGGTCATGGGATATGAAGGGGCAGGATGGCTAGAGCGAGATCGGCGAGATGGCGAGGAGCAACCGCAAAAAGTGATTGCAGGACTCGATCTCAAATCAACCGATATCGTGGCTGACATCGGCGCTGGAACGGGCTACTTCAGCTTTCGGATTGCGCCTCGTGTGTCTAAGGGCAAAGTGCTGGCAGTCGATGTGCAACCCGAAATGATTGAGATTTTAAAGACGCTGAAAACCAAAAAGCACCTCTCGAATGTGCAGCCTGTTTTAGGCAGTGTCACCGATGTGAATCTAGCGGCTGAAAGTGTTGACGTAGCGCTGATGGTCGATGCCTATCATGAATTTGAGTATCCCAAAGAGGTGATGACCTCGATCGTCAAAGCCTTAAAACCTAGCGGCAGAGTCGTCTTGGTCGAATATCGGGGTGAAAATCCTTTAGTTCTGATTAAGGGACTTCACAAAATGACCCAAAAGCAAGTGCAAAAAGAAATGCAATCCGTCGGACTGACCTATCTCGAAACGAGAAATAGTCTACCGCAACAGCATTTAATGATTTTTGAGAAGCAAAGTTAACACAAAAAAGCCTGTGAAAGCTCGATCGGGCATCTCCACAGGCTTCTTTGCGTCACCACTCAGTCTTAGCGACCAATCCCCACGTAGCGGAACCCAGCCTCTTCGATCAGGGCTTGATTCAAGAAGTTCCGACCGTCAATCAAAATGGGAGCATGCATTAGCTGTGCCATCTTGATGTAATCGAGAGTCTGGAACTGCTGCCACTCGGTCACTAACACTAGAGCATCACAATGATCAGCGAGTCGTTCGGCATCGGTTTCGACAATCACATCTGACAAACCGTGACGCATCCCAGTCTGCGAAATGATCGGGTCATAGGCTTTCACCTTGGCACCCAAGCGAGTCAAATTCTCAATTAAAGATAGAGCAGGCGCATCTCGCAGATCATCCGTATCAGGCTTAAAGGTCAATCCCAACAGACCCACCGTTTTGCCCTTCAAGATTTTGAGAACCTGCTGAAGCTTTTCAACCACAATCAGCTTTTGACGCTGGTTAACACTCACCGCCGCTTTGAGAAGTTGCGCTTCAAACCCATAGTCGTCAGCCGTGTGAATCAGTGCCGACACATCTTTCGGGAAGCAAGACCCGCCCCAGCCCAGACCCGCTTGCAGAAACTTGCTGCCGATGCGAGAGTCTAACCCAATGCCCTTTGCCACTTGAGTCACATCTGCACCCACGCGATCGCAAATATTTGCCACTTCATTAATAAAGCTGATCTTAGTCGCGAGAAATGCATTAGCGGCATACTTAATCATCTCCGCCGAACTCAGGTCTGTTGCCACCACTGACACGGGAGGCTGAGTTTTATCTTCAGCAAATTGCCGCTCAATGATTGGGGCATAGAGTTCTTGCATCAGCGCGGTTGCACGAGCGCTATTGCCGCCTAAGACAATGCGATCGGGGTTAAACGTGTCATGAACTGCCGAACCCTCTCGCAAAAATTCTGGGTTGCTAATGACATCAAAATCGTGCTCTTCTCTCACTGACCGAGGCAGCGCGGGAATGCTCATACCCGCTAGCACGGGTTCAGCCGCGACTCCTTCACGCTCTGCAACGCCATCAAGAACAAGCATTCTCACCCAGTCACCTGATCCGATCGGCACCGTCGATTTGTTGACAATTACTTTATAGCCGCCATTCAAGTGAGAGCCGATGCCACGAGCAACCGCTTCCACATAGCGGGTGTCGCTTTCTCCGGTCGGCAAGGCAGGCGTTCCCACGGCGATGAAGAGAACTTGTCCATGCTTGACCCCGGCTGCCAAGTCAGTGGTGAACTCCAATCGTTGAGATTGAATCGCCCCCTGCATAATCTCCGAAAGCCCCGGTTCAAAAATCGGAGACTGTCCAGACTGCATTAGCTTCACCTTGGCTTCATTATTGTCCACACAGATCACCTGGTGTCCAATATGAGCTAGACAAGCCCCAGTCACTAAACCCACGTATCCCGTACCAATCACACAAACGCGCATAGCAGCTCCTCGAATATAAAAGACAAGAAAACAACGAACACAATCTTTGACAAACTCTGCATCTTAGCGTTCCCTCAGCGACGGGCGAGGCAACTGAGAGAACCCAAGATTTAGTGGATAGCGACAGACTCAGGCTGGGTCGGAACTTGAGAACCGATGCGACCCTGAAAATCTGCGATCGTGCGCTCTAAGCCTTCATTTAGCGGGATGGTGGGTTGCCAATCGAGATGAGTCTTAGCGCGGGTGATATCGGGCTTACGACGACGGGGATCGTCTTGAGGAAGCGGCTCAAATTTAACATTTGCTGAAGGATTGACCATCGTTTGAATGGTTTGAGCGAGTTGCAGAATAGTATATTCATCAGGGTTGCCCAGGTTTACGGGGCCGATGAAGTCGCCATTCATCAAGCGCATCAATCCCTCTACGAGATCAGAGACATAGCAGAAGCTGCGGGTTTGCGACCCGTCACCATAGACCGTCAATGGCTTGTTGCGAAGCGCTTGGACAACGAGGTTGCTGACCACGCGACCGTCGTTTTCTAACATCCGAGGCCCGTAGGTGTTAAAGATTCTGGCAACTCGAATGTCTACATCATTTTGACGGTGATAGTCGAATGCCAAAGTTTCTGCAACTCGCTTGCCTTCGTCATAGCAGCTACGAATTCCGATCGGGTTCACGCTCCCCCGATATTCTTCTGACTGCGGATGCACTTCTGGGTCGCCATAGACTTCTGAGGTCGAAGCCAGCAAAAATCGAGCGTTGACTCGTTTTGCCAAGCCCAACATATTCAGCGTTCCAATCACATTGGTTTTAATCGTTTTGACTGGGTTGAACTGATAGTGAACCGGAGATGCAGGACAAGCTAGATGATAAATTTGATCGACTTCTAACCGAATCGGCTCTGTAACATCGTGGCGGATTAACTCAAAATAGGGGTGATCGAGCCATTGCAGAAGGTTCCGCTTGTGCCCGGTATAAAAGTTGTCTAAGCAAACTACCTCATGCCCTTCAGACATGAGTCGATCGATGAGATGGGAACCAATAAAGCCAGCACCACCAGTGACAAGAATTCGCATAGTTTCAGTAAGCTATTGAAGTGCAAACGGGCAAAACAGGTCGAGATCACCCTTTATTAAGGCTGAGGTAGATGATTGTTCTATTCCATGCCAAAAGTGTACCCAGAAGCGATCGTGCCAATACACAAAACTTAGGCTGGGCATGACAACTTAGATCCGCCTACAACCCGACGGAGGAAGGATTGACATATTTCAGTAGAACCTTAACAAAAAGCTCGTTTGAAACGTAACCCCAACCAGAGGACTTCATTGAATCTTAAAGCTGGAACTCTGCGGGATGTGGAACCTGTTGCGTTGGTTTCACAAAAAACTTTGTTCCTTGTGATGCCTGGCTGATGCTTGATAACGCTTCGCAAGTTAAATCATATTGGCAACTAGGATCAGTGGGCACGGCAGCGCCATGCCCCTACGTGACAATCTTTGGTTATTCTTGGGTGATTCGCAACACCGCCATGAATGCTTCTTGAGGAACGTCTACGGTTCCGATCGCTTTCATACGTTTTTTCCCTTTTGCCTGCTTTTGTAGCAGCTTCTTCTTCCGAGAAATGTCGCCGCCATAACATTTGGCGAGAACATCTTTGCGGATAGCAGGAATGTGTTCGCTGGCAATGACTTTGCTGCCGATCGTAGCTTGAATCGGAATCTTAAACTGGTGACGAGGAATCAATTCTTTGAGCTTCTCGGTTAACGCCCGCCCCACGGCATAGGCTTTGTCTCGATGCACGATCGTCGCTAGCGGATCGACGGGATCGCCGTTGATCATAATGTCTAGCTTCACCAAAAAGTTTTCTCGATAGCCAATAAGCTGATATTCCATGCTGGCATAACCACGCGATCGCGACTTCATTTGATCAAAAAAGTCGGTCACTACTTCTGCTAGGGGCACTTCATAAATCAGTGTGGTGCGTCCCGGAGTCATATACTTCATATCTTTGAAGATGCCTCGCCGAGTTTGACACAACTCCATCAGCACCCCGACATAGGTTTCTGGCGTAATAATGTCTAACTGGACATAGGGTTCTTCGATTTTTTCGCGATGCTGCGGGTCAGGTAACTTGCTGGGGTTGTCAATATAAATTACCTCGCCTTTGAGCGTCGTCACCTGATAAACCACTGAGGGAGCCGTGATAATTAAGTTCAGGTTATATTCTCGCTCTAGCCGCTCTTGCACAATCTCCATGTGCAATAAGCCCAAAAAGCCGCATCGGAAGCCAAAGCCCATCGCGCTTGAGGTTTCTGGCTCATAGTTAAGAGCGGCATCGTTGAGTTTGAGTCTTTCTAGCGCCTCGCGCAGTTCGGGAAACTGATCGGCATCGATCGGAAACATTCCGCAAAAGACCATTGGCTTGGCTTCTACATAGCCAGGAAGCGCTTCAGAAGCAGGTTTGTTAGCCAGAGTGATCGTGTCACCGACCCTAGCATCTTCGACGGCTTTAATCGAAGCCGCTAAATAGCCCACTTCACCTGCATGAAGGTCATTGACCTTGACCTGAGTCGGAGATAGAACGCCCAACTCATCAATGACGAATTCTTTGCCAGATGCCATTAAGCGCACTTTGTCGCCCTGTTTTAATCGACCGTCCATCAAGCGAAAGTAAACAATCACGCCTCGGTAAGCGTCATAGTAGCTGTCAAAAATCAATGCCCGTAAAGGCTGATCAACAGTGTCGGCAGGCGGCGGCACGAGGCGCACGATCTCCTCCAAAATTTCTGGAACGCCACGCCCTTCTTTTGCCGATGCCAAAATTGCCCCACTGCAATCGAGTCCCACGATTTCTTCGATCTCTTGTTTGACGCGATCGGGTTCTGCTCCCGGCAGGTCAATCTTGTTGAGCACCGGAATAATCTCCAGATTGTTCTCTAGCGCTAGATATACGTTTGCCAGAGTTTGAGCTTCAACCCCTTGGGAGGCATCGACGACGAGGAGCGCTCCTTCACAGGCTGCCAGCGATCGTGACACCTCATACGAGAAGTCTACGTGCCCCGGCGTGTCGATCAGATTCAGCACATAGTTTTGCCCATCTTTGGCGGTGTAGTCCATTCGCGCAGCTTGCAGTTTAATGGTGATGCCGCGCTCACGCTCTAGATCCATATTGTCGAGGAACTGTTCTTTCATTTCCCGCGCATCGACGGTGCCCGTTGCTTGTAAAAGACGGTCTGCCAGCGTTGATTTGCCGTGATCGATGTGGGCAATGATCGAAAAGTTGCGGATGCGGCTGACGGGAACGTCTGTCATAGACTCCAGGGTAAAAGGGTGAAATGAAGAATAATTACAGTGGACAAGGTGGTTTTAGACCATCCCAGAGACTGCACTTTAGATAAGGAATGTTTAGATAGTTTAATACTTTCTCAGTTTATTGCATGATTCGCGATCGTGGGCGACCCGTCATTCACACTGGTTTGGCACACTGGTTTGGACTCGCGAATACCCACCTTGACGACGTAAAGTTTTGCTCAAATTTCCAGAAATTCGATCAGTCGGTTAAACTAGCACTTAGGTTTGGGCTACACAAGACGGGATCTACGGTTTTTACTGATGAACGACCCAGCAATGCACTCTCACCCATCCATTGACAAAGTAGAGCTATCGATTCACATCGACTCAGAGCTACTTGAGCAGCTCAAGCATTTGACCAACGACCCCAGCAAAGTGGTCGAAGTGGCCATTCGGCAGTGGTTACGCAGCGAGACTCATCGAGACGAAGAGACTTCCCGGAGTTTTCAACGAAATCCCCCGGTGCCACCTAGAGGCGAGTGGAATGACTAGCTGAGGGGTCACTTTCGATGCTGATCACAATGTGCGAAACTGAGGGAAGCAGGGTAGCGTCAGTTGAATCATCAAGTTTGTATCAGACAGTTTTAGGTGACTTTCCGGATTCGTGAGTCGGCACTGAGAATGTATCCACTGCATTTCCTCATCGTCGTTAATTCTAAACTTTCTGGCTTTGATGTTTTGCCTTCAGCTTTCAGTTAGATGGTTTTCTCTGTGACTTTTTCAAGCCTGCGATCGGACAACTCCCACTTAAACCCTGAGATTTCGACTGATCTAGAGCGCGTTGCCGAGTTGGTGATGACTCAAGATGCAGCAGGGAATGTGCTGTCTTTTTATTGGCAAGACGCAGGTCACACGCGACAGCCTGGTCAATCAGCAGGGAATCTAGAAGAATTCGCACCTGTCGCGATCGCGCCTTATTTAGAGCGCATCAAGCGAGTACTAGACCACCAAACTCCCGAACAGTTTCGCTGTCTGTGTCACTGTCGCCAAGAGACGGGACTATTTGAGTTGCTAATCAGTCCGATTTTGCTGCCTGGAGGGAACGCTTCAATGGTCATCGTGACCGGAAAACGGTTAGCTCATAATCTGGATGAGCCGATCCCAGATGATTTAATCTCGCCGATCGCGTTGCCGTTGCGCTCCGATCGTTACCAAAAACTTTTGACGCAAATTGCCTGGAATATTCGTCGCACTCTGGATCTATCAACCATTTGGCAGCAGACCGTTGACGCGCTTGGCAAAGCTTTAGACGTGAGTCGATGCGTTATTTGTCCGTTTGAGGCGCTGAGTTCTGAGATTGAAGTCGTCGCAGAATATCGTCAAGAATCACTAGAATCGCTTCTGGGAATGAAGTTTTCTCTAGCCGATGATCTGTCCTTACGTGAGGTCTTGGCGACGCTAAAACCCGTGAGTGCGGTGGCTCCTTCTGTTGAGGGTGTTGAAACCATCTGTGCGACTACGAATGATTTAGCCGATAGATCTCCTTTGCCTCAAGCTCGGCTGATGGTCGCGACTTGTTATCAAGAGCAGCCGAACGGCGTAATTGTGCTCTATCAGTGCGATCGGACTCGATCGTGGACTCCAGCCGAAATCGAGTTTATGCAAGAGTTAGCCGATCAGGTTGGCACCGCGATCGCTCATGCCTCTCTATTTGCGGAGAGTCAAAATCTAGCGATCGAGCTTCAGCGGGTTAACAGCAATCTGCTGCAAAAACATCGTGAACTTGAAGAAGCTCGTCACCAGGCAGAAGAAGCGTCTCGCCTCAAAAGTGAATTTCTAGCCAACACTTCTCATGAGTTGCGGACTCCGCTCAACGGCATGATTGGCTTTCTCAAGCTGATTCTTGACGGCATGGCAGACGACCCAGAAGAACAGCGAGAGTTTACTGAAGAAGCTCACAACTCAGCTTTGCATCTAGGAGCCATTCTTGAAGATGTGTTAGACATCGCCAAGATTGAAGCCGGAAAAATGCAGATCGAAAGCAGTCGAGTCAGTCTAGATGAAATATTATTAGATATCGAAAAATTTGCCAGCACCCAACTACCCCAAAAAAATCTGAGCTTCGAAATTCAGAAGCCGCCAACTTACGACGAAATCGTGCTCTATGCCAACTACCAGCGGCTCAAGCAAGTCATGTTGAACTTAGTCAATAATGCTATTAAGTTCACCCATGAAGGCGGAATCACGATTACGGTAGAAGTAGTTAAAAAGCGGGTCGTGGTTCAAGGTAAAGATCTGCCTGGCATGGTAAAAGTTCGGGTTGCCGATACCGGAATTGGGGTTTCGTTAGAGAAGCAAGATAAATTATTTCAATCTTTTAGCCAAGTAGATGGCTCTCTGACCCGTCAATATGGGGGCACTGGGCTAGGGTTAGCCATCTCTCAAAAACTGGTAGACGCGATGGGCGGTGATGTCCGCTTCTATAGCATGGGTGAAGGGTTGGGTTCGACTGTCACTTTTACGGTGCCGCTCTATCAAGAACCTGTGATGATTAGCTAAGAGTTGATTCCTCCTCAATCATCCCCAAAGTCTCTAAACTAGAGAAGGAGATTAAGGAGCGTTTCATGACAGAACCAATGGAAGCTCGCGAACTATTTCGTGCTGCTTATGAAAACCGCTATACCTGGGATAAAAACTTCCCTGGCTATACGATGGATGTCACCTACAAAAAAGGCGACGACGTTTACACAGCCAAAGCTCGCATCGACGCGAGTATGAAGGCTGAAGTTTCTGACATTGACGATGAAGAAGCCAAAAAAGAGATTCACGGTCAACTGTGGGAGACTTCGATTCACCGAGTTCGCCGCACCTTTGAAGAAACCCACAGCAAGAATGTCTTTACGTTAGGGGAAACCGACGAGACGGGAGCCGTTGAGATTTTGGTTAAAGGAACTGCGATGGGCGATCGCTACAAAGTTCACAACAATGAAGTGAGTCTCGTTCACCGTCACATTCGCGATATTGTGGTCACAATTCACACCTTTAGCAGTCAAAATACGGGCGAAGGTTATCTTTCTCAGCGTTATGACTCGGTTTATAGCGATCCCCAAACGGGCGAAGTCAAAGGCGGCAAAAGCGACTTTGAAGATCATTACGAAAAAGTGGGCAACTACTACATCTTGACCCAGCGAATTATTCGCACTGAGCAAGACGGTCAGACCCAGACCAGTGAGTTTGGTTTCTCAAACGTGAAACTATTAGAACCAGCGCTGGTGTAGCAGATGTTGGATTTTGAATGGGTGACTCAATCGAAATTCAAAATCCAAAAGCGGCTACGATCGAGATCAACAGGCAAGAATTACAGTCCAAAAGGTGAACTATGTCTCAAACGCTGACACTGACTACAGAAAACGTTGAAACCGTGCTAGATGAACTGCGTCCTTATCTGATGGCAGATGGGGGCAACGTCGAGCTAGTCGAGTTAGACGGCCCGATCGTCAAGCTCAGACTTCAAGGAGCTTGCGGTTCTTGCCCCAGTTCGGCAATGACTTTAAGAATGGGGATCGAGCGTCGTCTGCGCGAATTCATTCCCGAAATTGAAGAAGTCGAACAAGTTATGTAACGGATTTGAGTTTTGAGGGGTGAGTTTTGATTTACCTTAGAACACATCACTCAAAACTCACGCCCCAATTCTTATGTCTTATCCTCTGCATGTCGCCTTCATCTGGCACCAACACCAGCCACTTTATAAAAGTAGAGGCGGCGAAGGGTCTTACGCTTCGGAGGGGAAATATCGTCTGCCTTGGGTGCGCCTACACGGGACGAAGGATTATTTAGACCTGGTGCTGTTGCTAGAGAAATATCCTAAGCTGCACCAAACCGTCAACTTAGTGCCCTCGCTGATTCTGCAAATCGAAGATTATGTCGCAGGAACAGCGATCGATCCTTATCTCGCACTAACCTTGACTCCGATCGAGCAACTCAACTCTGAGCAAAAAGCATTTATTGTCGAGCATTTCTTTGATGCCAATCACCACACGCTAATTGATCCCCATCCTCGCTACGCGGAACTGTATGGGCAACGTCAAGATCGAGGTCGAGAGTGGTGTAAAGAAAACTGGAACGCTCACGACTATAGCGATCTGCTGGCATGGCACAACCTGGCGTGGATTGATCCGCTATTTTGGGACGATCCGCAGATCGGGGGATGGTTAGAAAAAGGCAAAGGATTTAGCTTGAGCGATCGCCAGCAAATTATCGCCAAACATCGAGAGATTCTCAGTCGCATTGTGCCGCAGCATCGCCAAATGCAGGAGACGGGACAGCTTGAGGTGATCACATCGCCCTACACGCACCCGATTTTGCCGCTGCTGGCAGACACCAACGCGGGTCGAGTCGCCGTGCCCCAAATGGCACTGCCTGAGCAACGATTCCAGTTTGCAGAAGACATTCCTCGTCATTTAAGTCGGGCCTGGCAGATGTATGAAGAGCGGTTTGGACAAGCGCCTCGCGGGTTGTGGCCTTCTGAGCAGTCGGTGAGTCCGCAAATTCTGCCCTATGTTGCCAAAGAAGGGTTTAAGTGGCTTTGTTCAGATGAAGCCGTTTTGGGATGGTCACTCAAGCACTTCTTTAATCGCGACGAAACTGGCAATGTTTACGATCCTGAAATGCTGTATCGTCCCTATCGGTTGCAGACCCCGGCGGGAGATTTGGCGATCGTGTTCCGAGATCACCGCTTGTCCGACTTGATTGGCTTCACCTACAGCGCGATGGAGCCAAAACGAGCCTCGTCTGATCTGGTCGGACATTTAGAAGCGATCGCGCGATCGCTCAAACAGCGCAATGGAAACGGCACGACGCTAGAACAGCCCTGGTTAGTGACGATCGCCCTCGATGGTGAAAACTGCTGGGAGTTCTATCCGCAAGATGGCAAGCCCTTTTTAGAAACGCTTTATCAAACTCTCAGCAATCATCCCGATCTGAAATTAGTCACTGTTTCTGAATTCACAGAGCAATTTCCGCCGACTGAGACAATCCCATCTGAACAGTTGCATAGCGGCTCTTGGGTCGATGGCAGTTTCACGACGTGGATCGGCGATCCAGCTAAAAACCGCGCCTGGGATTTGCTGACCACCGCTCGTCAAGTGTTAGCAAACCATCCTGAAGCGACTGAAGACGCAAACCCACAGGCGTGGGAAGCACTTTATGCCGCAGAAGGCTCTGACTGGTTTTGGTGGTTTGGCGAAGGGCATTCGTCTAACCAAGATGCCATGTTTGATCAGCTTTTTCGCGAACACTTAGCCGCTCTTTATCAAGCGCTTGACGAACCGATTCCAGAGAATGTGCGCCGTCCGATCGAGATTCATGCTCAACAGGGCGACCATGCACCTCAGGGATTTATTCATCCGATCGTAGACGGGCGCGGCGACGAACAAGACTGGGATAAAGCAGGGCGGATCGAAGTCGGGGGCGCACGGGGCACAATGCACCAAAGCAGCGAGATTCAACGACTTTGGTATGGCTTAGACCACATTAATTTCTATCTCCGCCTCGATTTTCGCGCAGGGGTGCGACCTGGCATCGACTGCCCACCTGAATTGAATTTGTTCTGGTTTTACGCCAATCAAACGATGCGAAACAGCCCGATTCCGCTGGTGGATCTGCCCGATGAAGCCCCCTTAAACTATCAATTCCATCACCATTTGGGAGTTAACCTTTTGACTCAAACCGTTTGGCTTCAGGAAGCAGCCGATAATTTTCGCTGGTCATCTCGCGCCACTCGTGCCCAAATCGGACTCGATAAATGTCTAGAAATTAGTATTCCTTGGGCAGATTTGCAGGTACACCCTGACTATGCGCTCCGAATGGTTGCCGTGTTGTCAGACGGCGGGCGCTATCGGCAATATTTACCAGAGAACGCGCTGATCCCAATTTCGGTTCCTTAGGATCGTGGATTAAATAACCTGTAAAAGTCCTCTGATTTGTCATTGCCGAGACTTTTGCCCCCTAAATCCCCCACGAGTGGGGGACTTTGAAACTGGAGTCTTGGCTCAAAGTCCCCCAGAATGGGGGATTTAGGGGGCTGAAGCCGACCCAAACGCAACGACAATTTGTGTACACCGTAGCTTATTAGGGAGAGGGCGAGAAGTTACACCTTAATAAATCCACGTTCCTTAGACGTTTGTCAGAGCAAGTCTGGATCGATTCCCATTTCTTTTAATTTGGCGGCAAGACGCTGGGCAACTTCTTCGGGGCTGGGGAGGCGGTTTCCTTGAGGGTCATACCAATAGAGCCACTCTCTTGCCCAGCCCCGATAACTGCCTTGTTCTCTGCCGATCGCTAGTCCCATTTCAGGAATCCAAACAGGATCACCTGGTTGCAGTACATAGTCTTTGTCAATCAAACGATAAACTTCTAGGGGTTCATAGCGATCGCGTTGACTATATTCAGGGTTATAAACTACGTAATACAACACACCCATTCGGGCATAGTCTACTTTTTTCGTGTCATATTCATTTCCATAGGTCTTAGAAACAAACTCTAGAACCAGTAGGGGAACAACATTGTTTTCTTCCCAAACCACGTAACTCAAGCGACCTTTAGGGCTTTTGACCCGATCGACTCCCAAGCTCAAAAAACCATCTGGCACGATCGCGGGCGCTTTGGGTATGTAATAAATTCCTAAATTAATTCCCCAAAACCAATCGGTTCGTTTTTGCCAATACCAGGTCAAAATTGCTGCTAAAAGGCTAGGGACTAAAATTTGAAGTTCACTATCCACAGGGGTATGGTCAGTTTCGGGCAGATCTTCAGCCGATGGTAGTTGTAACGGGTTGTGCTGTAGCATGACAGCCCTCACAGTTAGCGTGGTGTCTTCTATTTTAAGCGAGTGAAGCGCGATGGCTGATTTCATCGTCTCGTCTGCAAGGTATCCTAATTTATGGGCAAAACCAACCTCAATTGAGAAAGATCTGTGCTTGACCTGAAGCTAATTCGCGAAAATCCAGCATTCGTTCAAGAGAAACTTAACCAGCGTGGCGGCGGTTATGATATTCAGCCGATCGTGCAGTTTGACCAGCAGCAGCGAGAACTAGAGAAAACGCGATCGACGCTTCAGGCACGCAGCAACGAAATCGGTAAACTAGTCGGACAAAAGATCAAATCGGGCAGCGATCCAAAAGGTGAAGAGATTCAAGCCCTGCGGGATGAAGGCAACCAGATCAAAGCTGAGTTGGGCGAATCGGAGCCGCAAGAAAAAGACCTGAAGGCGCAGATTGAGACGCTGTTGTTAACGTTGCCCAATCTGCCCGGTGACACGACTCCGATCGGCAAAGATGAAACCGAAAATGTAGAAGTTCGGCGGTGGGGCGATGAGTTTAAGCCGCAAGGTGGAAATTTTCTACCCCACTATGAGATTGGCGAAAAGCTCGGCATTCTGAACACCGAACGGGCAACAAAAGTCGCTCAAACTCGATTTGTGGCATTGTTTGGAGCAGGTGCGGCGCTAGAGCGGGCGTTGATTCAGTTTATGCTCGATCGTCAAATCGCAGCAGGCTACCTCGAAGTTTTGCCGCCGTTTTTAATCAATACTCAATCCCTGATCGCTACAGGACAGTTACCCAAATTTGCGGAAGAGAGCTTTAAGTGCAGCGACGACGATCTGTGGTTAGCACCTACGGCTGAAGTGCCCGTCACAAATCTTTATCGAGATGATGTTTTGGCGGCGGACAGTTTACCAATTCATCACTGTGCCTATACGCCCTGCTTTCGACGTGAGGCTGGCAGCTATGGCAGAGATACCCGTGGGCTGATTCGACTGCACCAATTTAATAAAGTGGAATTGGTTAAAATCGTTCATCCCAGCACGTCTGGGCAGGAGCATCAAGCGTTAGTGCAGAATGCGGAGGCGATTCTTGAGGCGTTGAAGTTGCCTTATCGGACGATCGAGCTTTGTACCGGAGATCTAGGTTTTGGCGCTGCAAAATGCTACGACTTAGAAGTTTGGCTACCTTCGACTGGCACTTATCGCGAGATTTCAAGTTGCTCAAACTTTTTCGATTTTCAAGCCCGACGCGGCAATATTCGTTTTAAAGAAGCCGGACAAAAAGGAACGCAGTTTGTCCACACGCTGAATGGTTCAGGGTTAGCGGTGGGTCGGACAATGGCAGCCGTTTTAGAAAACTATCAGCAGCCCGACGGGACAGTTCGACTACCCGACGTGTTGCAGCCTTATTTGAAGCGCCAAACCTTGTGATTTCTTTCTCCTTCTTTGGGATCAATTCTGGAGTGAAGTTTTGTGACGACCCAGCTTGCACTCTAGAATAGAGAGATGTCTTCATCGGAGCTTACAGGTCTTAGCCTATGTCAGTTTTGGCTGTTGTTGCCCTTCTCGCAGTCCTGATCTTCGTACACGAACTGGGTCACTTCCTGGCTGCGCGACTTCAGGGAATCTATGCAAATCGCTTCTCGATCGGATTTGGCCCCATTTTGTGGAAATATCAGGGATCGCAAACCGAATATGCGCTTCGTGCCTTGCCCTTGGGCGGGTTTGTGGGCTTTCCTGATGACGATCCTGATAGCAAAATTCCGCCCAACGACCCAAATTTGCTGCGAAATCGTCCGGTGTTAGATCGGGCGATCGTGATCAGTGCGGGTGTAATCTCAAATCTCTTGTTTGCTTATCTTGTGCTGGTAACTCAACTGGCGATTGTCGGCTTGCCCACTAGTTTTAACTATCAAGCGGGCGTAATTGTGCCGCAAGTGGTGTCTAAAGATGCCGTCGCAGCCCAAGCGGGGGTGAAAGACGGTGATTTGATTGTTGCGGTGAATGGTCAGACGCTAGAAGCTTCAGCGAAGGCGACTGATAGTTTGCGTCAAGCGATCGAATCAAATCCTGGCAAGCCCATTCAGCTACAAATTCAGCGTCAGGGAGAGCCTGTTTCGCTGACCGTTACGCCTAAAGCCGATGACAAAGGAAAAGGTCGGATTGGTGTGCAGCTTCGACCGAATGGTCAAACGGTCTATCAGCGTCCGAGCAATCTTTTGAGCATTTTTGGCATCGCTGCCGAAGAGTTTCAGCGCATCGTGGTGCTGACGGTGCAAGGGTTTGGACAGTTGGTTAGCAACTTTAGCAAGACCGCAGAACAGGTAGCGGGCCCGGTGGCGATCGTCGCGACGGGTGCCAAAATCGCTCAAGCCGATTCTGCTAGCTTGTTTAATTTTGCCGCTCTAATCAGCATTAATTTGGCAGTCATTAACATCCTGCCTTTACCCGCTCTCGACGGCGGTCAGCTTGCCTTTTTGCTCATCGAAGGCCTGCGCGGAAAGCCTGTTCCGACTCGCATTCAAGATGGCGTAATGCAAACTGGATTGGTGCTGTTGCTGAGTTTGGGCGTTTTTCTGATCATTCGAGACACCGTTAATCTGATTCCGCAGTAGTGAGTATTACGCGCAAGATTTCTGCAAAAAAACAGCGTGCATTGGAGATTCTGATTCGCCTCAAGCGTCTCTACCCCGAAGCTCCTTGCACGTTGGATTATGAAACGCCCGTTCAACTGATGGTGGCGACGATTCTGTCGGCTCAATGCACTGATGCGAGAGTCAATTTAGTCACGCCAGAGCTATTTCGGAGATTTCCAGATGCGGCAGCGTTGGCAGGGGCAGACGTGGCAGAGCTTGAAAATCTAGTGCGCTCTACGGGTTTTTATCGCAACAAGGCGAAGAATATCCAAGCCGCGTGTCAGATGATCATGACTGAGTTTGGCGGTCAAGTGCCCAGAATGATGGAAGACTTGCTCAAGCTTCCGGGTGTGGCTCGCAAAACGGCTAATGTGGTGTCTGCTCACGCCTATGGCGTAAATTTGGGGGTCACGGTCGATACTCATGTCAAGCGACTGACTTATCGCCTCGGACTCACTAAAAACACCGATCCCGTTAAAATTGAGCGAGATTTGATGAAACTAATTGCTCAACCTGAGTGGGAAAATTGGTCAATTCGGCTGATCTATCACGGTCGCGCAACTTGCATGGCCAGAAATCCGCAGTGCGATCGCTGTGAGCTTGCTGATCTCTGCCCCTCGGCAAACTTGTCTGAAAAACCGACGCTAGAAGCAACTAGCCCAGTTTTGTAAGGGCATGGCACGGCCGTGCCCATTAGCTTTGCCAGTAACCAATATTATTTAATCCGCGATCCTTGGCGCGATCGCAGCAGGAATCTCAAATCTATTTTGCCACTCGCTCGATCAATTCGGTAGAATGAGAGGCACTGTCTTTAAAAGGGTCAAAATCTTCATGGCTAAGAAGAGCATGATTGAGCGGGCTAAAAAACGCCAAGAAACGGTGGACAAATATGCTGAACAGAGAGCAGAGCTGAAAGAGCAGTTCGCAAAAGCGACGACTCAACAGCAAAAGCTGGCAATCCATCGTCAAATTCAGCAATTGCCTCGCAACAGTGCTCGTGTGCGGGTGCGGAAGATTTGCTGGGTCACGGGTCGTGCTAGAGGCGTATATAGCGACTTTGGTCTGTCTCGCCACGTCTTTCGTGAAATGGCCCACCAAGGGCTTTTGCCAGGTGTGGTTAAGTCAAGCTGGTAGAAAAGTTTTGAGTTACGAATTTTGAGTTTTGAGTTAGAAATGCTGATTGACTCAATACTCAAAATTCAACGCTCAAAGCTTTTTTATTGGTTTTTATTGCCCACAACAGCGATCGATGCCTAAACTATCTAGCAGAATGTCACTGACTGCATTGGCGACCGCGAACTCGCTATAAAAACTTTGAGAAAAATCAAAGGCTTGCATTTCTGAAATGATCGCAAGCACCAATGAGCCTAAATCATTCTCGTCTTCCATGCGCTGCCGCACGTAAATTTGAGCAGCCCTTTGCGCGATCGTGTGATTAATCGCTTCTGGCAAAAATTCTTGATCTAGCCATTTGTGTAAGTTTCGCTGTAGCCACTCTCCTTCTTGCACTGGATTAGTGGCTGCGGGTAGCGTGATCGGTGGGATGGGTTCAACCATTTGCTATGACACCTGCAACGATCAACGAAACTATCCAAACTATACACTCATCGCTTTGTCATTGGTCACTCTCGCAACTCATCGAAAATAACCCTTTATGCAAATCGATGTGCCATCCATTATTGAAGGATATGCCCAGGGTTATTTTTTAATGGCAGATGAGTCGGGGCACGATTTGGACTGGTATTCGAGTCGAGAACGGACGTTAATTCCGCTGGATGGGCGGTTTCGCTATCCACGATCGCTGCAACGAGTTTTAAACCAAGACCGCTTTACGACTGCGGTGAGTCGAGACTTTAAAGCGGTGGTGGAGGGATGCGCCGATCGCGAAACCACCTGGATTTCTGAGGAGCTTAAACAAGTCTATTGGGCACTGCATCACGCAGGGTGGGCACACAGTTTTGAAACCTGGCAAGGCGACCAACTTGCAGGCGGCATTCTAGGCATTGTGATTCGCGGCGCTTTCATTGGGGAGTCAATGTTTTTTAAGATTCCAGACGGCTCGAAGGTGGCAATGGTCAAACTCGTCGAGCGGCTGCGAAACCGAAAGTTTGTGCTGTTTGATGCTCAAATGACGAACCCGCACTTAGAGCGATTTGGGTCGTATGTAATCAACAATCGCCTCTACAAAGATTTGTTGAGACAAGCTTTAGAGCGCAACTGCTCACTTGAGTAGTGCGATTAAGGATCGGGAATTAAATAACCTGTAATTTTTGACGAGCTTTGTTCATAGCCTCACTCGCCCGGAAATCAATTTCCAGGCTAACAGCGAAAGTCCTCTGAACAGGACTGGAAGAGAAAGGCTAGACCTCAGTCCGTTTCAACGGACTTTCGCTATTAGCCCGAACTTCTAGTTCAGGGCGGACAAGCACCGCAGCGAAGAGCACTGAACCTTAGCGTTGAATCAGCAATTTCGATTAACAAGAAAACTTCATCCGGTGCAGGATGATGGTTGAAATAAGCCCGACGATCGACCTGCACAACTGCAATATCCGGTTCGGGTTCAGAATTGGGACGAATCGTGATGGGTAATGGATTGCGAATAAAGGCGCGATCGCCCAACAAACGCGTCAGATAATTTCCTGCCCATTGAGTCGTCGAAGCGTGAGGAGGATTTTGAGGACTCATCTGAATAATTTTTCCTTCTAGCAATTCAACCTTATCGTCTGTGGTGAGAATTCCCGCCTCAATCATGCAGTGATATTCATCAACGCTCCACAGACGCAACGGAATTGCTGGGATTGTTGACCCAACAAACGCTTCAGTCTGGGCCATGCTGCTATCCCTCCGGTTGATACTTTTTAAGGTTGCCGCTCAATGATGCCGCCGCCGAGCAACACCTCTCCGTCATACCAAACGGCGGCTTGACCGGGCGTGATGCTGAACTGGGGGTCATCAAACACAATTCGCACACGAGAATCTTCGATCGGAATCACCGTCGCAGGCACCGCAGAAGACCGATATCGAATCTGAACTTCGGCATGAATTGGGGTCGTGGGTGCCGCAATCGAAACCCAGTTGACGCGCTGTACCGTGCAACCTGGATCTTGAGCTTCAGAGCGATCGCCCACAACGACCCGATTTCGTCCGGGGTCGAGTTCGAGGACATAAAGCGGTTCGCTGTGGGCGATGCCGAGTCCTTTGCGTTGTCCGATCGTGTAGTGATGAACGCCTTCATGTTGACCCAAAACGGTTCCCGATCGATCCACAATGTCGCCCGTTTGGGGCGTGATGTATTGGTCGAGAAACGCCCGCATCGAGCCGTTTGCCTCAACCAGACAAAGATCTTGGCTTTCGGGCTTGTCGGCAGTGTGCAAGCCAAACTCAGCCGCAATGCGTCGCGTCTCAGTTTTGGGCTGTTCGCCCAACGGAAAGATGACTTGAGAGAGAATATCTTGCTCCAAGTCGTAGAGGAAATAGGACTGGTCTTTGCTGCGATCGACGGCGCGAAGTAATTGATAGCGTCCTGTCTGCTCGTCGTAACGAGTTCGGGCATAGTGACCTGTGGCGATCGTATCGATGCCCAATTGCTCACGCGCATAGTTCAGCATTGGCGTAAATTTGACCGCCTTGTTGCACTGAGAACACGGGAGCGGCGTAATGCCATCGCTGTAGCCAGACACCAGATAATCGACAATGTTTTCTTGAAAGCGATCGCGACTATCCACGATGTGGTGGGGAATGCCTAAAAAGTCGCAAAGTTTGGCAGCGTCTACCATGCCTTCTGAGCAGCACTGACCCTTGCCCTTCATCAACCAAAGGGTTACGCCAACGACATCATAGCCTTGATGATGGAGAGCGGCTGCGGCAACTGAGCTATCGACTCCGCCGGAGAGTCCTACCACAACTTTGTTCATGGAATGAAATATGGAAAATTAAATTCTCTTATAGGCTAACACCTCAGCCTCTATCCTTTCTGCTTCTGCGATCGTGGGTTTGTGTTAATATGACCGGAAAATTTTGCAGCCGAGGGGTTAATCTACATGACTTGCGTTTCGCCCAGTGTTTCTCGCCAAAATCGATGGAAAAGAATCCAACGCTCGGTCTCATTTATCGTATTGGGAGGATGCTTATCTGGGTTGATCGCCCCGATCGCGGCGGCTCAGTCTCCTGGTTTTCCCTTACCGCCTGCACCGCCTGCGACTCCTGTGCCTCCGCAGACATTGCCGACTCTGCCAGTTGAGGGTACGCCGCTTCCCAGCGATCGGGTTTTTCAGGCACCGATCAATCAGCAGCCAGTTCCGATCGCCGCTCCGAGCAATCGTCCGCAATATCGAGTGTTTGTGAATGGTGACAGCGCTCTGTTGTTGCAGCAAGTCAGACGAGTAGAGCCACAGGCATTTATTCAACAATATGGGGGGCGGCAGGTGATTCAGGCGGGTGTTTTTAGCACTGAGGCAAATGCGCGTCAGCAGACCGAAGCTTTAGCGGCGCAGGGAATTGCGAGCGAGATCAGCACCTCTAATATGGGATCGCTACCCGGCGGAAACAGCGCTAGAGGCTATTATGTGGTTGTCCCAGAAGGTCGATCGGACTTGAATGACTTGCGCGATCGGACGATTCGATTAGGGGTTCAACAAAACTCGATTCAACTGCGAGATCGTCCGTTAGGCCCGCATTTGGCAGTGGGCCCGTTTGCCCAGCGCCAGCAGGCTGAGACGATGGAACGCTATCTGAGAGACAAGGGGAACTTAGATGCGCGGATCGTTTTCGATCGCTAGGTAAATTGCCCCAGCGTCCATCCCAGCCCTAAGCCAATCCATGAGGTCACGGTGAGCAGAGTGCAAGTCTGGACGTTGTTGAATTCTGCGGTGAGGAGGTCAATTCGGGCTAACGCTTCGGCAGAAAGAATCAGGATAATCGGCATGAAGAGCTTGAGCCAGTTGAGCACGATCGACGCGAAGGCGGCTGCAACAATGAGCGCACAAAACGCCACCGTATCAGAAGTAAACCATCGCGAAACCAAGTGGCTCAGGCCCGTCAGTAGGTTGATAAACATTAGGGCCAGCACCAACGCCCACGCGATCGCAAAGGCAAATGCTGCCCAAGAGTGAGTGGTTGATGCCAGGAGATTGCCAAACGTGATGTGGGCTGCTAGCAGCAGGGCGAGAGACACCCAGGGAAGTTTTTTAGGAGCAACCATGAGAACTGGATTTGAACTAAACGACTCGATTTTGGCGGATGCACTCAGCGTACCAGTGGTAGCTGGCTTTGGGAATGCGCTTTTGGGTGCGGTAATCGATGTAGATGATGCCAAATCGCCGATCGAACCCCCACGACCACTCAAAATTATCCATTAAACTCCAGACAAAATAACCGCGAACCGGATAGCCTTCGTCAACTGCACGATGAACGGTTTTGAGATATTGACGAAGATAAAGAATGCGATCGCTGTCGATCACTTCTCCCGATCGAGTCACTTCGTCCTGAGCAGCACAGCCGTTTTCGGTGATGTAAACCGGGAGATCAGGGCGATCTAACGTCTCACTAACATGACGAATTCCCCAATAAAGACTTTCTGGCACAATCTGCAACCACGGCATGTGCATCGCTGGATAGCCTTTTGGAAAATCAATCCACTCACAGCCTTGAGAATTATTTGCAGCCCGGATGTAAGCACCCGTGTAAATGTTTAACCCTAAAGAATCGATCGGCTGATGAATGGTATCTAAATCCCCAACTTGAATATCAGGGGCATCGTTGCCCAACTGGTCTAGCAATTGCGAACTATATTCACCCGTAATGGCAGGATAAATGATTCCACCATTGCCGCAGTGATAGGGAAAGGCATTTTTAGCCGCCTCGATGTCATCCGCCGACTCGGTTAGAGGAACGGTGATGCCGGGGTTATCCACCAGCGAAATCAAACAGGGAACCGGAGACACAGCCCGAATTGCCTGACAGCCCAATCCATGAGCCAATAACGCATGATGGGAGGTTTGCCAAACTTGTTTTTTAGACTTTACCCGCGTTCCGGGGGCGTGTTTTGGCGTTTGGTTTACGTCATAGCTCATGTGCGTAAAGCAAGAGATTTCGTTCAGCGTCATCCAGTTTGTGATGCGATCACCCAATCGGCTCACCACTGCCGTCACATAATCGGCAAAATCCTGCGCCATTTCTCGACTTTGCCACGAGCCATATCGGTCTTCTAGCGCTTGAGGGCTATCCCAATGAAATAAGGTGGCGTGGGGTGTGATGTCATAGGATCGGAGACAATCCACCAATCTGCTGTAGAAGTCAATGCCCGCCTCGTTTACCGCACCGCGACCATCGGGAATGATGCGACACCAGGAGATGCTAAAGCGATAGTGTTTAATGCCCAACGCTGCCATCAGTTGGATGTCTTGCTCGTAGCGATGGTAGTGGTCACAGGCGATCGCGCCCGTGTCTCTGTTGAGGGTGCGTCCTCGTTTGGCGCTAAAGGTGTCCCACACGCTAGGTTTGCGTCCGTCTTCTTTGACGGCTCCCTCGATTTGATAGGCGGCAGTTGCAGCACCCCACTCAAACGTTTCTGGAAATTGATAGCTAGACATCGTTTGAGGTTTTTTGGAGAGCAACACGACTGATGAAAATTAACAGAATGGTGAGGCTAGGCAAGAGAATCGCGCTGAGGACGATCGGAGTTGTGGGCGCGATCGTCACCAGCGGGGCAGCGTATTTGATGAGGAGAGAGAGGGCGATCGAGAGTAGCAAAACCTTGAGAATGAAAATAAAGCTATCCATACAGGCGATGGGTCAAATGATTAATCTTAGGTTAACGTCAGTTTGACAGAAGTGATTGGCCACGATTGTGAATCCGGGAAGCCCCCTAAATCCCCCAGAATGGGGGATTTAGGGGGCTGAAGCCGCTCAAAACGAAACGAAAAGCCTCGTGGTCGAACTCACGTTAGGTTAAGGCAAAAAACCAGCGTTGCTGAATCTGGCTCTGAGTTGCCCCCAGTTGACTTTAATGAGTCTTCACAAAGAAGTCAAAACTAGGCGACGAAGAGGCACAGATACCATTACTTCAGCATGACGGGTCAATACGCTCTCGCGATGGGTTGATACGTTCTCTTGACAGGCTAATAAGTCCTCTCAATGATTTGATTCAGTCTCTCAACGACTTAATGCGTTCTCTTGACAGGTTAATACGTTCTCTCGATGAGGCAACTTGTTCTCTCAATGGGTCAGTATGTTCTCTTGACCGGGTGAAACCGCGATCGGCTCATCTCAAAATCCCTCTGGAATCTGAATTGTTTAAGAGATTGATTTTGTTTGTGTGAGGGCAAATTCATCGATTCACATTCCCAACTCAGCAACGCCAAAAAACCTTCTTAAGTTGGGCTTTCTAACAACGCTTGGAAAAGAGCGTTTCCTCGAATAGTGTCAAAATCTGCATCTGATTTTGCGTTTTCTCGTACTCTAGGATCGAGTGCAATTGCTTGGGCTAAAGATTCGATCGCGAGTGCAACATTGTTTTGTAGTGCATAACATTTGGCTTTGTTGTAGAGAGCAAAGGCATTCTCTGGTTCAATCTTGAGGACTCGATCGTAGCTAATAATAGCGTCATCGTAACGCCCTAATCTTTGCAGAATTAAACCTCGATTGAACCAGGCTGCATGTTTGTCTGGTTTGGATGGCTTTGTCATAACTCGCGATTGCCTCGTCATATTTCTGTAAGTTGGCAAGACTACTGCCCCGTCCATACCAGGCTTCATGGGAGTCAGATTTGAACTCGATGGCTTTGTCATAACTCGCGATTGCCTCGTCATATCTCTGTAAGTTGTCAAGACTTATGCCCCGGTTAGTCCAGGCTTCATGGGAGTCAGATTTGAACTCGATGGCTTTGTCATAACTCGCAGCCGATTCGCGGTAGCGGTTTAAGAAAGACAATACATTCCCCTGAACATAGAAGGTTGTGAAGAGAAAATCCTTCACCCACACCCATTGAGCCTCTTCGAGATCAGCGTCAGACTTTAGCGTCAGTTGCTCTAACGGGTGAGCAATCTCTAGCACTCTATTTAGGCAGCTAAGACTCTGTTGATATCGCTCTAGCCCATAGAGTGCAAAAGCAAAACCCTGCAACGAAAACATCATTTTTCCAGGCTGCCGCTGACTGAGTTGCAATAGAAGCCGAGTTAATCGCGGAATCCACTCACCCACCTCAACCGAATAGCCTTTCCCTTCGATTTGCCCATCGCGAGGTTCTAAAATGCCTTTCCTAATCAGATAAGGCAACGCTTCATGAATCCGCCGTTTCCACTGCCACTGTTGCCAAACCGTTCCTCCCAGCATTAGATGCGCTGTAGACACAATCACAAATTCTTTTAGCTCCACATTCAGGCTCCGCAGCAAATCTACCGCATCATAGATAGGCACCGCTCCCACATGCTGTTTGACCACTTCTTGATATTGCTTCTCCCAAGACCCTCTCACGGTGCCCTGATAGTTTTGCGGGGTTAGCGGCAAGCTCTGATCTTTCATCCTCTGCAAATTCAGCACGACATTTTTGAAGGTGCGATCGTTCTTCCGCGCCAATGCTGGAAAATTTTCTGGCGTTGATTGAATGCCCTCAATATTAGGAGTGATTTGCTCAAACAGTTGAATGATCGTCTCATCTTCAACCTCATCCATTTCATAAGCCTCAAATCGCTGCCATAGCTGCGGATACTTAGACCACGCTAATTTATCAAATTCACTAAGTTTGTCAGGTTTGTCAGGTTTGTCAGGTTTGTCAGGTTTGTCAGGAGTCAGAGAATCTGGTTCATTCCTGGCGATCGCTAATACGCGAAGGCGATCGGCTCCGACAAACCGCTCATAAGCCTCTAGGGTTCGCAGAAGCCGCTCTTGTAAAGGAACAATGGCAGGTTGCATCGGGTCGTCAACTTTAGGCGATTTGCGATCGCGCCCTTGCTCCATCTGCGAGTGCAAATCGTCTAAGAAAAACAAAATTTGCCGATTAGTCCCTAATTTGCTTTCGGGTAGTTCATTAGGTGCATCTAACCACCCCTCAGACCTCAGCCTCAAAACCGTCCATCCTTGCCGACTCATCCGTTCTACAACCTCTGCGGCTTCCCGTGTTTTGCCAAGTCCGCTCCGCCCCAAAATCAAAACCCAGCCGCGATCGTCTAGCAGTTTCCGAAGGTCTTCCCCAATATTTCGCCCTGCAACGCGTTGTTGGTAAGGAATATTATGATCAGCGAGTTCATCCGTGCGCCCTTCAACCATTAATCTCTGTAGGGCGACTTCATTCGGCTTGAAAACCTCAAACGGGAACTGATCCAACGAAACAAGCTGTTTACGCTGTTGTTGACGAAACCACCAAGCAAACTTGCCGATCGCCAATAATATTCCTGAGCCAAACACAAAGCCAATAAGGTCTTTGTTCGCAGTGAAGAATTGCAGGATGGGGCTTAAATCCACAAGTTCAACCCAGAATATTTTAGGATTAAAAATAATTATAACCTTCGTCTCAAACTCTTCTAGTCTTCGCGTTGTGTTTAATTCGATGGCTATAGGCTCAAGATCTAACGTTAAGGAGCGTGGATTTATTAAGGTGCAACTTCTCGTACTCAACTAGAGTGTATATCAGTTCGTTGATGGCTCCGTTTGAGTCGGCTGGTGCCCCCTAAATCCCCCATTCTGGGGGACTTTGAAACCGGGAATCTTGGCTCAAAGTCCCCCAGAATGGGGGATTTAGGGGGCGAAGATCTCAGCCATGACAAATCAAGAGATTTGATTACAAGATTGACAGGTTATTTAATCCACGCTCCTAAGCAGGTCTATCTGCTCTTTAACCCACTGACGAAATGCTTTTAGCGCTTTGTTTCTGCCAACAATTTTGCTCTCCCTCAAATATCGTGGGATCGCCTCGCTCAACGGCAAATTTGGAAAGATTGAGCTTTCTGGTGACTCTTCATAGCGATCTTGCCGCAAAATGTTGATTTGCAGATTTCCATTCTCAAACCGCCATAGCTCAGGCACCTTCAATGCTGCGTAAATGCTGCGGTGAGTTCGAGAAGTCACATCAATTTCGAGGGCTAAATCGGGGGGAGGGTCGATCGAGAGATCCAGTCGCTTCTTACCTCGAATGGCTGGCTCATTCTGAATATAAAAGCACTGGTCAGGCTCAATTCCTTTCAGCATCCCTTCACTTTTATAGGTGGTAGAACCCAAACTCCGAAACTCAATGTCTAATTCTTCTAAAAGGTCTTTGATCAAATCCCCGATAATTTCTTTATTATCTTCATGTTCGGGCAGAGGAGCCATGATTTCTAGCAGTCCATTCTCATAAGCGATCCGAGCGGCACGATGTTCGCCTAGCTCCTCTAGAACTCTTTCAAATTCCTGCCACGTAATGTCTTGCAGCACCACTCGTTGCCCTGGTGGAATTTGAATTCGACTGAGTTCCAATAGCATTTTCTACCTTAGATAAACGTGAGTTCGACGAGTTTTTTCGCTTCGTTCTCAGCGGCTTCTGCCCCCTAAATCCCCCAATTTGGGGGACTTCAAGCCAAAATTTCTGGTTCAAAGCTCCCCAATTTTGGGGGATTTAGGGGGCTTCCCGAATTCATCATCGGAGTGAACCACTTCTATCTAACTCACGTTAGATAAATGGCTGATCCTATTCTAGAAGTAGATACAACAGAAAGCCCGATCGCTGAGATTCTCCTGACAGCGATCGAGCGATTTAGTTCAGATTTCGCGAGTATCTAAGAGGATGTTTGAAAAGTCTCCGTTGAGCGCCTAGCCCGCCCTGAACTGAAAGTTCGGGCTAACGGTGCGAAGTCCTCTGAAGAGGACTGGGAGAGAAATGGTCGTTTCAGTCCGGTTCAACGGACTTCGCACCGTTAGCCCCGTTGCCGAAGGCACTTGCGAAGCAACCTCCAATCCGGGGCGGGACAGCAACGCAGCAAAGAGATTTTCTATACTTTTCAAACGTCCTCTAAGCCGAAGTCACCGTCGGTTGGCTTTCATCAACATGAGGATTCAATGCTAAACCCACCCGTGAAATGCCCGTAAACAGAATGCTTGCTCCGACCAACGTACCTAACAGCCAGGGTGCATCAAACGGGAACTGAAACCAAATCATGCCGCCTAACAGTAGCGTAACAATGCCATTACCCAATACCCAAGTCCAGTTGGGTTGCGGACGGAGCCGGAACGCCAAAATTAGCTCAAACACGCCTTCACTGAGCAAGAAGCTACCCAACAAGATGGTCAATGTCAAAATGCCAGTTAGGGGAGAAACGAACAACATAATCCCCGTTCCGATATAGAGGAGGCTTAACAATAGCTTCCAAATAAAGCCGCCTTCTTGACGAGTTTGAAAGGCATATCCCACCTTGGCAAAACCTGCCGAGAGCAGGATCAGCGCAATCCAGGTTTCAGTGACGATCGTCGAAACTCTTGGCACCAAGATTCCAGCCAATCCGATCACAATTAAGAGAATACCAATCCAAATTGACGGATTTTTGCCCGGTTGGGTGGTGTCGGGTGAAACATTGGTAGTCATATAAGACTTTTCCTATACCTGTGTGAATTTCACCTTTAGACTAGGAAACTTCTGATCAGTTAAGTAGCTCCTTAAGACAGAACTGCGATCGTAAGTGATCAGACTTTAGCTAGAGACTGCTTTAACCAAACCGACCTTGCACATAATCTCTTGTGCGAGATTGAGACGCTGCCATAAAAATCTGAGTCGTAGCGCCAAACTCAACGAGTTGACCAATCCGACTTTCATCGGTGCTAAAAAAAGCCGTGTATTGAGAGACGCGAGACGCTTGCTGCATATTGTGAGTCACGATCGCGATCGTCAGTTCATGCCGCAAACTATCGATTAGTTCTTCAATTTTCATTGTGGCGATCGGGTCAAGCGCCGAACAAGGCTCATCCATCAGCAAAATTTTGGGCTTGACTGCCAGCGCACGAGCAATGCACAGACGCTGCTGTTGTCCCCCCGATAGTCCCAATGCCGACTTACTGAGATTGTCTTTGACCTCATTCCACAGTGCCGCACTACGCAAGGCAGATTCAACAGTTTCGTCTAGGCTGACTCGATTAGGGCGGCTAAACACTCTCACGCCATAGGCCACATTGTCATAAATGCTGCTCGGAAAAGGATTTGGCTTTTGAAATACCATCCCAATCTGGCGACGTAATCGATTGAGATTGACCTGACGGCTGTAAATGTCTTGACCAAAAAACTCGACTTGACCTTCGACACGCACCACTCCTTCAAGCTCACTAATCCGATTGAGGGCTTTGAGAAAAGTAGATTTTCCACAGCCAGACGGCCCGATAATGGCGGTGACTTGCCCTTGATAGATATCCATTGAGACGGACTCGATCGCCTTCTGGCTACCATAATAAAACGCCAAATCTTTGACCCGCAGCGCTGGAATTAGATCGCTGGTTGATGAAGCGTTGATTGCTGAATCATGAAAACTAAACTGCATAATCTAACGATTCTTGAAACGATTAGAAGTAACAATACGCGATGCAATATTAACGAATAAAACAATGCCAACGAGAATCACAGAAGCGCTCCACGCCAGTTTGTTTTGCTCGGCATAAGCAGAACTGGCATAGTTATAAATCATCACGGATAGAGAAGCAGTTGGACTCGTCAAACCCTCAAACCAATTTTGGCTAAACAGCGCCGTGAATAGCAGCGGAGCCGTTTCTCCTGACGCACGAGCCACCGCCAGTAAAACGCCTGTAGTAATTCCAGGTAACGCAGTCGCGATCGTAACTCGGAACACAGTTTGAAATCGACTTGCCCCCAAAGCAGAAGACGCAAGCCTTAACGAGGTGGGCACTAACTTTAAAGCTTCTTCGGTAGCTAAAATGACGATCGGCAGCATGATAATCGACAGGGCAAATCCCCCTGCTAATGCTGAAAATCCTTTAACCGTCAACACTACCACCGCATAAGCAAACACTCCCACCACGATCGAGGGCACACCACTTAACACAGTCACCACAAAGCGAATCAATTGAGCGATCGCTTTTCCTTGACTAAATTCCGCTAGATAAATAGCTGTTAATATCCCCACCGGAATGCTAATCAGAGAGGCAATTCCGACCATAATTAACGTGCCGACGATCGCGTTAGCAAACCCATTGGGTACGCCTTCCATGCCCACTGGAGCAGGTAAATTAGTCAACACTTCCCACTTTAAGCCTGGAACGCCCTGACGCAAAATCTCTAGCAAGATTGCGAGGAGTGGTAACAGCGCAAGTCCTGAAAGTAGGAATGCGATCGTCGTCATTCCATAATTAAATACCGTTCGTGCCGGAGACAACGGGCGACAAAGTTCTGGAGTGATTGAAGTCTGCTTCATGATTGACCGTTCGCGCTCAGAAACTTGACCATGACGATCGCGATCATATTGACGATGAGGGTTAAGGCAAACAGAATTAATGCTAGGTACATCAATGCGCCAATGTGCAGCCCATCACTCGCTTCAGCAAACTGATTGGCTAACAGAGCCGGAATGGTATTGCCGGGATCTAATAATGAAAGGCTAATCTGATCGGAGTTGCCAATCACCATTGTGACTGCCATCGTTTCACCCAACGCTCTGCCTAACCCCAACATTGCCGCACCTAGGATGCCAGAAATAGCAGACGGCAACAGCACTCTAAACGTCGTCTCCCATGGCGTTGCACCCAGAGAAGCCGAGGCGCTGCGAAGCTCTTTGGGAATGGCAATTAACACATCGCGGCTAATGGCTGCGATCGTTGGCAAGATCATAATGGCTAAAATAATGCCTGCAATTAACATACTTGGGCCCGCAGGCTCAGAATTAAAAATAGGAATCCAGCTAAAGTGCTGAAATAGCCATTGTTGAATCGGCTGTAGGAATGGAATCAGCACAAAAATTCCCCACAAGCCCACAATCACACTCGGAATCGCGGCAATCAGTTCGACAATAAACGCGATCGGCGATCGTAACCAGGGCGGCAAAAAACTTTCACTCGTGACGATCGCCACCGCCAACCCAATCGGCAGGGCAATGAACAGCGCGATCGCAGAACTCACCAACGTGCCATAAATGTAAGGCAGCGCTCCAAATACGAGTTCATTAACGTCCCAGTTTTGAGTCCAGAGAAAGCCTAAACCAAACTGCTCGATCGCGGGTCGGGCTTGCCCAAAAATCACCCAACTCATCCAGCCTAGAATGACCACGACTGACACAGAGACTCCCTGAACAAGCCAGGTAAACCCCTGGTCAACTAGAGAATGATTGCCCTCTTGACCCGTGAGATTGACCCCTTGAAGCATGTCTCGACTGATGGATTTCTTGGCAGGTTCAGGAGATGCAGTCATACCAATTTCATGTGTGAACGGGGTAGGGGCACGGCCGGCCGCGCCCCGGATTATTTAGAACGCAAAAGTCGTCCGAATGGTGCCGATATACGTGGTGTCGTTGCTGTTGTTGTGTTCTGGGTTAAAGATCACGATCAAACCCGGTGTGATCGAGATGTTGTCATTGATACGATAGCGATAAAATCCCTCAAGATGGAGAGACGTATCGAGGTCGCGACGACGCGCTTGATTAACCAACGGGTTTCTGACTCCATAGTCACTGCCCCCTGCTCTAGGAGGCTGACCGACGACAAGACCTAACAGGTTGCCTTCTTTCAAGAAGTCAGGAAACGCTAGCGTCACTGCCCAGTTCCAGATATCGGCTTTATCGCCCCTGTTGATGATCGGGTCAGCAGGCGTGCCGCCCCCTGTCTTCCGTGCTTCTGCGCGAGTGTAGCCACCCCATGCCGAAAGAATCATGCCGGGGCTGAGCCGGAAACTCCCCTCTAGCCCAAAGGCATTGGTGGTCGTCGGCGTGATGGTGGTAGCGTTGTTAAACGGGCTGTCAGCAAATGCGCTTCCAGTGCCGCCTGAGACTCCAGAGCCATTACGGTAAAAAGCATTCACATAAGTGAAACCAAGACTCAATGCGGGGCTTGGTTGAAACACCAGTTGTCCCAGCGCGGCATAGTTGCCGTTAAACAAGCCGTTGCCGTTAATCGGGTTGCTCGCGACTCCTGTTGGCACTAGGTAGCCCAAAGAAAGGTTAAATTTGCTGCCGAAGGTGAATTCGGAACCAAATTTATGATTTAGGATCAATCCGGTGCCTGTGCCTGCGCGGTAGATGGGGTTAAATCGACCAAAGCGTGAAATCGAACCGTTGGCGCTAGACTCTGTAGGACTTAGCGTTGGAATGCTGTCGTTATATTCAAGCCCATCATTGGTGCCCGTGCCGATAAACACCGTCGTCAGATCGCCGAGCGGGAAGCGATATTCTAGACGCGAAAGTTCAACAGCATTGCCTTGATCGCCATCAAATCCTAAACGGGTCATGTTGGTGCCCGTTGTTGCGACGTTAAACTGGACAATGTTTCTGGCTTGCAGTCGAGTTCTCAAACGATCTTTCCCTGAGAAACTCGTATCGAGGTTGAGTCGAACCCGATCGCTAAACGTTGTGTTTTCGCGCACACCTCGACCGTTTGGCAAAAACGTGTTGCGTCGTGCTTCTCTCTGAGCATCCGTTCGTTCGTTATCGACTTGACGCTGCTGGTCAGAGTTGAGCGCCCGATCGCCGCCGATCGCGCCATTGACTGCAAAGATCACCTCTCCAGTCAGCTTAGTTGTCGTCGAGAATTGCTGCTTTTCTAGCGTGGTTGTGCGAGCTTCGAGTGCGTCTACCTGACCCCGAAGCGTTGCCAACTCAGCCGCAAATTCTTCTTGCAGCCTTTGCAGAGTTACCAGATCTTCTTTTTTGACCAAATCAGCCGTTGCCGCCGCAATTAATTCGTTGACGCGATCGAGACACGCATTTAAGCCCGCCGCAAACTCAAAGCGAGTCAGTGCGCGATTGCCGCGAAAGGTTTTGTCGGGATAACCGACAATGCAACCATACCGTTCTACCAGCGATTGCAGTGCCTGAAATGCCCAATCAGTGGGTCTGACATCTGAGAGTTGCGACACTGATGTCACTTGACCCATCACTGTAGAAGAGTTTTCGGGGAAAGTGTCGATCGAACGCAGAGTCTCAATGGATTGCGGAGCCTCGATCGATACTGGCTCTTGGGCTAAAACTGATTGAGCAGGATTATTTGAGCGCGGCGCTGCGATTGATACTGGCTCCTGGGCTAAAACTGGTTTAACATCGGTCTGCGCGGAGGCAGAAGTAGCGAGCAATGCCGTCACACCCATTGGGGCTACTAATAGAGATCTCCAGATAATTTGAGACATTTCAACTCCTCACACTAAAAACATTGAGAACACAAACATTAGAGAGTCGCGATCGGGTCAATCAATCATGGTTGACCATAGACTAATCGTTCGTAGAAGCATTCTCAGGGAACGTTCCTACGAACGATTGACTTAACGACTAAGGCTTGACTTCACTCTTGACCGCTTGTAGAGCGCGGGTTGCCGTGTCAGACGGAATGCGCGTATAGTCAAGCCCATTGTTGAGCGCTTGACCATCAGTCAATACCCACTCTATCCACTTCTTCATTGCCGCCGCTTTATCCGGATCATATTGCTTGTAAACCATCATCCAAGTCAGCCCCGTGATCGGGTAGCCAGATTTGGGATCGCCTTCAAACACGCGGAAGTTATCGGGAAACGTAACGGTCGAAAGGGCTTCGTTTGCCGACTGAACCGACGGCATCATAAACTCGCCCTTCTGGTTTTGCACCTGAGCGATCGACAGATTGTTTTGCTTGGCGTAAGCATATTCAACATAGCCAATGCTGTTAGCGGTGCGAGACACCTGAGCCGCAACGCCAGGATTTCCCTTGCCCTTAATGGGGTTAGTCGTCCATTTAGGAGCCGTGCCGACACCCACTCTGCCCTTGAAATAGGGGCTAACTGCACTCAAGTGGTTGACAAAAATAAACGTGGTGCCACTGCCATCGGCGCGGACAACACTCTTGATTTCTGTGTTGGGCAGATTGACACCTGGATTGTCTTTCACGATTTTAGGATCGTTCCAGCGAGTAATGCGCCCTGCAAAAATTTCGGGTAGAGACGTGCGAGAAAGTTTGAGGTTAGAAACACCTGGCAGGTTATAAACTACGGCAACTGCGCCGCCTGCGGTGGGCACCAAAATCACCCCTTTTCCGACTTTTTTGATATCGTCATCCGTCATAGCAGCGTCACTGCCGCCAAAATCGACCACTCCGGCGATGACTTGTTTGATGCCGCCACCACTGCCGATCGCCTGATAGTTGACTTTGATGTCAGGATTTTTTTTCTGAAACTCAGCGATGTAGCGTTCATAAAGCGGAGCCGGAAATGTCGCTCCTGCCCCGTTGAGCGTGACTGCTTGAGCGATCGCTGTGAGAATCGGTGCAAAGGCGATCGCTGCGGTGACAACCGAGGTTGTCAATGTTCGACGAAAAGCAACTGTTGAAAAAGCCATTGTGCGTTCCTCAAGCAAAGACTGATTAGAAATTGAGTGATCAATCAAACAATCTCTGACAACCCTACAATTTAAGTGGTTAAGCACAAACAAACGGATGAATAAATAATAGTTAATTTTGGGTAAAGTTCAGTTTAAGATGAACTTTGAGCTAAGTTTATCTCAGTATTTCGGCTTAAAACAGCTAATATTTATGCTTACAGGTGACATTCTTAGATACAATCCCTCTGAGGAGCGATTATCTAATATAAAATTCTGAAAACTTTTGAAGTTTAGAGACTTAGAGCGATTCAAAGAACTTGGGATGAGTGATAGATTCTTGATTTAGATATCAGTTTATCGCTCTTAAATCGTTTATCAAATGTGTAATCCCTAATTCTTTATAGGGTTAATTTATTTAAGGCTTTCAATAGCTTGAATCTACCGCGATTTGTTGTCTAAACTGATAAAAAACTGTTTTGTTCAGAGCGATCGCTTTACCAAAGTAATTTTAGATTTCAACGATTTCAGCCCCCTATTTTCAACAACCGCCATGCAGCGCGAATTCGGAAAACTTCCGTCGATTCCCCAGTTTCCTTTCTGGAACAATTTGCCTACTCCGGTGAAGACAATTGTTCGGCCGATGTTATTGGCTTCAGTGGGGCTTCATGCGCTATTGCTGTTTGTGCCTCTTCCGGGTGAAAATCAGCCGTCAAAACCCACGCCAGAAAAGACGGTCAAAGTCACCCAGCTACCGCCCACCAGCCAGTCAAAGTCAAAGGCTCAACCGTTGGCTAAAGCCACGATCGCGCCGTCGCCCAAGCGTGTGATGCCAGCCGCCCGCCCCAATGCGATCACGATTCCGTCACTGATCAAGCCAAAACCCGTCGAATCTGCACCCGAAACCGCCGCAGCCTCCAAGTCAGCCCCAGCAGCTAACAATCCGTTTGCCGATTTTCCTCGCTATGCCAATGCCAAGCCGGGTTCTTTTGAGTCACTGCCAGCAGCGCTAAGTCCGTTGAGTTTTCAGACGGGTGATCCGTTAACAACCGTAGAGGCTTTCTTTAGGAGTGAACTCCCTAAAAAACAGTTTGAAATTGGATCTCCGACTAATCTTGGCGACGTTAAGGCTATTTCAGTTACCAAGGGCGGAGTCACAAAATATCTGCACCTAATGACCCGCGCTGGTAAGGGAACGGTCTTCTTTCTGCTGGATAATGCGATCGATATTAATTCGCTTCCCAAAGACACCAAGATTCAAACTGAGCCACCAGAAAAGCTAGAGCTAACTCAACTCTTCACAGAGCTTGCAGATCAGGTCAACTTTGTGACGAATAATCCTGAACAAGAACTGAACGACCCGATCTTTGTTTCAGCATCAGGCATCGAGTTTGATCAAGGAAAAGCCACCGCGATCGGAGCAGGCACCACAGTTCCATTGGCGCAGTTAGATGCACAGTTGCAGTCGCAATTAGCTAATATTGGATTTACGGTGACAGCATCGGGCAGTTATGGGGGCGGCACTGTTTATCAAATCACCAAAAATTCTTACTCGCGCTATCTCACGATCGCTCCCACTAAAGATGGTGGCGGTTGGGTTTATGTTTTTGAGAAGGCTCCAGGTTAGCAGAGGTTGTTATGAGTGAACCACTAGAAATTATTGAATTGGGACATCCCATTTTGCGTCAGACTGCACAACCGATTTTGAACGTTCAAGATCAAACAATTCAGACGCTGATTGACGATTTGTTGTTGACGGTTAAACAGGCAAACGGAGTAGGTATTGCCGCCCCACAAGTCGCGCGATCGTCTCAGTTGATGATTGTGGCATCTCGTCCTAATCCTCGTTACCCAACTGCGCCAGAGATGCAGCCGACTGCGATTTTGAATCCACGTATTTTGTCGCACTCAACCGAAACAGTCATCGGATGGGAAGGGTGTTTGAGCATTCCGGGGATTCGGGGGAAGGTGCCAAGATATCAGGCAGTCGAGATTGAATATACCGATCGCAATGGCACGCTACAAAAAATGGAAATGACCAATTTCATCGCCCGAATTTTTCAGCACGAATTCGATCATTTCAATGGCATGGTGTTTCTCGATCGAGTCGAAACCACTGAAGCGTTAGTGACCGAAAAAGAATATCAAAGACAAATGGAAGCGTTAGCGAAAGAATAAATAACGGGCACCAATTCCAAACAGAAAAATGCCGTAGAGTTTTTTCATCAATTCACTACTAATGAGCGGTTGATTAGCGAATAGCGCTCCAAAAAGATTGCCGACTAATAAGCCTGCTGCGATCAAAACAGCATCTCGAACGTTGAGATTGCCATTGCGCTGATAGACGATCGCGCCTAGAACTCCGATCGGGAGAATTTGAGCCGCGATCGACGTTCCGGTTGCAAACTTTTGATCCATTCCCATTAACAGCACCATTGCCGGAACCATAATCGCACCGCCTCCGATGCCAAACATGCCGCCAGCAATGCCAGCCGCTAACCCAATCAACAATAGTTGAATAATCTCAGTAGACATTCGATAAGCTCCCTTCAACCGTGTTTGTAGAAGACTTTATCGTAGAGCAACCTTTCTCAAAAAGGAGTCATCAAAGCTAGATTTTGCGATACCCTCTCAAAAACGATTGCGACAGATTGAACGATCGTGGGAGGAGACACGACAGTCGTGCCCCTACTTTTTCTGTACGAGCATGGCACAGCAGTACCCTTACGCAAAATCATGGCATCCCGTGCGCCGATCGTTTCTGCTTCGGCTCCATCCTCACCGTGAGTCGGGCTAATACATTTTCCACTCCCCTGCGCGCTTGGGTCAGATGAATCGGGTCGTTCATCATCACAAAAAGAAAATTCCCAGCCAAAAGCATGGACTCGATTTCAAAAACCGCCTGATCAACTTCCGTATTGGGATCTATCTCTCCCAAGTCTTGCGCCTCAAGGATGCACTGCCTCAATAATGCCAGCCAATTGCCCAATATCTCAACGACTCGATCACGCGCTGGACCAGGACGTGTGTCAAGCTCCGCAGCGACTGAGGCAAAAAAACATCCACCCGGAAAAACTCTGCGTTCGAGATGTGAAAGAAATGAACTAGCCAATGTCTTGAGCCGCTCAGTTCCTGCTTGCGCCTTCATTGCAGGCTGAAGCACTTCACTATCAAAAATCACGGCTGCTGTTTCGATCGTCGCTAACTCCAATTCTTCTTTGGATTTGAAGTGCGCGTAGAGTCCACTTTTGCTCATCCCAATTTCAGTGGCTAGGTCTCCAAGCGACAAGCCAGTCAGTCCCTTCGTGGTTGCCAGCTTCGCCGCAGTGAGCAGAATGGTGGTGCGGCTGGACTGTCCCTTCGATCGGCGGGGTTCGTCGCTTTCGGAACTGATCATAGATAACGAATCAACGCTCATAACATAACATAAAGTAACATTTATATCTTGACAGTAGCACGAACGGTCGTCATAATCGAGGTAAGTAAAAGAACGAACGGTCGTTTTATATACTGTTCTTCCCAACAACTCAAACTTACAGACTGGAGAAAACCTATGCCCTTAGTAAATGTGAAACTGATCGAAGGCGTTTTCACGTCAGCGCAAAAACAGGAGATGATCCGCAAGCTCACTGACACAATGGTGTCGATCGAAGGCGAGAACCTGCGCCCAGTGACGTGGGTAGTGATCGAAGAGGTTAAGAGCGGCGACTGGGGAATTGGTGGCGATTCCCTTACCACTCACGATGTGCAGGCACTTGCAGCGGGCAAGTCCAAAGTCAACACCTAACCCTGCGCCGCAGTGACCCGATCATCGCGCTGTGATTGCAAGCGTGACCCTCCGTGGGTCGGGTCGCTAAGATTGAGTTAATGTTAGTTCGACGAGTTTTTTCGCTTCGTTGTCGGTGGCTTCTACCCCCTAAATCCCCCAGAATGGGGAATTCAGGGAGCTCTCCCAAATTCACACTGCCTTCGGCTCAGCAAAGCTGTTCGAAGCGAACTACTTCTGTCGAACTGCCGTTAAGTTATTAGGCACTCAAGACAACATCGGCACTTACCGATATAGCCAAACTCTCAGCAGCGAAAGCAATTGATCGGTGTCAACTGGCTTTGTGATGTAGTCAGAAGCGCCCGCCTCGATGCACTTTTCGCGATCGCCCTGCATCGCTTTTGCCGTCAGCGAAATGATTGGTAAAGATCGAAAACGATTTTGCGATCGAATCGCGCGAGTTGCCTCATGACCATCCATTTCTGGCATCATCACATCCATCAACACAATGTTGACATCGAGATTTTCTTCTAACGTGGTGATGCCGTCTCTGCCGTTTTCAGCAAACACGACTTGCATTTGATAACGCTCTAACAGGCTGGTAATCGCAAAAATGTTCCGCACATCATCATCGACAATCAGAACTTTTTTGCCCGTCAAAACTGAATCTGTTTGCCGTAAATCTTCTAAAATTTGACGCTTGGGCTGAGGCAAATTGGCTTGCACTCGATGCAGAAATAACGCCGTTTCGTCGAGTAATCGCTCTGGCGATCGCACGTCTTTGACAATGATTGTTTCGGCTAATCGCTTCAGTTGAGTTTCTTCTTGGCGAGTTAACTCTTTGCCCGTGTAAACCACGATCGGAGGTTTCGATCGGCCCGACTGCTGCCGAATCTGTTCCATTAGCTCAAAGCCGTTCATATCAGGCAAGCCCAGGTCTAAAATAATGCAGTCAAAGTGCGTCGATCGCAGGGCTTCTAGCGCGTCTTCCCCTGAGCCAACTGCCGTACTCTCAACGTCACCATTCCCAATCAGTTCGATAATGCTTTGAGCTTGCACCGCATCATCTTCGATTACTAAAAGGCGTTTAATCGGACGATCGACGAAACTCTTAATTTCTGATAGCGCTTCTGTTAACGACTCTGAAGAAATTGGCTTTTGCAAATAATCGATCGCGCCTAGCTGAAAACCCCGCTGCAAGCGATCGTCACTCGAAATAATATGAATTGGAATGTGACGAATATCGGGATCATGTTTAATACGATCGAGCACCGTCCAGCCATCCATATCGGGCAGATGAATGTCGAGCAAAATTGCATCAGGAACAAACCGCCGCGCCAGATTTAACCCCGGCCCGCCGCGTAGCGCCACCAAAACCTTGAAGCCCTGCTGCCTTGATAAATCGAGCAAGATGCGAGCGAAGTTAATATCATCTTCAATAATCAGCAGAACGCGATTTTCATCCCGCAGGCTGGCGCGATCGCCCGGTTGAATGATGTCTCGATCGTCCGCAACTTCGTTCATAGATAGCGTAGCAGCCACTGGCTCTATCGCAGGCACCACCGATGGGCTGACGGGGCGCACCGACGGCAAAACCTCTTCAGGGTTACTAATATCTGTGTCTGGTTTCTGATAAGTTTGGGGCAAATACAATGAGAACGTGCTGCCCTCTCCGGGACAACTCACCACCTTGATCACACCGCCCAAAAGATAAGCCAATTCGCGGCTGATAGACAGCCCTAGCCCTGTACCGCCATATTTGCGACTCGTTGTGCCATCGGCTTGCTGAAACGCTTCAAAAATGATCTGTTGTTGCTCGATCGGAATGCCAATCCCTGTATCTGTGACCGAGAAGGCGATCGTCGGATTTTCGGTTAGCGTGTTGAGCAACGTCACCTCTGTTAGGTGAATGCGAAGGACAATGCCGCCTCGTTCAGTAAATTTGAAGGCATTAGACAGCAGATTTTTGAGGATTTGTTGCAGACGCTTGGCATCGGTCGAAATGATCTGAGGCAGGTGAGCATCGAGTTCGATCGTAAAGCTGAGTCCTTTAGCTTGGGCAACCTGCTGAAACGTGCCCTCTAAAAAGCTTTTTAGGTTGGCAAATGAGAGCCGCTCAGGGTCGATCGACAACGTGCCCGATTCGATTTTTGCGAGGTCTAAAATATCGTTGATTAATTCCAGCAGATCTCTTCCAGCAGAGTGAATAGTGCAGCTATATTCCACCTGCTTTGCGCTCAGATTGCCCTCAGAGTTTTCTTTCAGTAATTGTGCCAAAATCAGCAAACTATTTAATGGAGTTCGCAACTCGTGAGACATATTTGCCAAAAACTCTGACTTATATCTTGACGACAGCGATAACTGTGCGGCTTTCTCTTCTAGCGCTTGTCTCGCCTCCTCAATCTCTTGATTTTTGTGTTCAACTTCTTGCTTTTGAACTTCGAGTAACTCTGCTTTTTCTTCTAACTCTTCGTTTAACTGCTGCAATTCTTCGTTTGACTGCTGCAATTCTTCCTGCTGTTGCTGCAACCGCATTTCTGATGCCTGAAGAACTCTCGCTTGTCCTTCTAACTGCTGATTGCTGTCTTGTAGTTCTGCTTGTTGGGCTTGCAGTTCTTCAGCAAGTGTTTGAGTCTCTTCTAGAAGTTGTTGAGTTCGCATATCAGCCGCGATCGTGTTAAGTGCTACCCCGATCGTTTCACTCACTTCCTCTAGAAAGGCTAGATGAGCATCGGTAAAACGCTGCAACGAGGCAAGCTCAATCACTGCAACCACCTGTTTTTCAAACGTCACAGGCAACACAATTAAACTGCGTGGAGAGACACTGCCTAACGCTGAATGAATGTGAAAATAATCACTAGGAACATTGTTTAACACAATGGCGCGCTTTTCGAGGGCACACTGTCCGACTAACCCTTCGCCCAACGCGATCGAGTTGACTCGCGATCGTGACTCATCACCCGCATAACTCCCCAAATGGATTAATCGAGGTTGACCATTGCGGATATCGAGTTCATAGAATGCGGCTTGCTGGGCATCGACGATCGCGGCTAAATTTGACAACAGTGCGTTTGAGATCGTCGCCAGATTGCGCCGCCCTTGCAGCATTTGACTCACGTCCGCCAAACTTGTTTTGAGCCAGGTTTGCTCCTCATTTTTTTGAGTGCTTTCGCGCAAACGAGTGATCATGTGGTTGATCGTGCGCGATAAAACCCCAACTTCATCTTGACGATCGGTGACGGGCAGACTTACCGCCAAATCACCATCCCCAACTTTTTCTGCCACTTTAGAAACGTCATCGAGCGGTTTAGAGATGTGCCGATTGAGCAAAACTCCTAACAATGTGAGCAGAGCTAGCGCGAGTGGAACGCCATAAGTGATGCTTGCGATCGTGTCACGGGCAGCAGTCTCAGCAGCCCCGGTGCGTTGCCGAAGTAAGTCTCGCTCTTTGGCTTCCATTTGCCCGATCGTGCGACGAATCTCATCCATCAATCGTTTGCCACGATCGCTACGAACTATGACAAGCGATGCGTCAAGCCCTTTGGTGCGACGCAGGTCAATTCCTTCTTTCAACACCGCAAGTCTACCTCTAACCAATGGCTCCAGCACTTCAACATTGCGCTGCTGGCTGGGGTTGTCTGCGGTTAACTGTCGAACACCGCTAATCTTCTGGTCTAGCTTACTGATTGCTGCTTGATAAGGCTCAAGATAGCGAGGTTCACCCGTGAGAATATAGCCGCGTTGCCCAGTTTCAGCGTCTTTTGCAAGGGAGAAAATTTCTCCTAGCTCATTTAGCACCTGATAGGTGTGCGTTTCTTGACGGGCACTTTCAACAAGCTGGTGAGTGCCCCGATAAGCAATAAACCCCACGACAGAAAAGATTGCTAAACCGAGGGCAAAGCCTGAGCCAATTTTGGTGCCAATCTTTAAGCGGTTTAACATGAAGAGACTTTGCCGATAGCGTTTCTAAATCAAGGATAGCGAAGTTTGAAGACAGATCAATGAGTTGACTATTCTAATCGCTGAACGACGGCTCGATCATTCTCTCTTTGATAGCGAAAATAGTTGTTAGCGATGTATATCTTAGTGTAGATTTTGACATCTTGAAGTATAATTTTTTGAATTAAATCTACTGGACATTTTTATGGAGCAAAAACGCACAAGTCTTTCTCCAGGAAGAGGGGATCTTGCCATTCCAGATAAGACAATCTAAGTGGAAATCTAGTTCTAGAGCAGAGAACTCCGATGAATTACTGGTCTTCTCAGCGTAGGAATCCCTGCGTTTTGGTCGTCGATGATGTGATCGATAACTCTTACTTGCTGCAAGTGCTTTTAGAGGGTGAAGGCTATCAGGTTGAAATCGCCGATAGCGGACGTGCCGCGATCGCTAAGATTAGCGCGTCTCCTCCTGATCTCGTTTTGTTAGATGTCATGATGCCAGAGATGAACGGTTTTGAAGTGGCGCAACAGATTCGCCAAAATCAAAAACTTTCGTCGCTCCCGATTGTTTTAGTGACGGGTCACGATTCTCTTCAGCCATCGGCGCTTGAGACGGTGAAAGTCAATGGACTGATTCGGAAGCCGATCGATTTTGAAGAAGTGCTGACGAAAGTTGAATCAGTCTTAACTACACAGAAGTAAGTTCAGGAAAGACAATCAACTGAACCAGATTTAAAGATGTTTTCTGAACTTGAATCTTTTGAGACTTTTGAACGCATCTAAAACGACCAATTGCTCTTCTAGAGTCAGTTTGTCAAGCAAATCCTGCACCCAATCTTCTTGCCGGATCTCTGAATAATCTCGCTGCATAGCTTTTCGACACATTTTCGTTTCAGATAGTGTGTTTGACATCGGCTCGAATACTTGATCCTGAGATTATCAAAATTGCATACCCGAATCATAAAGAAAAAATTAAAACTTATCAATAGTTTTCAAAAATTAGCACGATCGTCGAATACGATTGCGGCGACTGGCAAAATCTGTCACAGTAGTTGCCCAACGCATCTCCATCTCAATGGCAAAGCTCCGCGAAATCTATCTACCCACCACTCTCAAAGACCACTTGGTCAAAGGGCATCCCTGGGTCTATCGAAATCACATTTCTGAAGCGGTGCATTTATCGTCAGGAAGTTGGGTAAAAGTTCGCTGTGGCGGCTGGACAGGCTATGGATTGTGGGATGCTAATGGCGCGATCGCAGTCCGCATTTTCTCCGATCGTGATCTCCCCACACCTCCCTGGTTTCGACAGCAGATTCAAGCCGCCTGGGAGTTGCGATCGGCGCTCAGAGATCAAGGCTGCACCGCCTATCGCTGGTTGTTTGGCGAGGGAGATGGACTGCCAGGGTTAACTGTCGATTTATATGGAGATTTTGCGGTCGTGCAAACCTATATGCCGGGGGCAGAAGAACTGTTAGATTGGCTCGTCAAGTCGCTGATCGCAATTAAACCACTTGAAGGCATCTCCCTACGAACTCAGCACGGCGATCGGGCAGACGGTGATAGCAAAACTCAACTGTTATGGGGCAAACCCGCTCCTCAAGCATTAATCGTGGAGGAACATGGCTTAAAGTTTCAAGTAAATTTGCACACCGGACAAAAGACCGGATTGTTTCTCGACCATCGCGAAAATCGGCGGTTTGTCGAAGGGCTGAGTCGCGATCGAGACGTGCTGAATTGTTTCTCCTACACGGGCGCTTTTTCACTCTATGCGCTGCGCGGCAACGCCCGCCATGTCACGAGTGTAGACATCGGCAAAGGGTTGGCAGAGTCGGCAGACCAGAATATTGCCCTCAATCATCTCGATGCTACCCGACATCAATTCATCACTCAAGACTGCTTTGAGTTGTTGGATGGTTACGCTCAAGAAAAACGCAATTTTGACCTAATTATTCTCGACCCGCCCAGTTTTGCCAAGAGCAAGCAAAACCGCTATGCTGCTTTGCGCGGCTACACCAAACTCAATGCTTTAGCGCTGCGATGTCTCGCTCCCAATGGGTTGCTGGTGTCGGCAAGCTGCACAAGTCAGGTGAGTCCTGAAGCGTTTAAGGATATGTTGGCGACCGCAGGTGCCTCAGCAGGGCGACGCGTTCAAATCATTCATGAAGCAGGACACGCGATCGACCATCCCGTCCCGGCGCAATTTCCAGAAGGACGCTATCTCAAGTTTGTGGTTGGACGGGTTCGATAGTGGGGCGATCGCAGACGCTGTTGGTGACAGTAGATCGTAGACAGTCTCGTGCAAAAAATTTAGGCATATAGCAATTGATTCATAATCTCATCAGCCGTCAGCGCACTCACTAGAATGCCAATCCGCCCTGCGACTTCGTAAGCATTTTTCTGAGGCACAATAATAATCCCAGAGTGTTGTTTGTCCTCCACGTATTCGAGATGCAACCGCTCAAAATCGACTCGGTTATGGGTCAAAATACATCTGCCCAGAGAAGTTGCGAATTTAAGCTGTTCACGATCGGTTCTGCCGAGGGTTGCCTGTTCAGGAACAGTTGTGACATCAAGACCACGCGATCGCAACAGTACAGCAACCAATGCCGACATATCCTCATCGGTGTAAAGTGCTGCAAAAATTGTCACGATGTGCCCAATGCCGCCTTTACAGATGGATGTACCAACTCATCAGGCACTTGGTTTCGCTCAATATACTCATTAATCTCTGTTTGATGATCGAGATAGAAACTCAGGGCATCAAACACTTGTGCCAGAGTGAGATGCGGCAAATGGTTGAGAATTTCTTCTGGCATCACGCCTAACCGCCACAAACCCACAATGGCGCGGACTGATGTACGAGTGCCGATAATAATTGGCTCTCCGCTCAAAATCTCAGAGTTGCGAGTAACGTAGCGAGAGGGAGTCTCAGCAATCATAGAACTGATTATTTAGTAGGACTATCGCTACCTCTAGTTTACCTGATTGAGTTTTGTTTATGCTTCAGCCAATCAAGGGACGATCGACCATCCCGTCCCGGCGCAGTTTCCAGAAGGACGCTATCTCAAATTTGTGGTTGGGCGAGTTCGATGAGTGGTGCAACATGGGCTACACTACCTTTCATAGACCTGATTACTTGGAGCAACATGGAGATGTCTGAAGTAATTGAGATCCCCGCTGAACTGACTCGTTTTCGACTTCCAAATGCTGTCCAAGAACGGCTTCAACGTTTGCTCGATCGCCAAGACACAGGTGAAGAACTGACTCAAGCAGAACGTCAAGAAGCAGAAGGATTGGTCGAGTTAGCAGAATTCTTATCGCTGATTCACCTGCGATCGCAGCGGGTGACAAAACAGGCATAGATGTCTACGATTCCAACTGCTTTGCGTCGATCTGTCGTCCAAGAAGCAAGTAATCGCTGCGAGTATTGCAGGTTATCTCAAGCAGGGCAAGAGGCAACCTTTCACATTGACCACATCGTACCTGTTGTGGCAGATGGCAAAACGACAGCAGATAATTTGGCGCTTGCCTGCGTCTCTTGTTCACTGCACAAATCTGCTCGGCAGATGGCTAAAGATCCGGTGACAGGAGAACCCGCTCATCTTTTTAACCCACGTCAACAAATCTGGAAAGAGCATTTTCAATGGGATAACGTTCGTGTTGTCGGATTGACTCCTACAGGACGAGCAACGGTTGAAGCTCTCTTGATGAATCGTCCGATAATCCTGTCAATTCGAGCGGAGGAAGAACTTCTGGGTCGGCTTCCACCGCCCTAGATTAAAGGAGGTTGCAGAATAAGTGGATGAAGACGCTATCTCAAATTTGTCGTCGGACGGGTTCGATAGTGGGGCGATCGCATTTGAGAGGATGTTTGAAAAGTAGTCGTTGAACGCAACACCCACCCTGAAATAAATTTCGGGCTAACAAAGGAAAGTCCGTTTCAACGAACCAAGATTCTGCTTCTGATTGGCTTTCAACCCGTTTTAACGGGTTTTGACTATCAGCTCGAAATTTATTTTAGGGCGGGACAGAACCGAAGCGAAGCAGCTTTTTGTACTTTTCAAACATCCTCTAAGATTTAGCTTTGGCTTTCGGATCTGACGAGCTAACATTGCAGCGTTGTTGGGCTGCGTGGTTTATGAACGTAGTTTCCGAATCTGGTTGTCGATTTTCCGAACCAACTCTAAACCTGCTTCTGCTACCGTCTTGTTGATTTTTACTCTTTCCTCCCAACTAACTCTCTTGCCGTCCTCAATTTTCACCATCTCATGTGCAGCTTTATTCCTAGCCTTTCTCCAATGATCAAGATCGTTAAGGACAAGACAGCGTAAGAGTTCATCCGTTTTGTTCAACTTATCCGATCTGATTGCCTGAATTAGTTCTCCAAGAGTCTTGAAGCTAAAATCTTTATCGAATAGAAGAGATAAGTAGCTCTCCAAACGATCAGTAATTAGACTTTCTACGATACTAATTGCTTCCAAGTAATAGCCATCATCTATGGATTTTTTAATCCAAGAGAATGAAGATTTATACAGTTTGTATCGTTCTTGACCTATATCGTTATCCAATGCCGTAATAGCTCTTCTTCTGGGTTCAGTCATAAGAGGTCACATAACTAATTTTTTGATAGATTGCTCGAAAAGATAGCTTTCTGGCTACTGTCTCTACCGAAACTTAAGCAGTCTAACTACTATATCGGGCTGAACTATGTCGGGCTGAGCATTCTGCCTCTCATTCTAGAACCGATCAATGAGCAGAAGGCTTCCATTCTTGATGAGAGCGCCCCAAGTTTCCCAGCGTGTCTTCGTCGCCAACCCGCTCACCCAACTATCATAGAAACAGTCATTTTCTCAACGCTCATGCACGCTGCTGAAAACGAAACGTCTCCCGCTAATCTTCTGCGATGTCCCGAACTGCTTGCTCCTGCGGGACATTGGGATTGCGCCAAAGCTGCCGTCGAAAATGGTGCAGACGCGATTTATTTTGGCTTAGATCGGTTTAACGCTCGAATGCGGGCGCAAAACTTCACCGAAGCCGATCTGCCTCAGCTAATGGAGTTTTTGCATCGTCGCGGCGTGAAGGGTTATGTCACCCTCAACACCTTGATTTTTCCAGCAGAGTTAGCGGAAGCCGAACAGTATCTCCGCACCATCATCTCGGCTGGAGTTGATGCGGCGATCGTGCAAGACATTGGCATTTGTCGGCTAATTCGTCACTTGTCACCTGATTTCCCGATTCACGCTTCGACGCAGATGACGATCACCAGCGCCGCCGGAGTAGAGTTTGCCCAAACGATCGGCTGTCAGCTAGTAGTGCTGGCTCGTGAGTGTTCGATCAAAGAAATCAACAAAATTCAGCAGCAGATTGCCGAAAAAAACGTCTCGCTGCCGTTAGAAGTGTTTGTGCATGGGGCGCTGTGTGTTGCTTATTCGGGGCAATGTTTAACCAGTGAGTCACTAGGCGGACGGTCTGCCAATCGCGGCGAATGCGCTCAAGCCTGTCGGATGCCCTATGAATTGATTTCAGATGGTCAGGTGATTGATTTGGGCAATCAAGATAATCGCAAATATCTCTTGAGTCCACAAGATTTGGCGGGGCTAGACGTGCTGCCAGAGTTAGTTAAAACAGGAGTCAGTTGTCTCAAAATTGAGGGGCGATTGAAATCCCCTGAATATGTGGCAAGTGTGACGCGAGTCTATCGACAAGCACTAGATCGGGCAATGTCAGATCTAGAGTCAACCGATCAAGGATCAGAAGACCGCTATAACCTTGAGATGGCGTTCTCACGAGGACTCTATACCGGATGGTTTGAGGGCATTAATAATCAAGCATTAGTTCACGCTCGATTTGGGAAAAAGCGCGGCGTTTACCTGGGCGAAGTCACCCAAATTTGCAATGAACAGATTACGCTACGACTGCAAGCACCCCTTAAGCCGGGAGACGGTGTAGTTTTCGACAGTGGGCACCCCGAAGCCTCAGAAGAAGGCGGACGGATTTACACGATCGATCGTCAAGGACAGGACGCAATTCTCGCATTTGGACGCGGTGCGCTGAACTTCAAAAGAATTCATCTCGGCGATCGCGTCTGGAAAACCAGCGACCCGGAACTCGATCATCAAGTTAGACAAACTTATGCAGGAGATACGCCTCATTTTCAGCGTCCGATTGACCTTGAAATTTATGGAGACATCGGACAAACTCTGGGGGTGATTGCCCGCGATCGCGTCGGTCATGTCGTGCAAGTCGAGTCTGAGATGTTGTTGGTCGAGGCACACAGCAAACCTTTAACGAGCGATCGTCTGCAAGAACAGTTAGGGCGACTCGGCAACACGCCCTTTTGTCTCGATTGCTTGACCAATCATCTCAACAGCTCTGTAATGCTGCCCGTGAGTGAACTAAATCGCATTCGTCGAGAAATTGTTGCCCAGCTAGAAACCCTCCGGGCACAGCCTAAACGCTGGCAGTTTGACTCAAACGCGATGCTTTCAGAGTTGCTTCCTGTTGTTCTCGATCGCACGGTGGCATCTCCCAGGCTTCTAGTCTTAGTTCGCAGTTTGGGTCAACTTCGAGCCGCGTTAGAAACAGACATTCAGACGCTCTACTGTGAGTTTGAAGATCCGCGCACTTATAAACAAGCGGTGCAACTTGTGAGGCAGCACGGCAAGGAAGTTTGGGTTGCGCCGCCTCGAATTATCAAACCTGGAGAAAATTGGATCTTGCAGCAAGTGCGCGATGCTCAGGCAGATGGCTATCTAGTGCGAAACTATGATCAGTTGCAGTTTTTTGAGCAAACTCGCTGCATCGGAGACTTTTCGCTCAACGTCGCTAATGCCTTGACTGCGGACTATTTAATGCAAACGTTTGTCTTAGAGCGAGTCACCGCTTCTTATGATTTAAACATCTCGCAACTGCAAGACCTATTAACGAGCGCTTCTCCCGACTGGTTTGAGGTGACCATTCATCAACACATGCCAATGTTTCATATGGAGCACTGCGTGTTTTGCGCCTTTATGTCAGACGGAACTGACTATACCAACTGCGGGCGACCCTGCGAAAAGCATGACGTAAAACTACGCGATCGGGTCGGGACAGAACACATTCTCACCGCCGATGCTGGGTGCCGCAACACTGTGTTTAACGGCAAAGCGCAAACGGGGGCAGAATATTTTCAATCGCTGGTAAAATTAGGAGTGAATCACTTTCGGATTGAATTTGTCAACGAAGCTCCCGAACACATTAAACACACGATCGAATGCTATCAAAAACTTCTTAAGGGAGAAATTAACGGTTCGCAACTCTGGCGATCGTTAAACCTGCAAAATCAATTAGGGGTGACAAGAGGAACGTTCTGAATAAAGTCACTTCGGCCCCTTCGGAGACTTGCCCACCTGCATTCGCTACATTTTTGTTGGTCTTGCTAGACCCAGGTGGCGCAGAACCCTTTCTATACTTCCGTTTGGGTTAGGTCGAGTCAAAACGCCTTGAGTGGGACTGAAGAGAAACGCCACCAAAAATAGCGTTGAGGAAACAAGCACGATCGCGGGACCAGAAGGCAGATTGTTGTAATAACTGATGTAGACTCCGATGATGCTGGCGATCGCGCCAATCACTGCACCGAGCAACATCATGTGATGCAGTTCTTTGACGAGCAGGTAAGCAGTCAAAGCAGGACCGACCAGCAGCGAAATTACCAGAATGACACCCACGGCTTGCATACTCGCAATAATCGTCAAGGTGATCACTGCCATAAAACCGAAGTAAATCGTATCGACGGGTAAACCAAGCGCTTTTGCACCCATTTGATCAAACGTATAGAACAATAGTTCTTTGTAAAATATTCTAATCGCACACAAAATTAGAAGCGCAATGATTAGCGTTCGATAAATATCAGTCGTTGTTACACCTAAGATATCGCCAAAGAGAAAGCTATCGAGATCAATCTTATTTCGCAGTACAGTAATTAACACAACGCCCAGCGCAAAAAAGCTAGAAAACGTTAACGCCATTGCTGCATCCACTTTAACGCGAGACTGAGAGCGAATCCAAGCAATGATCAATGCACCTGTGATGCCGGAAGCAAAGGCACCAATCAGAATATCAACTCCTAGAAAGAATGAGATCGAGAGTCCTGGCAACACGCAATGAGCAATGACATCTCCTAAAAGCGCCATTCGTTGAACAATCAGATAACTTCCGACAACGGGACAAAGAATTCCGGTGAGAATGCCAATGGCGATCGCATTTCGCATAAATTCATAATTCAATGGCTCAATCAGTAAGTTCAACATATTAATTAACAGAAAAATGTTGGTTCTTCCGCGTGAAATGGAGCCTGCATCGGCACCCCGTAAGCTTGATGCAAATGCTCTGGGGTCATCACAAATTGCGGTGAGCCATCGGCGATCAGGCGCTGATTTAACAGCAAAAGTCGATCGAGTTGATTCAGCATTTGTCCCCAATCATGACTGCTAACGAGCAAGATCTTGCCGTGCGATCGCAGTTCTGCAAATACCTCTAACATCATTGCCTCAGTCTTCTTATCGACTCCCGTAAATGGCTCGTCAAATAAAAACAGATCCGCTTGTTGAGCCAAGGCACGAGCTAGAAAGACTCGCTGCTGCTGTCCACCCGATAATTCTCCAATGCGACGACCCTTTAAGGGCAACATTTCTACTCGTTCCAATGCCGCTTTGACGATCTCCTGAGCCGCCCGACCAGGACGGCGAAACCAGCCTAGCTGCCGAGTTCGTGCCATCATCACCACATTCCAAACCGTGATCGGGTAATCCCAGTCAATCTGCGATCGCTGCGGCACATACGCCACTCGTTCGAGTTGTTGGTGTAAGGGACAAGTGCAGTAGCTTACCTTCCCACCCACCGCCGGAATCAAACCCAGCATCGCCTTCAGCATCGTGCTTTTGCCTGCCCCATTCGGGCCCACAATTCCAACGAGTTGACCCGGCTCAATGCGAAAGCTAATGCGATCGAGTCCACACACTCCGCGATAGTTGACAGCCAGTTGCTGAACCTCTAACATAAAAACCTGAATGAAAATGATTCTCATTATAAGACAATTTCCTCATTTCAGGTGTTAAAAAATCATGGACAACGCATTGCGTCAAACTTGGGGAGCCGCCACAATAGCACTGACAGTCAGTATCTTGACAGCCTGTAGTTCTTCTACGCAGACCAGTCAAACCAGTCCCACCGATTCTGCAACAGGAACGGCAGCCACAAATACACCAAGCGCTTCAAACACAGGCATTAAAGTAGTAGCAACTAGCACCGTGTTGTGCGATCTGACCAAACAAATTGCTGCCAATACAGTTGATCTCACTTGCTTGATTAAGCCTGCTGCCGATCCCCACGTTTATCAGCCAGCACCCGAAGATCGCAAAGCGATCGAAGATGCCAATCTGGTTCTCTATTCGGGTTATGACTTCGAGCCAAGTTTAATGAAGCTGATCCAATCGACCGCTAATTCTACGCCAAAGGTTGCGATCGCAGAAGTTGCGGTTCCGACTCCGCAGCAGTTTGATGAAGACGGTCAAACGGTTCCTGATCCGCACGTTTGGCACAACGCTCAAAACGGAATTCAAATGGTTGCCGCAGTTCAAAGTAATTTAGCGAAAGTTGCGCCTGCGAATGCAGCCCTTTATGCCAAAAATGCTCAAGCGATGACGACAGAACTGACGCAAATTGATGGCTGGATTAAGTCACAAATTGCCACCATTCCTGAAGCGTCTCGTAAGTTGGTGACGACGCACGATGCTTTAGGCTACTACTCTAAAGCCTATGGGCTTCCGGTTGAAGGTGCATTAGAAGGCATCAGCACTGAAGAAAAGCCGACTGCAAATCGAGTCAAGGAATTAGTCAAAACGATCGAAGATGATAAGGTTCCAACGATCTTTGCTGAACTCACCCTTAATCCTAAGTTGATCGAAGCGGTTGCCAAAGAAGCAAACGTGAAAGTTTCCGATCGAGAACTCTATGCAGATGGATTAGGAGAAGCCGGAAGCGAAGGGGACACTTACCAGAAAATGCTCGTTGCGAATACAAAAACGATCGTTGAAGGATTGGGAGGACAATTTACCCCGTTAACAGCAAAATAAGTCGATATTTCTAACCTGATTCTGTAATACCAATTTGATTTGTGAACGCGACAGATCCACACGAGAGCACGGAATACGGTAGGGGCATGGCATGCCGTGCCCCGTCGGATCGAACGATCAGTCGCCATTGCTTCCGAAATTGGTATTAGATCGATCGCAATTGTTTTTGAAATGGGCATAGCTCAATAAAGAGAGTACCGATCGTGTCCTCCCAAAGCAAATCCCCCAATGAAAATCTTCACTGAGGGATTTGTTCCACTGAGACAACAGTATCTAGGTCTAGCAGTCGTAATACAACTCAAACTCGTAGGGAGTTGGCAACTTGCTAATCGGCTTCACTTCACCCTCCATCTTCATCGCGATCCAGTTATAGATGAAGTCTTCTGGGAAGACACCGCCCGCCGTGAGAAATTCGTGATCTCTCTCCAGATTGGCCAGCGCTTCGCCGAGGTTTGCGGGTGCTTTGGGCACTTTTGCCAATTCCTCTTTACTCATTTCGTAGATGTCTACATCCAAAGGTTCGCCCGGATCAATCTGGTTTTTGATGCCGTCTAGCCCCGCACAGAGCATCGCCGAAAAAGTGAGGTAAGGGTTACTCGATGCGTCAGGGCACCGGAACTCTAATCGCTTGGCTTTAGGATTGCTGCCCGATAGCGGAATCCGAATTGATGCCGATCGATTCCCCGCCGAGTATGCCAAGTTGACCGGAGCTTCAAAGCCAGGAACCAACCGCTTATAGGAGTTTACGGTTGGGTTAGTGAACGCTAGAAGTGAAGGCGCGTGGCGGATCAAGCCGCCGATGAAATGCAGCGCCATTTGGCTCAAGCCTGCATATTTGTCGCCTGCAAACAACGGCTGTCCATCTTTCCAGATTGACATGTGGCTGTGCATTCCAGAGCCATTGTCATCGTGGATCGGCTTGGGCATGAAGGTTGCCGTCTTGCCATATTTACGAGCAACGTTTTTGACCACATACTTATAGGTCTGCACATAGTCAGCCGCGTGTACCAGGTCAGAAAAGCGGATGCCTAGCTCACACTGTCCACCAGCAGCAACTTCGTGGTGATGCTTCTCGATCGGCACGCCACACTTCGCCATCGTCAGCAGCATTTCTGTCCGAATGTCTTGCAGCGTATCGGAGGGAGCCGCCGGAAAATAGCCCCGTTTCTTGCCAATTTTAAAGCCAAGGTTGCCGCCCGGTTCAGAACTGCCTGAATTCCAAGAACCTTCGCTCGAATCAACGGCATAGTAGCCCGTGTGACCCTCTTGCCCATAGCGAACATCGTCAAAGATAAAAAATTCGGGTTCAGGGCCGCAGAAGACTTTATCGCCGATTCCTGTAGAGATCAAATAGTCAACGGCTTTCTGCGCGATCGATCGGGGGTCACGCTCATACATTTGCCCGGTGCGAGGATCGACGATCGTGCAAACCATGCTCAGGGTTGGCACTTCCATGAAGGGATCGATCCAAGCAGTGGTGGGGTCAGGCACCATCGCCATATCAGAACTGTTGATGGCTTTCCAGCCGCGAATGCTAGACCCGTCAAACGCTACACCCCCAGAGTTGAGAAAAGATTCTTCCTCAATCAAACTTTTGTGGAACGTACAGTGTTGCCAAATTCCATAAAGATCTACAAACTTGAGGTCGATCAGTTCAATATTCTGATCCTCAATCATCTTTAGAATTTCTTGTGCAGTCTCAGCCATGAACTACTCCTTGAATCGGGGCTAATAAAGTCTTCTCAGAAGGGTTTGAGAAGATGTTGAACGAATACGGCTCAGTTAAGATGTTTCACCTTAATCGGAAAGATTTATGAGGTCTTTAAAGAAAAAGCGGCGATCGCGCATCTTTCTAGAGCTAGACCCTGAGTTCTGTGAATCATCGTAGGGAGAGCGATACAGGAGTTTTGTATCTTAGACTACAAAATCCTTAGTCGTTAGCAAGAATTAAATTTAGGTTAACGACTATGATTGCGTCTTGGGACGTAAAAATGTAACGTTTCACAACGTCTAGGGGGATCAGCGTTGTCAGCATTTCAATCGGCTCAACCCTGCGTGGTAGACTTACGCTAAATCATTTTGATGAATTTGATGGAGCGCTCGGCTAGTTGCTGTGGGTCGAGGCTCTAATCAGAAAACCACAAACACCAGATCTGTTTATCGGGATTAATTGGGAGAAGAATTTCATGCGCGATGCAGTGACAAGCCTGATTAGAAACTACGACATCACCGGGCGATATCTTGATCGCAATGCGGTTGATGATTTAAAATCCTATTTTGCAACCGGGATGGCGCGTGTGCAAGCGGCCGGAGTAATCAACTCCAATGCGGCGGCGATCGTCAAGCAAGCAGGCTTACGGTTGTTTGATGAACTCCCCGAACTGATTCGCCCCGGCGGCAACGCTTACACCACTCGTCGCTATGCCGCGTGTCTGCGAGATATGGACTATTATCTGCGCTATGCCAGCTATGCACTGGTCGCTGGAGACACCGACGTGCTAGATGAGCGAGTGCTAGAAGGTCTGCGAGAAACCTACAACTCGTTGGGGGTTCCCAGTGGCCCAACCGTGCGCGGCATTCAAATCATGAAAGAAATTGTCAGAGAGCAGGTTGCGGCAACTGGCATTGAAGGAGCCTCGTTTATTGACCAGCCCTTTGACTACATGACCCGTGAATTGGGCGAAAACGACCTTTAATTAGGTTTGTCAGGTCGGTTTTTAATCCGGCGATCGTAGGGGCAAAGCCCTCGGTAGTTCAGCTTTCGGAAATTCCAAGAAAGCGTTCGCCGAAGGCTTTGCCCCTATGTCATGTCGTGGCTTATTTTCTAACCCTTCAGATCAGCATCGGTTTCTAAAACCCAGATTCAGAAACCACGATCGCAGACAAGAGTCGAAATCACAAAAAATATGAAATGATGGGTTCATCCTTGCTCACTCATCCCTCATCCCTTTAAGATGGCTACACCTTGTCACATCATTGTTGAGGGCAACCCCGCGATCGTTTATGCCAGTCGAGGAGGCACGCCCAATAAGGTGCTACCGACTTTAGAGCGGTTTCTCGATAAGTTTTGGCAGGAGCGCGATCTCTCTGGAGAAGCCAGCGACACACCAGAATGCTTGCTGGCACAGATTGTAGTTCGATTTGGCTATGAGATTTGTGAAGATGATTTCTCTAATCTCAAAGTAGGTGTGAACTATGACCCCACCGCCGAATATCTATATTTAATCGCCTCCGATCGCTCGGTAATTGTTTGGGAAACCGGAGACGATTATCACAAAGATCCGACTTTAGGGCTGCAAGCTTGCCAACCGTGGATCAGCACCGAATGGGCGATCGAATCATCAGTCAGCAAGTAGAAACTAACCCATTAAGGAGAATCGCTGTTGCATCAGGTGCCTGTCCGGGCTGGGACGCGCACAAAGACGAAGGGAAACTTTCGCATGTCACGGTTCTGGCCGACATTCCGCACTTTCAACTGGCACATTGAATAATTTAAGTGAGGCAATGGGGCTCACAGAAGCTCTGGCTGGATGATTATCTCACTAAGCCAGGGTGATTTTCAATTGCGCTCAAATAGGTCATTTGCACCAAAAACCTTGTATCCACTGCCAGATATGGCTTTCAGCGCTAAATATTTAAGTGTGGCACTTAAAGGGCGGAATGTGGGTTTCAGAACTGGTAAATTAGCTCACTCTGCAAGAGGTAGAGTGAATTCTGCCCCTTGCTCAACTCTGGTAACTAAGTAACGTGAGTTCTGAACAAGCCATTGCTCAAGCCGGAGAGATTGACTCGACCAGAACTCACGTGGGGTCATTATTTGCAGTACCGGAAGTTATCAACAGTTACAGCAGACACTAGAGGAGTAGCCCCGTGAGGAAAACGAACTTTTACGCATTGGTTTGAGTCCGCAGCACGTAAAATGGTGTCTTTACGTGCGACAAAGGCTTTGCAACCTACTTTAATTAAGCCAGTGGGATCAACTGGTACAAGATCATCACAAAGACTACCAGGAACACCTCCCGGATTTCTGCGAATCCATGCTGCCACTCTCTTGGTAAAAGCCCTCCGCCCATATAAACTTTGGGTTACCGGTCCTATCGTATGAATAAAATGTCTGTTCTGACGAATCACTTTTTCTGCACTAAATGCAGGTGCTACTGCTATCAGTAGAGTTGACAGTGAGAATAGCACAGAAGCCAATACAGCTTTAGGGTTCATAATTGTCTCCTACAAGATTAGTGAACGTGCGAGATGGCTCAAAACTTGAGCCTAACTAGAGCGGGAGTCGTCGGAGTCTCTGGTTGTTAAAGTCGTGAGGGACTGACTTGTTCTGGGGGGGGAGCCGTGGGAGTTTGGGATTGAGCGATCGCTGGGGCTACAACACCTGTTAGAAGAATGCATCCCGCAAATAGAGCAGAAATGCGAGTGTGGCGAGCCATAAAAGTCTCCAATGAATTGAATGGTTTACAAGGCAATTTGTGTGCGATTGGTGAGGGTTCGCTGAAGGTTTGAATCTGTCTGCGTGTCCCGCTCACATCTCTAAAGTATTTGCCCTGTAAGGGTTTGGCGGTTCAGTCTCTGGCTCAAGCGGTTGGCTCACAAGCTGACCCAGGGCATTTTTGACTGAGCTAAGGTGAGCCAAAATGTGATATCTGTCTGATACCCAAGCAAAAGGTGAGGAAGCATGGCAGAAACGCTGAGAGCTTCTAGAAATGGGTTAGAACAGATCGATCGGGCACGACGGCGGTTAGGCTGGAATCGTCAGTCAACAGCCTGGTATGCCCAGGCACACACTTCTCTAGCGACGCTGAAGCGTTTTTTGCGAGGGGAACCCATTGACCGGGATGCGTTTATTGAGTTGTGTCAAATCGTGGGCGTAAGGGATTGGCAGACGATCGCTGATCCATCATTTCTTCCTTTATCAACGGCTTCTTCTCTACCAGTGGTTGATTGGGAAGAAGCGCCCGATGTGAGATTGTTTTTTGGGCGTGAGTCAGAACTGGCAACCCTAGAACACTGGATCGTCGGCGATCGCTGCCGCTTGGTGACCGTGTTGGGGCGGGGGAGCATTGGCAAAACAGCGTTAGTGGTGCGGTTGATTGAGCAGATTCAAGATCAGTTTGAAGTGGTGATTTGGCGATCGTTGCGTCAGGCTCCTCCTCTGCCAGACCTGCTGCAAAATCTGCTGCAATTCCTCACATATCAGCCTCCCACAGCAGCATTTCCCATTCACCAAACGCTGTCTCAACTCATAGAACAATTGCGTCAGCATCGCTGTTTGCTGGTGTTAGACAACGGGGAAGCCATTCTCAAAGGGGAATCGTTGACGGGTCAGTATCTGGAGGGCTATGAAGAATACAGCGAACTGTTTCGACGAGTGGGCACAGAACGTCACCAAAGCTGTCTGCTGCTCACCAGTCGCGAAATGGGAGAAATTGCCAGATTAGCCGGAAATCGCTCACCCGTGCGGATGTTGCCCCTGACGGGGTTGGCGGAACCTGACGCACGACAAATTTTTCAAGCAGAGCACTTATCTGGACAGGAAAAATGGGCAACGCTGATCGCGATTTATCAGGGCGATCCGTTAGCGCTGCGGCTAATTTCTACCACGATTAAAGAAGTCTTTGATGGGAACGTAGCAGCATTTCTCAAGGGTCTGACGATCGTCGTCGATAAGTTAAGAGACACTTTAGACCAGCAATTTCAGCGGCTGTCTGCCCAAGAGAAAGCCGTGATGGGTTGTTTGGCGATCGCAGATCAGCCCGTTTCTATCTCGCAGCTCACTGATCGGCTGGACTCACGCTTATCTCAGTCAGAAGTCATTCAAGTGTTGGAGTCGTTGAAAGGACGATCGCTGATTGAAAACACCAAAATCGACGAAGACGAGGAGGTCTTATTCACCCTTCAACCTGTCATCCAAAAATACGTCACCCGGTATCACTTAGAAACGGCTGGAAACATTCCAGAAAATGGTTAAAACGTCTTGGGTGCCTGTTGCATAAAATTCGATCAGTTGACGTGAAATCCATTAGAAAGAAGTGAGGTATTTTTTAGCCTTCTCGCCCTACATCGTTCCGAAAATCATTTCCGAAAACCGTTGAAGCAGCGTTTTCTACGCCCAACTCGCCCCCGTTGTGATCATGCTTCCAACCCTTCATCGCAATGAAAATTGGTTTAAGATAACACGTCCCATTGTCGATCGCATCCCTTTCGATCGAACCAGTTCAGGCTATACGCTGACCGAGCTTTTAACCATTTTGCTGGTAATGGGAATTTTAGCCGCGATCGCCATTCCCAGTTACCTTGCACTCACTCAAAAAGCAGCCTGTATGGCAGGTCAAAAAGATATCATCGGCTTGTGCTGGCTAGAGCGCCCCAAACCTGGATCGTGCCATGTAGCATCCAAAGATTGCAGCTTTCCTAGACCGGGAGTTCGCCCTGGCAATGTGTACCGTGCCCCCAAAACAACAAAAGGAATCGGCGGCTTTTATCTCAGCGTTGTCAGCCCCAACGCTAGCGCAGTAGTTCACTACAAAACTTACTCCTGTGTAGGTGAAGCCGTGACAGAGCAGGGCATTCGCCCCCTTGAAAGCAGCCTCACGGATAATGTTTATCTAGATACCCGCATCAACTACATTCCCTTTTCGCAAGGAACCTGTTCCTTTGAGTTTTCTGTGCTGAATAAAGCGATATCGGATGGCAATCGCATTCATTTCATGATGAATTTTAATGTTCTCCAGTGATGCTTTGATCATGAGTTATTGTATTAACCCCGATTGTCTTGATCGACAAAATCCCGACGGACTACAAGTCTGTCAAGCCTGTGGAACATCATTGCAAATTCAAGGTCGCTATCAGTTAATTCGTCCCCTCCGACCGCTCGACAAAGCGTATCCTAGTGAGGTGTTTGAAGTCTGCGATCGAGGTCAAATCAAAGTCTTAAAATCTCTCCATGTCACTGCCCCTAAATTAGTTGATCTCTTTATTCAAGAAGCCAGCATTCTCACGAATTTGTCCCATCCTGGAATTCCTAAAACTGATCCTGATTCCTACTTCACCCTTTCACTCAGTCATGGAAAAAAGCTTTATTGCCTGATCATGGAATACATTAAAGGGCAAAATCTAGAGCAATGGATGCAGGAAAATGAATTTCAATCGATGAGTCAAGACTTCGCCTTACAGTGGCTAAAACAATTAGCCCTAACGCTAGATTACATTCATCAACACAATCTTTTTCACCGAGATATCAAGCCTTCTAATATTATTTATCAACCCAATGGAAACCTGGTATTAATTGATTTCGGGACTGCTAGAAAAGTCACTGCAACGGTTGTTGATAGACGCGGCGTGACGATCGTCTACTCCGATGGCTACACCGCTCCAGAGCAGCTTCAGGGAAGATCTGTGCCTCAATCGGATTTTTTTGCGTTGGGACGTACTTTTGTTTATCTGCTGACTGGGAAACCCCCTGAATCTTTGTCGGCAGATCTAAAAACAGGGCAACTCCATTGGCGATCGGCTGCACCGCACATCTCAAACTCCTTTGCTGATTTGATCGATCGACTCATCCATCCCTCACCAGAAAAACGGCTCTGCACCACCCAGGATCTGCTTCGCGGCATTGAGTTCATTTTGCTCGAATCGATCCGCCACCAGAGAAAGACGATCATCCCATTCTCTTTGGCCAAAATTGCCGCTCTCCCAAATTTCCGGCTCTGGGCTTTGTCTGGTCTAGTGGTGGGAGGAGGGCTGTGGTGGCAACATCAACTGATTCGATTTAACCCATCCCCCGCTCTTCTGTCTTTAACAAACCCTGCTGCCCAAACTTCAGAAGCACTCGTTCACATCCGATGGTTTTTTGGTCAAGCAACCGAGGATGGGGAAATTTATCTCAACATCTGCGATCGTCCAGAGTCAAACGTGAACCCAGAAGGAGGGTGCGCCAAAGCTAATCGGGTTAACTCAAAAGTCACCAAAGCTGGAGCGACGGGCATGATCACTAAGAATCTGGAAGCAAATCAACCCTACCGAGTTTGTCTGGTGGCAGATGGGTTGCCAGGAAAAAAAGGGCGATGGCTGAACTGTCGAGTTGTCACCGCGCTCAACGGTGCCCGATTCGATTTTCACAGTCAAGAGTTGAAGTTTGCTCGCGTCAGACCTTGATGCATTTAGGTTAAAGATTCTGACTCCAATCAGTAGACGATTTGAGAATAGACCTCCCGCACGAATCTTTGCCCTCACCCTTGTATCTTAAGAGTGTGGCAGACCGTCCCCCCTAAGATTCTTGAAATCGAGATTTAGCTAGGGTCACCACACTATCTGAACTCAGAAACACCTCGAATTATCGGCAGGGAACTGAGACCGTCTGAGTATCCCGCATAACGCAAGGTAGAGGAACCGCTGAGACTCCTACCATCCCCTTCATCCTCCTGGGAGCTATCTAGTTGACATCCTCACCGTCCTAAAGGAGCGGTGATTCCTAAGACTCACGACTTAGGTTTCTGCTTCATAGCAACTGCCTTCAAAGCGAATGCTTATCCGGTCTTACGTTCGCTCCACAGACTGACACGGCAAGCCCTGCCGCCAAGATGTTCTTTGCCGCGTTGATGTCCCGGTCATGGTGTGTCCCGCAACTGGGGCAATCCCATTCCCGGATATCCAACGGCAACTTATCTACGATGTGACCACAATGCCCACACCGCTTAGAACTCGGAAACCATCGGTCAATCTTGACGAAGCTGCGACCATACCAATCGCACTTATATTCAAGTTGCCTAACCAGTTCGCCCCACGCAGCATCGCTGATGGATTTGGCAAGCTTCCGATTCTTAACCATGTTCTTCACAGCCAAAGCTTCGACGGCGATGGTTTGGTTTTCACGCACCAATCGAGTTGTCAACTTGTGAAGAAAATCATGCCGGGAATCGCTAATTTCTGCATAGACTCTAGCGACTTTGATCCTGGCTTTATGTTGGTTGTTCGACCCCTTTTGCTTGCGAGAAAGCGCTTTCTGAACTCTCTTGAGTTTGCGACGCTTGGCAGCAAAGCTTTTGGGGTTGGCAACCTTTTCACCTGTGCTGAGAGCGACCAGGCTCGTGATGCCCAAATCAATCCCAATTTGGTTAGGCGATGCGGGCAAGGGTTCAATCTCAACATCCACCAGCAGAGAAACCGTCCATCTCCCAGCCGGGGAAAGTCTCACCGTGACGGTGGAGGGTTCAGAACCTTGGGGGAGTTGTCTACTCCATCGGATATTGAGCGGTTCAGCATCCTTAGCCAGAAATACCTGAGCATCTCTGAACTTAAATGCCGACTTGGTAAATTCAGCACTGCCGCCGTGATGCTTCTTCTTGAAGTTGGGGTATTGTGCCCGTCCTGCAAAGAAGTTGCTGAACGCTTTCTGAAGATGGCGCAATCCCTGCTGCAAAGGCACGCAGCTAACTTCGTTCAAGAATTGCAGGTCTTCCGCCTTCTTCCACGTAGTCAGCATCGCAGACGTTTCAGCGTACCCGACTCGTTCTTGATGCTCATACCATGCCTGAGTCCTGGCGGCGAGGGCGCGGTTATACACCAAACGAGTACAGCCCATCGTGCGTCTCAGCAAGGTTTCTTGCTCAGGCGTTGGATAAAAGCGGTACTTGAAGGCTTTCTGCGTCATGCCTCACAGTATAGCGTCTATTCTGTGAGAAGCGTGAGAGATTGGGCACTGGATCGAGTGCCCGCTCCTATCCCTCCCCGGCGTGAACGCACGGGGTTTCTCGGAGGTTCCCGATGAGCGACAATCTCCATTCGATTGGCATTGATGTTTAACGGTTTCTGGATATTCATGTTTATCCCACGGGCAAGTGCTGGCGCGTTCCCAATACCATTGTTGGATTGTTATCGGTGCGCTCCCAGTTTCCCGAACCCGACGACGTGAAGCGAGTCATTTTAGAATCGACGGGAGGCTATGAACGAGAAGCGGCTTTGTGGTTGAGTCAAGCGGGCTATGCGGTGGCAGTGATGAATGCCCGTCAAGGACGCAACTTTGCTCGGGCGATGAATCAACAGGCAAAAACGGATCAAGTTGATGCTTAAGTTTTAGCGTGGTTTGGCGACAAGATTACCCCCGATGTGCGACCCTTAGCAAGTGAAGCCCAACAGCAACTTGATGATTTAGTCACCCGTCGTCAGTTGGTGGACATTCTCACCGCCGAGCGCAATCGCATGGCTCTATTAAGAGGGAAAGCGCAAGCGAACGTGGAAGGTCACATTGAATGGCTCACGGAGCAGATCAAAAGAACTCGACGGCGAGATCGAAGCCCAAATTCAAGCCTGCCAACTGTGGCGACACACTCAAGAATTGGTTCTGAGCGTGCCCGGTGTGGGAAAAGTCCTGGCTTCCACGCTGGTCTCTGCCTGGCCGGAATGGGGGCAAGCTGAACCACAAGCAAATCGCTGCCTTGGTGGGCGTTGCCCCCTTTAACTATGACAGCGGACAAATGAGAGGAAAACGTCGGGTCTCTGGGGGGCGTGCCAACGTCCGACAGGTGTTGTTTATGTCGGCAATGGTGGCGGTTCGCTTCAATCCTGTGCTGAAGGAGTTTTATCATCGGTTATTGCAGCGCGGCAAAGAGAAGAAAGTTGCCTTGGTAGCTTGTATGCACAAGCTGCTCACCATTTTGAATGCCCTTGTCAAGCAGGATAAGGACTGGGTGCCTCCTATCGCAGAGGCTGAAACCGAAAAAGTTGCCCTTCCCGCTTGACTTTTAAGATCATCGCTAAATCCCCCAAAATTGGGGGACTTCAAGCCAAAATTTCCAGTTCAAAGTCCCCCAGAATGGCAGGGCTGATCTATCGGTAAGAGAAAATAGCTGAAGTCCTTCTTTACTCGACTTCAAACTGAAAACTTTCGTCAATTTTGATTTCTTGCAGCGATCGCCATCCTGCTTGCCACTGCGATCGGTCTCTTAAAAGTCTGGCATTCATCCAAAATCGAATATTTGGATCACAGGCAGCGACCATTTCAGCAAACACCCATTGACCTTCGTTGGTGCGATTGACGACTTGAAAATGTCGCCATCCCCAAGTGGTTTGTTGGGCCGTCCATTTTGAGCCAACCAGATAGGGAAACTTTTGTTTTTTAGACATGATGCAAATATCTGGTTTTTAAGGGAGACTTAAATCGATCGTGCCACAAATTAGAAACAAACGTAGTATGGGTTATCGCGATCGACCCTTTTTGAAACCCCTAAAATCAACCTTCTTTAAGACGCTAAACTCGGTTAGCTAATCTATGAACCTCAAATCTTTTACGATCTCTGCAATGCTTCTGACGATCGGAGCCGCCATCCCCGCTCAAGCTGAAAACCTTGATCACGTTCAGCAATTGATTGCGACCAAACAATGTCAAAGCTGTGACTTGAGCGGCGCGGGATTGGTGTTAGCTCGGTTAACCGGAGCAAACCTAAATCAGGCAAATTTAGCCGGGGCAAACCTCAGCCAAGCTGTCTTATCAGGAGCCAACTTGAGCGGGGCAAATTTGGCTGGAGCAAGTCTCTATGGAGCCGATTTAAGCGGCGCAAAATTGGCGGGCGCAGACTTGAGCGGGGCAGATTTGCGAGGAGCCTTTTTGTCAGGAGCCGATCTTACGGGTGTTCAAATGACTAATGCTGCCCTGCAAGGCGCGATCGGGCTACCTCCTACCGTAGGCGATCCCGAAGATTTTTATCGCTGGGCACTAGATGCCACAAAACAGCACAACTATGAAAAAGCGATCGCGCACTTCAATCAGGTGATTATTCGCAAGTCTGACCACGCAATGGCTTATTTTGGGCGAGCGATCGCTCGATTAGAGTTGGGTGACAAAGATGGAGCCGTCCAAGACAGCGAATTTGCATCGACTCTGTTTTCACAACAAGGTCAAAAAGAAAATGCTGAAGCTGCCCAAAAGTTAGTGCAAAGCATCAAAAATCCACCCAAAGAGCGCAAAGAAAGTAACGGCGGATTGGGTCAATCTCTGATCAGTGTCGTCGGTGGATTGCTGCAACTGTTGCTATTTAGGTAATAGTCCTCTCCTGCACGAATCTTTCCTCACCCTGAATCCCTCTCCCAAACTTGGAAGAGGAACTTTGAAACTGAACCGATTGCTCTTACGATTTGCACGTTTAGGGAGCCGCCTGAATGTGAAGGATTTGGTAATCGACGGCTCCTTAACGCCTAGTTTCCTATAGTTGAATGGTGATTTTGTTGTGCAACTCCTCCACTTGAATTAGTGAACCATTGCCCAAGACGATGTTGAACTTTGCTAAAGATCGCTCCATTTGATAGCCAGGCAACACTCGGACAATTTGATATTCAGTCGTCAAGTCACTCGTGCCATCCCATTTGAACAATGCCAGTTGATTGGATGCAATCTCACTCAGTTGTGAAACAAACTCTTCAATGCGATCGCTCACATTCACGAGAATGCCAGATGACAGGAAGATGTAACGCTCTTGCAAATCTAAAGTCACACTGACTCGATAACGTTTTTCGGTTGAGCAACGTAACTCAACGGTGAACGAAATCGAGCTAGGAATCACAGTCCTAACTCCCATATTATTTTGTCCTCTCGGTTAATTCAAAGAGGACAAGAACTCTGATTTCTCAGACATTCGATCGGGATGAAAAGTGTATGCGGGATCTTGATTCCAGCCTTTCAAGATCCCATAGCAAAGCCGACGGTGTACAATCATGAACGCCTCCTGAGTTAGCACAAGTAACTAGGGATGGAAGTCCTCGGAGTCTGATCTTGCTCATCAGATTTCGGGGCACAACTTCATCACTGCGATGTATTCTACAGGAGTTTTTTGTTTTTTGGGAAGCTAAATTTTTGAGGGGGAGCGATCGTTTCTTTGGTGGAGGTGTGGTCTATCTCGTCGAGAGAAGTGTGAAGTTTTCGAGCTTTTGAGTTTGAAGAAACGTAGGGTTTGGGTAGCGTGTTAGTCTAATTTGCTAGGTAGAGGGTTAGGCTGCAAGGGGTGCGGTTGCATCTCGCGCTAAACAAATTGCGTTTTTGGGAAATTAGATGGCAAGTCGTCAGCCTAATCTTCTAAATTAGCAGATGGGTCACACGATGAAAGGCAGTCTAGTTAGATCGTTAGCCCGACTATTGTCCACAAAGTAAAGTCATGTTTGAGAGGCTATTCGTAAAGGCTTAGCCAAACATCCAATTTTGGGAGATAAATTGATGTCGGACGGCAAGAAGGAGGGCGGTGTTTTTGGACAGATTGCTGTAGCAGTCGTAGTAGCACTCCTTGCTGGGGGTACTGCCCCATGGTGGTGGGAGAAGATTATTGGTAATTCTACCGTTCCTTCCTCACCTGCTCCTAGCCATGTAAAGTCGACAAGAGTTCCTGTTAAAACTCCAACAGCTAACACAGTAGATGAGTCACCACCCAGCTTATTGTTGGCAACAGGGCAATACGGTGGCGCTGGCAGTATATTCAGGGGTACGTACAGGGTTATTGCTAAGGTAGGAGGGAAAATGTGCATTGCACTTATAAATGGCACCCCTACTCCTTATAGAGGCAATTCTGAGATTATTGTTAGTAGTTTATCGTGGCGTGATGGAAAGTTTCATGTAGATGCAACTAACGAGCAGTTAGTAATTCTCAGCCAAACTTCATTTACGGATGAGATTGGTTCACGTCTTTCTTGGACGCTAGAGACTGAGAAGATACAGGATTTCTATAGAACACGTCTAAACACATGCCTAAAGAGTAATGGTAAATACAAACATAGTGAATTAGGTGACTTTATTGATGGGATTCCTTACCCATAAACCTTAATTAAGAGAGTTATTTGAGGACTCGGAAACATGCATGGCAGTTCTGAGAACAACAAGTAAGAGGGTTTCAATCAACAATAATGGAGGAAAGGCTAAGAAGTCGGTTGCACCCAAAGTCTACCTAGTGTGAGTTTGAAGTCATCTGCGACGGGTGAACCAGACGTTAGACTTCACCCATTGAGAATTATGTGGGATGCAAGTTGAGGATACTGTCAACGATCGCCCCTCTAGCAAACTGCACAGCGATCGACCTCTTTTTACCTGACAATTTGAGAAATATCTCGTTGCATGGGGAAGCGATTACCCGAAGGGGAACTTGCTTCGCAAACCGCCGATCGTAAAATCAGACCAGTGAGGACTGCCTACGCTGCCTCATAAGATACGATGAAGATAACTCTGAAGAGGCTTCGTTATGACGGCAGCATCTAACAAGCAGTCAGCAATCATTCGTACAGAGCGAGGACTGACGATCGCAGGCACACGCATCACCCTCTACGATATAATGGATCACGTGACGGCTCAATATCCGCCTAAGTTTATCCGAGGCTTATTTGAGCTTACGGGGGAACAAATCAATACTGCTTTAGCCTACATTGAGGCAAATCGTGCTGAGGTAGAAGCCGAGTATCATCAAGTTCTCAAAGAAGCCGAAGAACTTCAGCAATATTACGCAGAACAAAACCGTGAGCGAATCGCTCGAATTGCTGTACAGCCTCCGAAACCTGGAACCGAAGCCGCTTGGGAAAAACTTCAGGCAATTCGGGCGAAGCGTCAGTTGAAAGCATGATTTTCTTGATTGATCATAATCTCAAGGGGCATGCTTTAGTTTTCTTCTGTGCTATTGGTCGTCAGGGTTGGCTTGATGTCGTCCCGATTCGATTTGTCACGTTTTCAGAAATGGAGTTATCGATCGCTAGTGATGACCGGGTTGTTTGGCGATTAGCTCAAGAAAACCAGATGATTTTGCTCACAGCCAATCGTAGTATGAAAGGAAAAGATTCGCTGGAACAAGTCATGCGTGAAGAAAGCACCTCAGCATCGTTGTGTGATTACGATCGGTAACGCTGATCGCCTGCTAAGTGACTCTGAATATCGAGGTCGTTGTGTTGAAAGTCTGATTGAAATTGTGCTCGATATTGATAGTTACCGAGGTGCAAGGCGAATCTTCATCCCGTAATGTGACACTTTGAGAAACTCAAAGATCCTTTGCTGAATGCTTAACCTGAGCTTTAAAAGCTTAAAGCCTTTGAGAAATCGACACTTCTCAAAGGCTTTACTTCTACGAGCATGGAGGGACTCGAACCCCCGACCCTCAGAACCGGAATCTGATGCTCTATCCACTGAGCTACATGCCCTCGTCACGTCAACATTATAGCACCGAAAACAGAGTCAAAAATCAAGGGTGAAGGGTGAAATTTGTCGCTCGATCGCTAAAAGTATGCCATCGGATCAACGGGTTCGCCGTTTTGTCTGACTTCAAAATGCAGGTGCGGCCCGGTCGAAAGCCCGGTTGAGCCAACGGCGGCGATCGGTTGCCCTCGCTCTACAGCTTGCCCTTCTGAAACGTAGAGTTCGCTGGTGTGCCCATAGAGGGTGGTAGTGGTGGTGCCGTGGTCGATGATCACTGCATTGCCATAGCCGCCATACCATCCGGCAAAAATCACTACGCCGCGATCGGCAGCCCGAATCATGCTGCCATAGTCGGCACCAAAATCTACCCCAGAGTGAAAGCGTTGATAGCCCAAAATCGGGTGCATTCGCCAGCCAAACCCACTGGTGATCTCGCCATCACTGGGGTAACTCATCTGGCCCGTGCCCAAGACGACAATGCCATTTTTAGCGCGTTCTTCAGACACTCGTTTTTGAATCAGCGCTCCGATGCTTTGAGAGTCTTTTGCAAGTTGAGCTTCGGCAGCTTCGAGCGCCCGTCGATCGGTCTTTAAGCGATCGACTACTTTGTTTTGATAGGTTGCTTGCGCTTCAAATTCTGATTTTTGTGCCAGAAGCTCTTGGGTGAGCAGCGCAATTTGATTTTTTTGCTGTTCGACTTGATTTTGTTGGCGATCGAGCCGTTCGGCATCCGATTTTAAGTCAGTGAGAATCTTACGATCGGTTTTATACACTCGCCTGAGCTGCTGACGACGATCAATAAAATCATTGAGGCTCTGACTTTGCAACAGCACTGCCCAACCGTGACTTCTGGGCTGACGCTGCAAAAAACGCAGTCGAGAGCCAGTTGCAGCTTGCTTTTGGCGATAAGTCCGATCGGCAGAATCCAATGCGATTTGCAGCGTTTTAAGTTGCCGCGTCGCCTGTTTTAACTTAGTTTCACTAACTTGAATTTGTCCGGTGGTGACTTGAATGTTTTTGCGAATGCCTTTGAGATTGCTTTGAGCAGATTTCTCTAGTTTTTGCACCCGATCGCGCTCTTTTTGCACCGCCGATCGCTGCTGATCAATTTGCTGCTGATGTTGCTTAAGGTCATCGAGACTGCTTTCTTGAGAGATGGCAGGGTGAGCAATCCATAGCAGACTGACTAGACACACGACTCCGATCAGCCTCTGCATTCCAATCGATCGCTTGGCCAGAATCTCAGTTGTCTTATACAACCAGGCAACCATTTCCTCACATCCACGGCGTTGTTAAAGCAGACACCATTATTACCACAGATGTGAAAATCGGTTCAATGAGTCAGAGGTTTTGAGCCGTCTAGCTCGATCGCCGCTCGACCTGAAGGGCTGAGAAGGCACTTTCACCCAGGGCACGGTGCGCCGCCGCCGTGGGATGAATGCCATCCCAAAACAGAAACCTATCGGGTTGACGACATCCATCTGGACTAGAGAGGCAACCACTGGTGACGTTAGTAAACCCGAAGTTAGAGGGATGAGTCTCAGCTTCTCGATAAAGCGTATTTGCGTCTAATTGAATGATCTGAACCGTTGCTCCGATCTTTTGCGAAGCCGTCGCCAGAGATTGAGACAAGCTGAGGTTGTGTGTTTGAGTGGCCGCGCTAAGAGCTTGAGAATTGCTTGTGTTGCGCGTGGACGGAAGCTGCCCCAAATCGGGTAAATTGCCAACCAAAATCTTTCGGGCACCGACTTTCGAGAGAGATGCGATCGCCTGCATGACATTCTCAACGACGATCGCTGGCTGGGTTGCTTCTTGCAGATAATCGTTAGCGCCTGCCCAGACGACATAGAGGGCTTGCGAGTCGGCTTGAGCATGAGCGTTCGTAAAGCCGTTTATCTGAGTTAATAACCCTGGAACTCCATAGGAACCTTTTGCACTAGTAGTTGCGCCGCCTGCTGCAAAATTGGTAGTGCGATCGAGGGTCAGTGACAGCTTAGATGCCAGATGCTCAACCCAAACCGGGCCATTTGAGTAGCGTCCTTGAAAGTAGGGCGGGCTAGGAGGATAAGCGCCTCCAGTAGCCTTATAAATGGTGCCTGTATCTGAAAGACTATCGCCAAACACATAAATCTGATTGATCGAGCGGGCGAGTTCTTGAGTTTTGATGCCAGAATTCTGAGGCGACGTTGCAAACACGACCATAGTAAACGCCAAAAGTGCTAAAACTGCTGCAAAGATAGGGATTTTTTTCACGGCTTCAATCAGGTTTAGCTTGACTCGGATCTTGCACCAGTCTTAACGATTTCCCGCTCACCCGCCCTGAATTAAAATTCGGGCTAATCGCCAAAGTCCTCTCAAGAGGACTGAGCCAACCTTTTAACCCATTTCAATGGGTTTGAGCTACGAGCCAAGAACTTCAGTTCTTGGCGGTTGTTGCAAAAGGTGCAAGATTTAAGTTGAACCAGTCACTTGTCAACTTCTCAAGGCTTCAGCAGTGCAAACAGAAACCCCTGAAATAATCGCCACAGTTCTCAATCTAACAAACTATTTTTAGGAGCTGAGTGCGTAAATCCGAACTCGCCAAACATAAAGCTAGCGCCATAACACTAAGTGTGGGTGTCTAGTAATTCGTAAGAGCGTCTAGCATGGAAGGACGATCGCAGATTCGCTCTTGAGATACTTGCGTATACGATCGCAGACCTACACAATTTCACCCTTCACTCTATTTCTATGCGTGACTTTCTCAAACACACTTTTGCCACCCTATTGGGCATTTTCATTTTTCTAGGTCTGAGCGTCGGCGGATTGCTATTTTTAGTGATTGCCACTGCCTCCAAAGACACCGGGCCGCAGGTGAAGGATAAATCAGTGTTGGTCTTCGATTTGTCTCAAAACATCACCGACTCCCGCCCATCTTCTTCGGCTCGTGAGATCGTCAGTGGTGCTCTCTCTGGCGATGAAACCGATACGATTACGCTTCGCACCGTTTTAGACACGATCGACCACGCCACCCAAGATTCTAAAATCATTGCTCTTTATCTTCATGGCAGCAGCGGCAATAATGCTTCTGGCTTTGCCACGCTCAAAGAAGTCCGCAAAGCGTTGACGCGTTTTAAGGCAACGGGCAAAAAAATCTATGCCTATGATGTCGATTGGCGAGAACGCGAATATTATCTAGCATCTGTGGCAAACACGATCGCAGTTAACCCGATCGGGCAATTAGAGATCAATGGTCTCAGTTCTGAAAGTATGTTTTATGCAGGCGCGTTGCAGAAGTTTGGTGTGGGTGTGCAAGTCACACGAGTCGGCAAATATAAGTCAGCCGTCGAGCCATATTTGCTGACCAAGCGCAGCCCCGCCAACAAAGAGCAAACCGAAAAACTCTTGGGTGATTTGTGGAGTGAATTTCTCGCAACCACCAGCAAAGACCGCAAAATGACCGTTCAGCAGGTTCAGAAAATTGCCGATAGTCAGGGCATTCTGAGTCCACAAGACGCGCAGAAGAAAGGTTTGGCAGATAAGGTTGCCTATTCTGACGAGATATCAGCAGAGCTTAAAACTTTGACGGGTGAAGACGAAGAGAATAAATCCTTCCGTCAAGTTACCCTCAAAACCTACGCCAAAATTGCCGAAGATCACCCTAAAAAGCGCAACGCCAAGCAGCAAGTTGCAGTGGTCTACGCGGATGGTGAAATCGTCAACGGGCAGGGCACAGCAGGACAAGTCGGCGGCGATCGCCTAGCTCGACAACTCCGAGATCTGCGCCTCGATGACGACGTAAAAGCAGTGGTGCTGAGAGTCAATAGCCCTGGCGGAAGCGCGACTGCCTCCGAAATTATTCAGCGAGAACTTGTGTTGACTCGCAAGGTCAAGCCCGTTGTCGTGTCGATGGGCGACGTGGCAGCATCGGGAGGCTATTGGATTTCGACTTATGCCGATCGTATTTTTGCCGAACCGAACACGATCACAGGCTCGATCGGGGTTTTTGGGTTGCAGCCCAATATTCAAAAGATCGCCAATCAAAACGGACTGACTTGGGACGTGGTTAAAACTGGACGCTTTGCCGACAGTCAAACGATCAGCCGTCCCAAAACGCCCGAAGAATTAGAACTGGTGCAGCGATCGGTCAACAAAATTTATGATCAGTTTTTGACCAAAGTCTCTGACTCTCGCAAACTCCAAAAGTCAAAAGTTGCCGCGATCGCTCAAGGGCGAGTTTGGTCAGGCAGCGAAGCAAAATCGCTGGGTTTAGTAGACGAGTTGGGCGGGCTAGAAGATGCGGTTAAAGAAGCCGCGAACCGTGCAAAACTTGGCGACGATTGGCAGCTAGAAGAATATCCTAAAACCAGCACCCTAGAGGAGAAACTCTTGGGTCGGTTCTTGGGCGGTGACGAAACCAAAGCAACTTCTAGCGATCCATTCACTGACGAGTTGAAAAAAATTCAGGCAGATCTCGCTTCTCTTCGCTCTATGAACGATCCCAAGGGCGTTTATGTGCGGCTTCCGTTTAATCTCCGAGTCGATTAAGTCTTAGATTGAGGTTACTGATTCAACATTGCGACACCCCAACTCTCGATCGGTGTTAAAACCGATCCGGTAAATGGGCAAATTAGAATGAATTGATCTTGTAGTGTCGCGATTTGTCATCAACCCATGGGTATAAAAAAACATCGTTCCTTCTTGTTAATCTTGCTTTGCAGTACTGCGGGTGTGATTGTAGGCGGAACCGCTAGCTGGGCGGAAAGTAGTCAATGTTTGCAGGCAAAGGTGCTGACTAATCAGTGCCTCATTCAAGACCCGATCGTCAAAACGCTAGAAGGAATGGCAACCGGAATGATTGCAGGAGTCGGCGCAGGAGCAGGAGCCGCCTGGAATGCTAGGCGACCCTCTAAATGAGGACGATTAGGAAATTATATCTGTAGGCCAATAATTATAAGGGTGAAGCATTTCGATCGATGCTTCGCCTTTAAAAGTCAGTTTACGGGGTGCTTGGAGCAATGACGGAAATTGCTTGGTTCTTGTGTTTGCGGTAAATGTAAAAGTCGCTGTCGAGAGTGAGAATGGGACTGTCGGGATAGAGTTCGGCAAGGCGAACAAGACAGGCATCGGCAAGGGACATGGGGACGGAGCGGTATTGGGTCAGCAGGGTTTGCAGAGCGATCGCTTCATCTTCTATTCGCAAGGGCATTTGAATGAGTTCGTCGGCGATGAGGGCGAGAATAGTAGCTTCTCCAGAAGGTGTGTTTCGCAACAGGAAGCAGGCTTCTGTGATGACGGCTTCACAGGTGATGACGGGGGATGGGACGCGATCAAGTTCGGCAACCGCCCAAGCATGAAACTGATCCTGGGCTTTCAGAGAAGCAACTAGCGGACCTGTGTCTAGTAGGACTGGATGGCTCATTATTCTCCAAAGCCTTCCATATATTGCGGGTTTGTAGACAAGTCGGATGGCCCACCGTCTAAGGAGCCGATGTAGTGCTGGGCGGCAACAGCGAAGGAACGGGGTGGAGTGACTGGGGTGAGGCTATTTTGTCGCTGTTGACTCAGAAATAAAACGAAGTTGAGGACTTCTTGTTGTTGTTTGCTGGGAAGGGTGCGGAGATGCTCTAGAACTTGTTCTTCGATTTGGGGCATGGGTGTTTCTCCTGATGTGGATGTTCATTGGTTTAACTTCTAGCTTTCTAGAATTGTAAAAGCTAATGCCAAATACAGCCTCGTCGATCGTGCCGAGTCACTTACGAGAATTTGTTTCTCCTCTAATTTTGACGGCGATCGTGATTCAAGAGTGCTGAAGAATTAGCCTTACCTACAACATTAAACCTTTCTCGATCGTTGGGAACTGAGAGCAACTTATCCTGCAACTTCACCGTAACTTCTCAACCACGTCGCCATGAATAATCTAAGACAGCATAATAATGAGTGGTTGCGCGGCTCAATTTCAAACGAAGCGAGAAGTCTCCCGATCGTCGCAAAATAACTAAGTTGGAGTATTCCCCAAGCGGGTTCTCGGCTTTGTACTGATTTGATACTGCGTCATACAGATTTGTTTAATGTAGAAGCGTCTTTCAGTTTTGAGATTATTTCAAGTACAAGAAGGTACTGAATTACAGCGAAACGATCTGCGGTTCCCAAGGACTTCAGCGAACGACACTTGTATTCGCGTAGGTCAATAGTGAACCAGTCAGCACCGTCTCTATCGAGAAGAAAGCGATACCCTTCAGGAAACTCAAAGTCTTGATCAGAAAGGATTTGCCGCAACTGCTCTCTGGGACGTGGATCATCAGGGTCCCATTCATCAAAAAGAGGAAAATCGCCGTGGGTTGCTCTATTACGAAGATCTTTAACCACTCGCATTTTATTGATCAAATCTTGCGAGTAGATATTTAATTGACCGAGGGCTTTTATGGCTGCATGAAATGAACATTCATCAGTGAGCTGATGTAAAGTAGCTACCGATGTTCCTTCTTCCAAATGAATTGAGCGTCCTCTAGCTTTGAAGATTTCAACGCTATAACCCTTTGCAACCAAGCAAATTATTTGGTCGTAAATTGCTCTTAATAAAGCTTCGCCAGCGACAATAATTGAGGCGCGTGAACATCCTGAAAGATAAGCATGATAAGCCTCAACAAAAAGCTTTGCAAACTGCTCCTTGTATGGAAAGGAGGGATGAGTTTCAAGGTAAAAAGCAACTACAGAGTCGCCAGCCCACGGTAGTATTTCCCTGCGAACTGTTTCTAAATTTTCTTGCATACCAAAACCTGTAATTCTGCTTTAGTAACTCTCATACACCTCACAGATCACTTGAAGAAATTTAACTCTGAGCGCCAACAGATCAGCTAGTCTAGCTACCTTAACTCGCCTTTGCTACCGCGTCCGCGATCGACAACCTCTTCAGCGAGATCAACACCGCATCATCGTGGGCGATCGCTCTCTAACTCTTCACAGTATGGAATTAACCGAAATCTCTACATCAGGAAATGCCAAAAGCACGATCGTCCCTTGAGTCAGCCTCTCTACCGACTGATAATCCTCATTCTGCGGATTGCGATAGACGATTACGTGGCGATCTTTGAGATTAATCACCCAGTAGTCTTGAATCCCCGATCGAGCATAGAGCTTGCGTTTTGCATCCGTGTCCTTGGCTAGACTGGAATAGGCATATTCGATCAATAGATAAACATTTTCTGGATAGGGATGACGGGTTGCATAGACCTCACCCAGCGCCTCCACCACTGCAATGTCTGGCTCCGGTTCTGAAACAGCCTCCGGCAGCGTAATCGGCTTTGCGTCTCGAACCCATGCCCGATCACCCAATTTTCGCCGGAGTAAGTCCGCTGATGTCGTATTCCGATACGCATGTTCAGGACTTTCCGGCGACATTTCGACCACTTCCCCATTCAAGAACTCAACTTGTCGATCGAGTAAAACGCCAGCATTAATCATCTGGTGATACTCATCAAGCGCCCATTTAGCGAGAGTGATAGTCATAGCGCTCACCTATGAAATGAGTGTCTATATGATCTGATGCTTACCTCGTATCGCATACCAACTTATCAGCCTGTGTTTCTCATTCCGGCGGCGATGCCGTTGATGGTGAGCAGTGCGCCCCGCAGCAGTTCGCCTTTGCTGTAGCGCGATCGCACCACACCCGCCGCTGCAAATGTTTTGTGTTGACGGAGGCGTTTGAGCAACGAGACTTGCAGAAATCCGAGCGGCACGATCGTGCCATTGCGAAGCTGTACCGATCGCTGCAATTCTGGGTCGCCGTCTAACAAACGCTTGTGTTCAGTAATCGTCAGCACCAGTTCGCGCGTCAGGTAATACTCACTGAGAATCTGTTCATAAACGGGCGCAAATCGTTCGCGATCTTCGGGTTGAGTTAATTCACTCACATAGTGCCCTGCAATTTGCAGATCAACCTTTGAGAGCGTCATTTCAACTTTTGAGATCGCCATTTTAAAGAATGGCCATTTGAGATAGAAGTAGCGGAGTAATTTCAAGTGTTCTTCGGGATGATCTTCTAAAAAACTTTGCAGGGCGGTTCCGACTCCATACCAAGAAGGCAACAGAAAGCGGCTTTGAGTCCAGCTAAACACCCAAGGGATTGCTCGCAGACTTGACAGATCTTTCTTGCCACCGCGACGGGCAGGTCGAGAACTGATTTGGAGTTGACTGATCTCCTCGATCGGGGTGACTTGATGAAAGAAATCAATAAAGTCTGGCTGTTCATAAATTAGACTCCGATAATGAGTCCGCGATTTTGCTGCCAACTCTTCCATAATCTCGTGCCAGGGCTGAATGTCGTCAAACCCAGTTCGCAACAAGCTTCCCTGAATCACAGCAGTTGTCACGGTTTCTAAGTTGAACAATGCTAACTCTGGGAGAGAATACTTCGATGCCAAGACTTCGCCCTGTTCGGTAATCTTGATCCGCCCGTTGACGCTGCGACCGGGCTGCGCCAAAATCGCCTCGTAAGCAGGGCCGCCGCCGCGACCGACCGAGCCGCCGCGACCATGGAAGATTCGTAGAGCAACCCCATGCTGGTCAGCAATGTCTTGCAGCGCTTGTTGGGCCTTGTGAATTTCCCAGTTGCTGCTGAGAAACCCAGAGTCTTTGTTGCTGTCAGAATAGCCCAACATCACTTCCTGCAATGAGACGCTGTGCAGAATCGTGGATGTGTCTTTGGGTTTGTCGATCGCTCCCTCTTCAGGCGGTGCAAAGCCGCCTGACAGCATCGATCGATAGAAAGGAAGCTGAAAAATCTCTGTCAAAACAGAAGGCGCTTTGAGCAGATCTTCGACCGTCTCAAACAGCGGCACCACTTGCACAGTGCTCACCCCGGTTGCGGGGTCATAGAGTCCGGCTTCTTTTAAGAGCAGCAAGACTTCGAGCATATCGCTGACATCGTGGCTCATGCTGATGATGTAGGTGCGGCAGATGTCGAGTCCAAATTCTTGCTGGAGCTTTCGCATCATGCGGAAGGTGGCGATCGTTTCCCGCGCTTTTTCTGAGAAGGGCAACTCAGCCGGGATCAGCGGTCTGCGAGTCTGAAGCTCGGTTGCCAGCCAAATGGTTTTTTCGGACTCTGACATCTCGTTATAGGATTTGGGCAACACCTGGAGATAGTCGGCAATCTCGTTGAGGGTGTCGGCGTGGCGAGTGCTTTCTTGCCGAATGTCGAGGTGTGCCAGGTTAAAGCCAAAAATTTCGACCTGACAGATCAGATGATCTAAATCGCGGCAGTTTAGTCCAGTTTCAGACAAGTTACGCTGGATTAGCCGCAGTTCTGCGAGAAAATTTTCGCCAGTACGGTAAACGATCGCTTCGTCATATTCAGGAATCTCTTGGGGAAGTGGATCGCTGTTATACATCTGCTCATTGCGAACCAGCGTATTTCTCAGCCGCTTTTGAATGTAGGACAGCTTTAAGCGATAGGGTTCTTGACGATAGCGAACGGAGAGTTGCTCATAGACATCGGGCATCCGCTGCTGGTCTTGCTCTAACGATTCCAGCAAGTCGGGCAGCACATCGCTCCAGTGCAAAGACAGACTCAGCAAATCGATCAAGCGATCAAGCGACTGAATATATTTTTCTAGCACCATGCGCCGTTGATAGCAGGCGGTTTGCCAAGTGACTTGAGGCGTGACAGAAGGGTTGCCGTCACGATCGGAACCCACCCACGAGCCAAACTGACAAAAGTTATAGCGGGGCATCTGCATCCCTGGAAATGAAGAATGCAACCCTTGCTTTAAGCGCTGATAGAGGTGAGGAATCGCGTCAAACAGCACCTCTTGGAAGTAGTGCAGCGTGTAATCGACTTCATCGAGGACGGTGGGCTTAAATTGGTGCAGTTCATCGGTGCGCCACCAGAGGCGAATTTCTTCGGTGAGTTGATCTCGCAGTGACTCAGCTTCCCAGGAAGAAGAAAGCCCCATTGATTTGAGGTTGTCTTCGACGCGATCGAGTTCTCGCAAAATCTTGGCGATGCGGCGCTGCTTGTCGCGAATGGTGTGACGCACAATCTCGGTCGGGTGTGCCGTAAACACGAGCCACACGTCTAGCTGATCAATCAGCCGTTGAATCTGCTGAGGTGGCACGTTGAGCCGCTTGAGCTTAGGAAAGAGCCAGTGAAACGTCCCGACTTCTCGCCGCAGGTTGCTCTCGTGCATACTCTTTTCAAGCAAATCGGCTTCTAGGCTAGAGGTCGTCTCAGGCGATTGACCGTAATCATGCTTGACATTTGACGAAGGCGCTGCTTCACGAGCGGCCCGATATTGCTGCTGCTGATCTCGCTGCTCGTAGTGCTGTTCGACAATATTGATCAGTTGAAAATAAAGGGCAAAGGCCCGAGCCGCCCGAATCGCCTCATTGAGATCGAGCTTTTCGACCACTTGCAGCACGTCTGACTCGGCAAAAGTCGTTGCTTGACCTTCGGGCGAACACATCTCGCGCAATTGGTTAAGCAGATCGACCAGTTCTTGACCGCACTCCTGGCGCAAAACCGCTTCCCACAGATCTTCTACGATTTTGAGACGATGGCGAAGAAAGAGGTCAGAGGTAAACACTCCGATATCATCTGATGACATAGCTGACACTGCGTTCGCTTCTGTAGCGATTCTGGAGGAGGATTCTTCGGGAGAGGGGCGGGTCGAACTCATAAAGCGGTTCCAGCAGAGATACTCAATAATTTTACGGGCAAATATTCAATCCTAATAGTCGCGAAACATTCAATCCGTATAATTTGTATCGGAGGAGCGTTCAGCCGTTGGCAAATTGAACTCTAAGATCGGGAGACGATCGCCCCGAAAGATTTCTTCACTCAGCGATCCGAGTTCGCGTAACCCCTCGGCTAAAGCTCGGACTCCGACCATACCTGCCAGCACTGGCAATGCCACCAGTCCGATTAAGACTTCAGAATCTAAGCCGAAACTAGAAGGCTCGATCGGAGAAACTTTTTGATCAGAAGATTCCATAGAGGCTGCTCAAATAAACAGTTGAACGTCAAAGCGTCTTAAATCAGATTGTCGAAACCGCTAAATTCAGGTTCAATTTTTTAGTAAATGGTCATGATTCTACGTTTTTAGACTAGAATCTCTAAGATTTCAGTCTGAAAACGACAAAAGCCGCCGTATTTTGAAGCTAGGGAGGATAGAATTGCCCGATCAGAAGCAGCAGAAAGCGCCATGTCGCTCTTCAGAGCTTAGATCGATCGCAGTTCTGTGCGTCTACTCATGCATTATATTTAGCCTAGCAAGTTTATGAATTTAGAGCCTAAGTTGTTAACCCGTTTTTAACTTGATTCGTCAACTTTTGTTTACCCTATCAAATCTAGAGAGCGAAACGAGTCGTCCCTACCACAAGGAATTCCGCTTCTGATGTTGAACGTACCTGAGCGCCCGCCGTCTTCAATAAAACCAGCAGAAACCAGACTCAGTTTGGTGCAGTGGCTTGAGCAGGTCATTGACTCGCCGCAGGTGCGTGTGCAGGTGCGGTCGCGGGGTAATAATCTCTATATTTTGTGTGAAGGTCAGACTTGTCCGCCCCGATCGCCGCTGTTACTTCGCGTCGTTCAAGCGCTTGCCAAGACGAATTTAGAGCGCTTTATTGCAGATGATCAGCCTCAAGTCTATCAAGTTTTGCTTTATGGTCGGGTGCTGGGTCAGCCTCACCCTGATTGGGCAGAGGTGATTTATCTCAATCAGATCGATCGCTATCTAGAAAAGCTGCAAAAAGTCCCGGCGCGATCTGTCAGTCTGACCGATGACACTCCAAGCTCTTCACTCGCGATCGCCAATATTCGACTCGCAAAACAGGGGCGACCGGACGCGATCGCTCGTTATTTAAGTGAGTCGCTCAATAGTTTAGGGGTGGCGGTTCGAGCTAGTGTAAAAACCATTCCGTCAAAAGATGGTGAATTAGACCACTCGCGTCTCTGGGTGATGTGTGAGTCTGCCTACAGCCCTGATGCGTCGCTGATGGCGGAATCGATCGCTCAAAAACTGCGAGATTTAGAGCTAACTGGGTTTGAATCGGCGATCGTGTTTAGCCAAGTTCATGGAGAGCTTCAGCCTGATTGGACGCTGCGAGTCGATCTAACTCCTCCCGATGAGATGCTCAAAGCGTGGGCGCGATGGGGTGACCCCGCCGCAATTTCTCGGCTCCTCGATCGCACGTTCGATCAGCAGATTCACGCCTCTGCAACGCTTAAAGACACAACCCTTCATATCTCGTGCGTGGGGGAGAATGCGCCCGATCAGAGACGAGTCATTGCCGCAATCAAGCTTTTGTTAGAGACGATCGCCCCCCAAGGCATTCAATCTGCCGCCGTTTATGGCGTTGAAGCTCCCACTGATTCCTCTAAACTTCAACCCTCGGAACCTGATAGCCCTGCTTGGGTTGAGTGGCTCAATTTGCCTGCCTCAATTCACCCTGCTTTGTCAGACTCGACTCATTGGCTGGCAGAAAAAGGAGACATTCCCGCGATCGCGTTTTTGCTGAGTCGGTTGCTTAACCCCGATCTCGATCGCCAACTTGCCACAGGCGGCATTCGCATTCAGGTGCGGCAAAAAGAAGATCTCCTGCATATCATGGCGGATGCGCCGCTCTGTCCGCCTCAAAATCGGGTCGGAACGGCGATCGCTCGGTTCCTTAAGCCACTCGATATTCCGGGTGTTGCTGGGGTAAGAATTTATGGACGCAGAGCCGGACAAGCCCGACCCGCTTGGAGCTATGGGGCTGATTTTGGGTTTCGCGATCGCATCGTGCCTGCTGCGACTCCAGAGTTTGCTGCCTCAGATGAATATGTGGGCGATTTGCTAACGGAATCGGGCGAGTTGACGCGGCGACCTGACCTGACTGCTGACGATCTGCGAGTTGCCTTAAATCGACTGCTCGAATCAATGCAGGGAATTTTGACGCGATCGCAGCTATTCGTCGTGGAGACTCCGAGCCATCGATCGCTAGACGCAAAACCGAGAATGGCTCAAAACACTAAACTCGCGTTGGTGTGGGGCACGCTCGGTCTATTGCTGACGGTGCAATCTGATTGGATTTTGGGGCAACTGCTCAAGCCAAAAACTGAGCCAAAGCCGACTGCGATCGCCACTGTGTCTCCGGCTCCAGTTATCTCGGATGAGATCACATTGCCTCAAATCTCGCTTCAAAAACCTGGCATTGGTCGCGGCGACGCATTTAATGGATCTGGCTTTACCCAGTCGGGGCAGACAGTGCTTTCGACGGATGATCCGAGTCCAACACCTGCGATCACGGGGGCACCCACTGCTAAAGCGCTGGCGGCGGCTCAACTTCAGCAAAAAGCTGTGGTTGACGCGACTCGATCGCCCTATCCGACGTTTAACGCTCGTCAACTTGATGAAAAGCTGGTTCTCTATCGTCAATATATTGAGAAATCAGGCGCTCCTGATGTTTTGGTGGTGGGCAGTTCTAGAGCCATGCGAGGCATCGATCCCGCTGCGTTACAGCAAGCATTGGCGGCACAAGGCTATCCCGGTTTAAAGATCTTCAACTTTGGCGTGAACGGGGCGACTGCTCAAGTAGTGGATTTGATTGTGCGTCGATTATTACCTGCCGAAAAGATGCCAAAGCTGATCATTTGGGCAGATGGCTCACGCGCGATTAACAGTGGGAGGGTCGATGTCACCTACAACGCGATCGCCGTCTCCCAAGGCTTTAAAAAGATTCCGATCGATTCGTCATCGGCGATCGCCTCTGCCCCAACGCCTCCTGAACCTGAGTCGTCTGTAACAACTTCGTTAGGCACGATTTCGTCCACTAACTCAGTCGTGGCGGACAGCTATCAAACCGTCAACACCTGGCTAAATCAATCATTGGCAAATCTTTCTAGCACTTACGATCAGCGAGAATCTCTTAAAACACTGTTCCAGCGTGGAGTCGCCTCTGGATTCAAATCCCATCCTAACTCTGAGCAAGACACTGACCTGACCATTTCTCAAGACGGACAGGGGTTAATCGATGTCAATGGCTTTTTGCCGATTTCAAATCGCTTTAATCCGGCAACTTATTATCAGAAATATTCTAGAGTAGCGGGCAATAGTGACAGTGACTATGCTGATTTTCGACTAGAGGGCAGGCAGTCTGCGGCGATCGCCTCTTTAGCCGCGTTCACGCAATCGCAAAAAATTCCTCTGGTGTTTATCAATCTCCCCTTGTCGGGGGAATATCTCGACTCAGTGCGTCGAAACCACGAGCAAGCCTTCCAGCAATATATGCTCCGCACTTCTGCTGAATTAGGGTTCACCTACCGCAATTTGGCTGAAGAATGGAAAACCGAGCATGATTTCTTCTCTGATCCCAGCCATCTCAACCGCTACGGAGCCTTTGCAGTGGCTAATCACATTGCAAAAGATCCTTTGATTCCTTGGGCAAAGCGTTGATTAATTATTGCCAAAAGGTTTGGATGGGTAATCGCACCTCGACTTAACAAATTTTCGACAGAGCGTTATCGAATTGTGATATAACGATTAAGGTTTTGTTACAAACAACACTGCATTGCTTCTAGCTAAGGATAGATTTCTGAAGAAATTTGTCTGTTTAGGGTGCGATCGTGTCCACTACTAAATCGTTGGGAAAAGACCTGCTCACAGCTAGGCAGGTTTTTGTTTGCGTTCCGAACACTACTCGGAGGAAAAAATCAATTCATGACAGCATTGACCGTCCAGCCTCAGAACACGATTCTCGATCTCACTGATTCAAAGCTCCGTCTCAAGGATATTCTTAAAACCCTACCCCGCGAAAGCTTTCAGCGTAATAGGCGAAAAGCCTGGACGATGGTGCTGGTCAACGTTTTGATGGTGGGTTTAGGCTATTGGGCGATTCAAGCATCTCCCTGGTTTTTACTCCCTTTCGCCTGGGTGTTTACGGGCACTGCCCTCACCGGATTTTTTGTGATCGCTCACGACTGTGGGCACCGATCGTTTGCCAAGCGCAAATGGGTCAACGATCTAGTGGGTCACATTTTTATGGCACCGCTGATCTACCCGTTTCACGGCTGGCGACTTTTGCACAACACCCACCACACTCACACCAATAAGATGGATGTGGACAATGCCTGGCAGCCTTTCCGCCCCGAAGACTATGACGAGTTTGGCATCGTCAGACGCGTGGGCTATCGACATATGCGAGGTCGTTTGTGGTGGCTGGCATCGATTTTGCACTGGGGAGTTGTTCACTTCGATCTGTCGCAATATGAGCCAAAAGATCGCCCCAAAGTGAAAGTCTCGATCGCGGTTGTTGCTGTGTTTGCGGCGATCGTGTTTCCAACGCTAATTGCAACGACGGGAGTTTGGGGCTTTGTCAAATTTTGGCTGTTGCCCTGGCTAATTTATCACTTTTGGATGAGCACCTTCACCCTGGTGCACCACACGCTGCCCAACATCCACTTCTCTGAGCCAGAAGACTGGGATGAGGCGCAAGCGCAGCTATTTGGCACCGTTCACTGTGAATATCCGTTTGGGGTTGAGTTTCTCTGCCATCACATTAACGTTCACATTCCTCACCATCTCTCAACAGCGATTCCGTCTTATAATTTGCGACTCGCCCATCGCAGCTTGCAAAAGACGTGGGGCAGTTCGCTGCAAGAGCATCGCTTTTCCTGGAAGCTGATGAAGCAGATTACGGATCAGTGCCATCTATATCACCCAGAATCTGCCTATCAATCTTTTAAGGATTATCAGGGCAAGCGGTGATTGTGGGATTGGCGATCGCAGTTGACTGACTCAAAAAAGTGCGAAATCTGGCAGCAGGACTCCAGTTTCGCGCTTTTGCTTTTTGTAAATGCGGGTCGATCACAGCTATAAACGGCTTCATGATGCCATGCAGTGTACATTTATAATCTGTTATGTCTGCTACAAAAAATACTGTTTTTAGCTTCCATAGCGCGATATTAGAACGAACCAAGCCCCTACTACTTCCAAAGTTCAATATATTTACTACAATTTGTTATTCACCTCAAATCGACTGATTTAAATCACACCCTCTAGATATCCTGTCGAGCCAAGTCTGAATGAGCACTGAGACCTATCTAAATCACCCTACGTTTGGGTTGCTGTTCAGAGTGTGTTTGGTAGAAGAAAAGCGAGAGCTATTCAGCACACTCTATGCCCAGCGCCTCTTTTTTGTCGCATCAAACGATTCCGATGGCATTGAATTTGAGCCAATCAACCGCACCGAGGCTAAAGTGCTAGTCGAAAACCGTCTGCGAATGCTGCGTCGAACTGGCTTATCTAAGGAGTACGATCAGCTTCAGGTGATTCACAAACGCACGTTTTGATGATTGATGCTATTGATTTTGATCTACTAAGAGATCGAATTGTCCGATTTTGTCAGACTGTTCCCGATGGCGTTCGGGTGGTTGCAGTCACTAAGCAAGTTTCGGTTGAGGCGATGCGGGTTGCTTACGCCTCTGGTCTGCGTGATTTTGGTGAAAATCGCATTCAAGATGCTGAGATTAAACAAGCTCAACTCGCCGATCTTCCTGATATCACCTGGCACCTGATCGGTCATCTGCAAGCTAATAAGGCAAAAAAAGCCCTAGAGCAATTTCAGTGGATTCATTCAGTCGATAGTCTCAAACTGGCGCAGCGACTCAATCAACTTGCGGCCGATCGCCCCCAAAAGCCTCAAATCTGTCTGCAAGTTAAACTGCTCCCCGACCCCAATAAGTTTGGCTGGACGGAACCAGAGTTATGGGCTGACCTGCCTCAACTGGGCGATTGTGAGCATTTGCAGATTCGAGGATTGATGACGATCGCGCCTCTAGGTCTGAGCGCTACAGAAATTTTTGATCTTTTTGTGCGAACTCGCGAACTTGCGGTTAAAATTCAACAACAAAATGTACGGAGACTCTACCTAGATCAACTCTCAATGGGCATGTCCGAAGATTATTTATTGGCAGTCCAAGCGGGAGCCACTATAATTCGACCCGGACGGATATTATTCGGGGATTTGAAAGTCAAGCCTGACGAGTGAGAGGTCTAGCCCCTCAGCCCCTTTTAGGCTAAGATTTCGATTCGGTGTTCCCACATCTGAGGAAAACTGTCTACCTACTTTAAAGGGCAAATAACTGAATAGAGCGGAAATGTAGTAAGTAACATCGCGAGTAAATGCGGTTAGATAGGTAGTAACAAACACTTCTGTATCGGTAACTAACTGACGATAGTCGTTGGCTTACAAACTACCTACTATCAACCGAAGTGTTTTCAGTTATGGGTTACAGAGGCTTTCTGAACTTTTTCTAAAAAAAGTGTTGGATGTGATGAAAAGTGATATCTTAATTACCCATCATGGCTAATTTCGATTGAACTTTTAGCGAAAAAAGCGACAGACTTGAGGTTTCAAGCTAGTTCAAAAAGTTCAGACAAACTTAATTTATCGTCCTGCATTTTTCAAGACAATGTTGAATTACAACTTTGACTTCTGCAATGTTGAAACTAGCCTTGATTGTGTTAGTCAGGCACGAGCAAGGTGTCGCTTTAGAACCCCGTTTTATCGTTAGCCTCTCAGCGATCGCTGGCGGCTTTATGAGCAGTAATCACCTGCAATCCAGTTCGATATCTATTTTATGGAGAGGCGATATACAAGGGTTTGCGGTGCATCTAGGGCGATCGGGTGTAAAAAATAGCGATTGACTGGTTCAATTTTTAAACCACCCGATACAATAGCGTCTGAGATTGAAAGAAAAAATTATGGGGCTTTCAATTTCGCGAACTAGATGTATACTGTTTATTCATAAATTCTAAACAGTAATTGTGATAAGCTTCCTGAGTCGCAAATCGAAACCTTAATTCTTAAATTAAGCGCAAAGATATTGGCTCGAAGTTTTATTTCCCTCGTTTAACTAAAAACTGAGTTTAGCTACATTGGCTACTCTCTGATCAAAACTGCTTTGCCAGTACACCCAATTGAAGTCGTGATGGAGCTTGAATCGTGAATATCTTCAGTAAACTACGGGATTTTGTGGGCTTGAACGAACAAGTGGACTACGAATACGAGTATGACGAAATGGATGGACAAGAGTATCAAACTCTTTATCAAGAAGAGAATCCGGCTCCTGCCCCGATCGCCGATGAAGAAAGCCGTGCTCGTCGTCAACGGTTCCGCGATCGCGCCGCCATTACTCCCGAAACAACCCCTATTGCAACAGGTGTGAGCAACAACAGCATGAACAACGTCATTGGAATGCCCGGAGCCGCCAACGGTATCTCAGAAGTTGTGGTGATGGAACCCCGCACCTTTGAAGAAATGCCCCAAGCGATTCAAGCTTTACGCGAACGCAAATCAGTTGTGTTGAATCTGACGATCATGGACCCTGATCAAGCGCAAAGAGCGGTTGATTTTGTGGCAGGTGGCACCTACGCGATCGATGGTCATCAAGAGCGCATCGGCGAAAGCATCTTCCTCTTCACGCCTAGCTGTGTTCAGGTCAGCACTCAAACGGGTGTGATTCATGAAGTGCCTCAACCTCAGCCTGCACGCCCCGCACGTCCCGCAGCCCCAACTCCTGCATGGGCAGCCGAGCCAGTCAGAGCGGCTCAATAATTGGGTGCAGGGATCATTAACTTTGGGGACTGATTTGTCTACTAAATTTGGAATGATTGGCGGCGGGATGATGGGGGAAGCTCTGTTGTCCCGTCTTGTCGTTGAGCAGGTTTATTTGCCCGATGACATGGTGGTGAGTGAGCCACAGGTCAAGCGGCAGGAGTTTCTGGCGCAGCAGTATGGTGTGCAGGTCACAGGTGAAAATCGTTTGGCTGCAAACGCGATCGAGGTACTCTTTCTAGCCATCAAACCCCAAGTCTTTGAGCAAGTTGCGGTTAGTTTATCGGCACACGATCGCCATCCAGCAACCTTAGTGATCTCAATTCTGGCAGGAACACCTCTCAAGACTTTAGAATCGGCATTTCCAGGACAGCCAGTGATTCGGGCGATGCCAAACACTCCAGCAGCCGTTGGAGCAGGAATCACGGCGATCGCCGCAGGTCAACACGCTCAAGCTCACCATTTAGAACTTGCCCGACGCATCTTAGAAACCGTTGGCGAAGTGGTAGAAGTGCCAGAGTCGATGATGGACGCTGTGACCGGACTTTCTGGATCGGGCCCTGGCTATGTGGCGTTAATGATTGAAGCGTTAGCAGATGGCGGGGTCGCGGCTGGACTGCCGAGAGCGATCGCGATGAAGCTTGCCCTGCAAACCGTGCGCGGAACGGCTCAACTGTTGCAAGAAGAAGGCATTCACCCTGGCGAACTCAAAGATCGCGTCACCAGTCCAGGGGGGACAACGATCGCGGGGATCGCTGCGTTAGAAAAGTCTGGCTTTCGATCGGCAGTGATTGAAGCCGTGAGAGCGGCGTGGATGCGATCAAAAGAATTGGGACAGAAATCCTGAAGATCTAGACATCAAACAGGTCGATCGGTAAATGTCCAAAAGTCTCGTTGATGTCGTCGTCGTAAGCAGACTGACAAGAAATCAACACGCCTCGATGCTTGCCTGTGTAAGGTTCTGCGTGGCAGCGTCCCGTTTTGGGATTGTATTTGATATAGACAACGCCATCTGTAATGGGCACAGCCTCTGGTCTTTCGTCGCGGCCTAATGCCGCTAAATAACGGTGAAGTGCTTGTTGTCCTTGCGCTATGCTATCGGTGCAAATTCCAAAAATTTGAAAGTCGGATCGATCGACGACTAAAATTAAGGCTTCTCGCACGATCGCATACTCCAAGTCAGGGCTAGAAGGTTCACGATCGAGACAGATAAATTGTCTGAGAAGTTCTTGTGCTTCTTGTGCAGTCAGATTGGTGGAAGCTTGAAAAGACATCGGTGATTAGAGATGAAGGTCGCGAGAAAGAGTCTATCGTGGTTTGAGTCTAGTTTGAAAAGGTCGGAGAAAGTGTTGTAGTTTGAGGTGCAGTAGTCTAACCAAGATTTATCGTGCCACGAATCTTTGACAACATTGAACTGAAGTTGTTGCCCATTTTGCAGGAAACTCTTAAAACTGCAAAACGAGCGGATTTCTGTGTTGGCTACTTTAATTTACGGGGCTGGCGACCACTCGATTGCCTAAAATAATCTGCACTTCTTCACCAGTAGGAAGAGAGCTAGGGTACGGGCGAAGTAATTTGTGCAGGAAGTCTAATATCGCACCTGTCAATGGGCACGGCAGTGCCATGCCCTTACGATTCTTAGGAAATGAGCAACTTAATTAACGTGATTTTCCGTTGTGGTTTCCATTGCTATTCCCGTTAGCTGATGACTGCAAAACCCGTTCTGCTAATTTATCGGGCACTTCTTGCAGATGATCATCTTCCCAATGAAAATAGCCTACGCCCATCGTTAACGATCGTAGCTCCACAATTAGATCGTGCATTTCAGCCTGGGGCAAAAGCGCTAACACTTCATCCCAGCCGTGCCAATCGGCTTTAGCGTCATAGCCCAAAATCTGACCCCGCCGACCACTTACCAGCCGCAGCACTTTTGAGGTGAAATCAGTCGGGATGGAAAGCGTGATTCGCACGATCGGTTCTAACAGCACAGGTTCGCACTTAACCAACCCGTCTTGCATTGCCAATCGCGCTGCTTGTTTAAACGCTTGCTCAGAGCTATCAACGCTGTGATAGGAGCCATTGGTCAAAGTCACCGCCACATCGACCACCGGGAAGCCGAGGGGTCCATGTGCTAGATATTCTCGAACGCCCGTTTCAACGCCCGGAATATATTGCCGGGGAACCACACCCCCGACGATCGTCTCAGCAAACTGAAAGCCTTCGCCGCGAGTCATCGGCTGAATGTCGAGATAGACATCGCCGAACTGTCCGTGCCCGCCCGTTTGGTGCTTATAGCGTCCGTGAGAGGTTGCCTTTTTGCGAATGGTTTCTTTATAGGGCACCTGGGGCTGATGAGTAGACATCGGCAAATTATATTTGCGCCGTAAGCGATCGAGGGCAACTTGCAGATGAATATCGCCCTGACCTGAGAGAATGATTTCGTGAGTGTCGCCGTGCTGATGCCAGTGCAGCGAACAATCTTCCTCTAACAATTTGGCAAGGGCACCTGTGAGTTTTACCTCGTCATTGCGGTTTTCGGCATTGATTGCCAGCGCGTAAACAGGTTCCATTTGCTCGGCTCTGGGCAATTCAGCGGCGTTTTGAGCTTCTAGACTGGTGAGCGTGTCGCCCGTCTTGATGCCCTCCATACGTCCGAGTGCCACGATTTCACCTGCCTGAGCCGTTTGCAAACTCTGCTGTTGTTGACCACACAGACGATAGAGTCCGCCGACCCGAACCCCATTCAGCACTGCGCCATCGTGGATTGTGCCTTGCCAAACCCGCACGAGTGAAAGCTTTCCGCCTTGAGGCGTATAGTAGGTTTTGAGCACTTGGGCGATCGGAGCACTGTCATTGAGAACAATTCCGCGCCGCTCTGCGGTAGTTTCAGGGTCGGGCGCTTCTCGCAATAAAGCTTCTAACAAAGGACGAACGCCAAAATCTCGATCAGCGCATCCCACAAACACAGGCACAATTAAATCCGCGCCCAGTTCCATCTTCAAGTCTTGAATGATTTCTTCGTGAGGCGGATTGATTTCTTCAAGCAGTTCTTCTAGTAGGTGATCATCGAAATCGGCTAGGGTTTCTAACATCTCTGATCGGGCAATTTGCTCTCGCGCTTTCAGCTCTTCAGGAAATGGCACCAGATCGGCAGGCGCACCCGGATGATAATGGTAGGCTTGCTCAGTGACTAAATCAATAAATCCTGTCAGGCTTTCGCCTTGCCCGATCGGATATTGATGCGGCACTAACGGACGGCTAGAAATTGATTTCAGCGCTTTTAACACTTGCATGAAATCGATATCGGCGCGATCCATTTTGTTGATGAACACGAGATGGGGAATCTCCCAATCATCCAAAAACTTGAACAGCGGGGCAAGATTGAGGACGCGATCGACGATCGGTTCACACACAATCACAACCGCATCCACACCAATCAGCGCGTTGTAGGTTTCTTGAGCAAACTCGATCGAGCCAGGGCAATCAAGAATCGAAAAACGAACGCCGCCATATTCAAAACTGGCGGCGTTAACTTCAATGCTCATCTGGCGATCGCGGGCTTCTAGGGCACTGTCGCCAACGGTGTTTTTATCAAGCACAGTGCCTTTGCGAGACGTGGTTTTAGTCACCCACAATAAGCTTTCTAATAGCGTTGTTTTTCCACTTAAGTAGGGCCCTACGATCGCAATGCTTCGAGAACCCGATGATAGTCTATCGCTCATAACATTCCTCCTGATCAAGAGTAATAGATGATGAACTGCCAATTAAAATCAGCAGGGTTTGAGCGATTGATTGGCGAAATCTCTCGTTATCCGAATTGGATTAAGGAGTTGTAGAGGTTCACGTTATTAAGCTTAGAAGAAGACTATCCTTATTCCCCGGATCGGTCAGCCAGTAATTTTCGCAAACCCTTTGTGAGGGTCAATCAACCTTCAGCTTTGTTGAGTGAGAACTGATAGATTTGAATTATCCAATCGCGAACTTGAACTTAATCAAAACATCCTTTTTTCTTAAGAAAGTGGCTCGTGAATTGCAGCGATCGCAGCTTCCTTTCTTGAATCTAGGCATCAACAACAGTGAGGGCGAATAGCATTCGCCCTCACCAAATCTAACTAAACCTTAAAGCTTTCTCGCTCGGAAACAGAGTGATTGGCTTTGCCATTTTTGCCATTGTGATGAGTATGACCATTGTTGTTGCGAGGTTGAATGACTCCATAGCCGCCGTGATTGCGATCGTAAATCACGTTAATCTCGTTGGTTTCAGCATTGCGAAACATATAGAAATCATGATCGACAAGTTCTAACTGCTCCATTGCTTCTTCAACCGTCATGGGTGGCATCGCAAAATACTTGGTTCGCACCACCGTGGGGGGAAGTTCGGGAGTGCGATCGAGTGCCAACGTCACGACAGGCTGCTGGTCGCTGAGACTCTCCTCAGCTTTGAGGGTTTCGTGACGTTTGTCAAAGCGCTTCTCTTTATATTTGCGGAGTTGTCGAGCAATCTTGTCAGCTACAAGGTCAATGCTGGCGTAGAGGCTTTCGCTCCCTTCTTCGGCACGAACGATCGTACCGTTGGCATAAATCGTGACTTCAGCAATTTGTTGGGGGTTGATTCGAGGGTTGCGGGCGACTGACAAATGCACATCTACCTCGGTTGTAAGCGTTTGAAAGTGGTTGACTGCCTTCTCAATTTTTTGGTCGACATACTCACGAATCGCATCAGTAATCTCGATGTTTTTGCCATGAATGACAAGCTTCATAAAAGCGACTCCCCTGAAGTTTTGGGTGTTGTGTTTACCCTAACACTTTGTATCTTGGCAAACAGACCTCCTTCAAAATGTTTTGCATCCCTTGATAATTCTTGACTAAATCTGATGGGATTCCTACTAAAGTTAACGTGATTTCCACTTGATTTTTACTGCTTTTTGTTGCACACTAGAAAGCGGCTCAAAAACGTAAGAGTTCACCCGATTGGATTGATACCTTTGATCGCCTTTTGTGGATTTTTTTGCGCCCGTTAACTCTGCTTCTACTCGCTGCTGTCTGCTAGAAACTAAAGGCTTAGTGCCTTACTTAGAAGCCTGGGCCTGGCAACAATGTTTGGTGAGCGATCGTAAACTCAACCCTAAGCTAGATGACGTTCTCATTCTGTTAGAACATCCGCCTGTTTACACATTAGGACAGGGTGCAACTACAGAATTTCTTAAGTTTAATTTGGCTCAAACTGAGTATGAACTACATCGCATTGAGCGGGGTGGTGAAGTGACTTATCACTGTCCGGGGCAGTTGGTTGGCTACCCGATTTTGAACTTGCAGCACTACCGCAAAGATTTGCACTGGTATTTACGGCAATTAGAAGAAGTGATTATTCGAGTGCTTGCCGTTTATAGATTAGAGGGAACGCGCATTTCGGGGTTAACAGGTGTTTGGGTGGCTGGGCGAAAAGTGGCGGCGATCGGCATCAAGGTCAGCCGTTGGATCACTATGCACGGCTTTGCGCTGAATGTCTGCCCTGATTTAGAGGGGTTCGATCGCATTGTTCCCTGTGGCATTCCTGATAAGCCTGTGGGCAGTTTGGCGCAATTTGTCCCTGATATTACGATCGAGCAAGTGCGCCAAGAAGTCGCGATCGCATTCGCAGAAGTGTTTGGCGTGAAGCTAGTCCCTACTCAAACAGGTGGACTATAAACATTGTTCTACTCGGTTTGAACTAGCTTTGCAGAGTAGATGTGCCACGATCGCTCGTCTGAGGCTCCATCTACGAGCGATCGTCGCAAAACATAAGTTCCTTTAAAGTGTTGAACAGTTCGATTTTGAATCGTTGCCGTTAGCGTCACCGGAACCGTGACATATTGCGAACCTGCTGCACCTTCTACTTGACTCGGTTCGCCAATCTTGACTTGAGTAGATGCCGTTTCTGCAAAGCCATTTTTGAACGTTTCAAAGGTTTGATGGCTGGCTGATCCGTTGTCTTGCCAGGTGCGGTAGGCTTGCTCATAGTCCCGGCGATCAATGGCATCGTAATAACGCTGAATGACCACAGCAGCATCCTCAGATTCAGAACTGTTGGCTTGAGGTGAAGCCTTTAACAAGGGAGTCGGAGCCGTATTGGTTTGCCGATTAGGTGATGCGTTGGCTTGGGGTGAAGTCGTTAAAGAGGGAGTCGGAACCGGGCTGGTTTGTAGGTTAGGTGATGCACGACTGTCTCGAAGTTCTGAATTCTGAATCGAGCTACAGCCTGACATCCAGCCAAGCACCAAAACGCTGATAATAAGAAAGTGAGGGTTCTTCATTGGAGGGTTTTTATTGAGAAAACTTTCTCGTCGATCGAGCCGATTGTTTTGTATTCGTAGATTTCAAAAATAGTACTTTCATCTACTCTATTAGACACATGTCTCAGACAGTCAGTTCCGCACTAAAAAATACAATTGATTGAGTCTCCTTCTACAGAAACACGGTCACTATATCCTTAGAAATAGAGTGTTCAGTTTCCAAATGAGTTAATAGCTCAATGATCAGTAAGGTTACAATTTTGGAAACGCAGTAAAATTTTGATTTAAGAAAAAATACAATGCTGAAGTTTGATGAATTATTTGCTGAAGGTTTGACTACATAATCGAAGCAGGTATGCTATTGGTGAGACACTACGCAAATTCATGCTTGATCTGACAAAACTCGCGCAGCAGATGCAGGGCATTAGCCAACATCTTACCGTCGAAGCAGTGGCAACTCGGCAGCGATTAGAACGCGCCCAGTTTTTGATTGAGCAAGCTCGATCGCACCAAGACGAATTAGTCGAACTTCAAGAAACTTGGCGCGATCGGATGATCTTCACGGCTGCCACTCCGATCGAGCCTCTTGATACTTACCTCGATATCAGCGCGGCCCCGGTGGCGCACACGGCGATCGCCACAGATGGCTCTCAAATTGCCCCCAGTCACCACGAGATCGCCTACTGCTATCTAATCAATGTCGGGCGAATTGTCTTGCACTACGGTCAAAGCAAACTGCCGCTTTTAGACAGCCTTCCCGAAGTGTTTTATCGCCCTGAAGATCTCTATGTCTCTCGTCAGTGGGGCATTCGCACCGAGGAATGGATGGGCTATCGCCGCACCGCTTCCGAGACGACGATGTTAGCAGAGCTTGCCAGTGCGCTCAATGACGAAGGGAGACGGCTGCAAATGCGCCAACAGGGAAGCCTTTCAACTCAACCCTCCTTCATTGCTCATCCATCAGTGGCGATGGTCGATGGCTCTTTAATTCACTGGTTTTTAGAGCCGATGCCTCACGAAGCGAGAGATATGATTCTCACACCTATTCTCAAAGCATGGGATCAGTTACGATCGCTCCGCGTCCCTTTAGTGGGGTATATCAGCGCGTCTCGCAGTGGCGAAGCATTGAATTTTTTACGACTGCAAACCTGTCCTTATCTGGCTCCTGACTGTGGCACTCACTGCGCCGGAAAAACGGAACGTCCGCCTTGCCAAGTTCTCGATCCGCTCAAAGACACCGCCCTCTGGGCAAAGCTTTTAGAACCCGGACAGCGCAGCCCACTCTGGCGCAGTTCTGCCAAAATATTAGATTTGTATGGTGAACACACGATCCACTTTTGCTATGTGAATGTCGGCAGCGAGATCGCTCGTGTTGAAGTTCCCGCTTGGGTCGCGCATGATAAACAACTCTTAGATTCAGCTTTAAGTCTGACGCTGGCACAAGTTCAGAAAGGGTATGGCTATCCAGTCGCGTTGGCAGAGGCACATAATCAGGCAGTGGTGCGAGGGGGCGATCGTTCTCGTTTCTTTGCATTACTAGAACAACAAATGATCCGGGCAGGTTTACGAAATGTGGGCACATCTTATAAAGAAACTCGCAAACGCGGCAGTATTGCCTGAGTATCTTGGATTAAAGGAAGAAGCAAGATATTGGGCAGGTGAAATTAGGGAGCAGTGGTGAGGTTAATCGATCGTCATCCAACAATGTCACTACAAGCTTGAGCATTGCCTGCTGGTGGCGATACACTTCCACTTGTTGCAACTGCCAATTGAGAATCCAGTATTCTTGTACACCTCTGGAACCATAGAGCTTTAGTTTGGCTTCTCTGTCACGTTGTTCATGTGCTAACCCCGGAGACAAAACCTCGATCGCTAAACAGTCTAGATTCTCAATGGTAGTCAGATTCATAGCAAAAATTCAATGGCTCTCAAGGACAAGTAAATGATGGCCCTGCGATCGTCAGTCTTACGAATCTTCTTCACTCTGGCGTACTATACGGAGATAGATCTGTCTAAATTGAGTCCATTCTCTTTCTGAGACTGTTGCATTTGCGGCTCACCTGTACGGACAAAACTTTACTATTGCCATTCATACTTACGTTTATGTCGCTCCGTCGAACCCTACTGCCTGCTCTATCTGCTTTGATTTTGGCTCCCAATTTTGCTTTGGCTGAAACGGTTCCAAATTCCGTTGCCAATCTGCTGCCTAGTGATACGGCTGGCGTGTTGTTGATCAATACTGAAGCAAAAACGTGGGAAGAGCTCAGTCGCTTCGGATTATTTCCCGCCGATTTTTCCTTTCCTGGCAGCTTCTATCCAATTCAGGCGGGGCTTAACTTTTCCACAGATATTCAGCCCTGGCTGGGAAATCAGGTCGCGATCGCGTTTCTCCCCCTCAAATCGCATCCCGATCGTTCGCTCACCATTGCCTCAGTCAAAGACACTACGCTGATTCCAAAGTTTTTAGAGCGACTGAAAGCAGCCCGAAAAGAAGCCGCGATCGAGCATAACTATAAAGGCATTACGATTCTAGAATGGCAGCCCAAAAAGCCAACCGTTACTCCCTGCGAAAAAGAGTCTGAACAGAAGCCTTGTTCTGAAGCACTTCGTCAACCGTTCGTGCTGGGTGATATCAGTCGGTCTTTCTCGACTGCCGCAAAGCCCGATGCTCTGACAGTGCCGCTGCCTCATTTGCCCACTCCAGAGAAGAATGCAGGCATCGAATCGCCATTTGCGCCCAAAGGTTTGGCGATCGCGATTCTTCCAGGCTATGTCGTGACAGCGTTTACCGTCGAGCCAATTCAACAACTGATTGATGCTCAGGGGTTGGGCAAACTGGCCGATAATCCATTGTTTCAGCGCACGATCCGGCAACCACAATTTCAGCGATCGTTTTCTGGTGAATCTGCACAACCGCTGATCACAGGTTACGGTGATTATGCTCAAATTCTGACCGCCGCCACCACATTTAATCAAGCTCAAATCAATGCTCTGCCGCCTGGGTTTCCCATTCCTCCCAAACTTGACCCCGAAAAGCTTGATGTTTTGGGGCGCTATTACGATGTGATGGATGGCTTTGTGTGGGCGCAGCCTGACGGGCTGCATATGCAAGTTGGCATCCACTTCAAGCAAGCGGTTCCACAGTCATTGCTCAACTCCATGACAACGCGCAATCAAATTTTAGACCGACTGCCAGAGGTGAACTATGTCGCTTCTAATGGTCAGAATTTAGCGCTGTTTTGGCAAGTTTTCACCACAGGGTTAGAGTCCGATCCTTCGACTAAGAAAGGATTAGATCAGTTTCGTCAATTTAGTCAGCGCTTAGTTGGACTCGACGATCGCGACATCTTCCCCTGGATGAACGGCGAGATTGCAACGTTTATGTATCCGACTCGTCAAGGCTTTCTGCCAGCCACGTTTCCCAATCTAGATTTGGGGTTTGGCTTGATGATTCAAACTCGCGATCGTGCCGCCGCCGAAGCCGCTCTCAGCAAGCTCGATCGCGTGGCTCAAACTCGCATCGACAAAGATCTGGTCAACACTCGCACCATTCAAGGGCAACCCGTGACCACTTGGAACGTGCCTGCTAACGGCAAAACGGTGAGTCTTCTTTCCCATAGTTGGGTTAATAAAGATACCGTCTTGATTCTCGGTGGTGGGGGAACGATGACAGAATTTGTCCCTAAGCCACTGCGATCGCTGCCTCAATCTGCCAACTTTAAAGCAGCGATCGCTCCGTTCTCAAACGCGAACTTGGGTTATTTCTACGTCAATGGTGGAGCAGTGATGTCGCTGGTCAATCGCTCGATTATGCCCTTCTTGAGTGGAGGCAAAAAAAATCCTGGGCTTGATGCAGTTAAGGAATCTTTGGGCAGCATTCGCAGCCTTAGCGGTGCCAGTTCGGTGACTTCTGAGAAAGTGCAATCTGAAGGGTTTATGGCGTTGGCGACTACTCGCAAGACTCCTTTAACGGCGAGTCAACTCATTGAGCTAGGGCAAACCAAACTAGAAGGAGATCCAGAGGGAGCGATCGCTAACTTCACTCGCGCCATCCAACTAGACCCCAACAACGCAGAGGTTTACTATAAGCGCGGATTAGCTCGTTCTCTTACCGATGTCAGCGCTGCCATTGCCGACTACACCCAAGCACTGCGAATTGATTCTAAAAGTGTCAAGGCTTATTTGGAGCGATCGAGTGCCAGAGAGCGACTCTTTGATTATGTCGGAGCCCGTCAAGACCTTGACCAAGCCATTCAATTAGTGCCAGATGATGACGAGTTTTACCTGAAACGCTCAAAGGTTCGCATCGTGCAGGGAGACTATCAGGGCGCGATCGCTGACGCAAATCAAGCCATTCGGCTTGAGACTAACAGCAGTCAGGCTTATGGCACTCGGTGTTATGCTCGTGCCCGTGGGTTGGGCGACTTTAAAGGAGCATTAGTCGATTGCGATCAGGCGATCGCGCTAGACCCTGAATCGCTCACTAGTTTCACGAGTCGCTGTTATGTTCGGGCTAATTTAAACGACAAAAAAGCGCTAGAAGACTGCGACCTTGCTCTAGAAATTGACCCCGAATATTCAGCAATCTATGAAGATCGCGGACTTGCTTATGCAGCACTGGGCAACAAAAAGGCGGCGTTAGAAGACTTACAGAAGGCGGTTGAGATCTTTAAACAGCAAGGAGATATTGTGAGTCAGCAGCGCGTTGAGAAAGCGATCGAGAAGTTGAGCTAGTTAAAACTGAGCTAGACTCTGGCGCTTGTTTTAGCTGCTTCCATTACCTCATTATCTGGTCTGCCTCGCAGTCCAATATCGCGCACATCTTGTGCTGAAAAGCCGAGAGTTGCAATCTGCGGAGCTAGGGAGCGAGGCATATTTTCATCGACCAAAATATTCAACGCTTAAGCTCCCAGAGGCACGACTTCTGTTTGTTTCACTAAGTCGGTAGCATAGGCAAGAGCGGCTTCTACCTGTCTTTTGGTCAGTTCATATTCTTGCATTACAGCGAAATACAGCAAGACTGAGATGACTGCAAAAGCCGCGAGTCCAGCAATAATTAACGTTTGAGTCGCTTTTTCCTGAGCTTGGAACTGCCCACCCAATTCGACATAGTAACCGCTGGATAATTTAACTGATTTGACGCGATCGCGCACCTCTTTAATCACTGATCCTAAGTCTCGCCCGGATACATTTGCCGAAACCACAATCAAACGAGAGACGTTCTCTCGATTAATGGTACTCAAACCTTCACCCTAAACGACTTTGGCGACTTGGGAGGCTTAATAAAGCCAGAATTTTTGTCAGGGCATGGCACTGCCATGCCCATTACTTTCGCAAGATTATCGATCGTCTAAAGCCGTTTCAGAGCGAGAGTTAGCCCATCAGAGACAGGTAACAAACTGATCGTAACTCGTGGATCGCGATGCACTTTTTTGTTTAAAGCACGAATTGCGACTGTAGAGGCATCCTGTTTCTTAGGTTTTGCCACATTTCCAGACCAAAGCACGTTATCAATGGCAATTAAGCCACCAGGACGAACCAGTTGCAACGATCGCTCATAATAGGCATCATAATTCTCTTTGTCGGCATCAATAAAGGCAAAATCAAAGGTGTTGGCATGTCCTTCGGCTAAGAGCCGATCGAGAACATCGAGAGCCGGGGCAATGTGAAGATCGATTTTTCGATCAACCCCTGCTTTTTGCCAATAGCGGCGTGCGATCGCCGTAAATTCTTCGCTGATGTCGCAGGCAACAGTTTTGCCATCAGCCGGAAGTGCAAGCGCAACAGCTAGGGTGCTGTAGCCTGTGAAAACGCCAATTTCCAGAGTTTTCTTAGCGCCCATCAGTTGGATCAGCAGGGCCAACAATTGCCCTTCTTCTGGAGCGACTTGCATCATGCCTGCTGGAAGTTGAGCCGTTTCTTGCCGCAGTTGAGCTAAGATGTCTGGCTCTCGCAACGAGACAGATTGCGCGTAGGCATGAAGCCGATCACTCAGCCCTAAAGACTTGCTCGATCGATAAGTCTTTAGTCCTAAAAACGACAGAACTTTAAGCAGTCGTTGACGAAGACCCAATGAACGGATTTGCTGCCGAAATCCAATAGAATCGCTAACCATTTCAAGTGCCTCAACTTTTCGGTGAACCAAAACCGGGCAATACTGTCTACTGAGTCTGGTTGAGATAGGCTCATCGTCGTCTTCATGTCATGTTCTAGGGTTAGAACTGAATTAGGGAATCGTAATCTACTTTCGTCAGATTTATCAGTGAAACCTCTGAGAGCTTTATCCAATCAATATATGCATTCAGCCTATTATGAGGCAACAATCAAGAAGGCAGGCGGATTGTAAAGCAAGTTTGAAGAGAAGAAGGCTTCACAGAACCTTAAAGAAACCGTGACTCTAACCAAGTCGCAACCTTGAGCATGTGACCAGCGAGAAGTCTGCGATCGCGCACAAGGGGTCTGCTGTGTAAATCCAGTAACCGTTTCGTAGCGCAGTCGTCTCGACTGCAAGCAGGCAAGATGCCTGCCCTACGGTTATTGAAGGGTAACTAATATCCTCCTAGTCTGCCTCTGCGTTTAGTCTCACGTTCAGCAAATCGAAAGAGGGTTAGCCCCAGCCCAAAATAAATGCCTCCATTGAGCCAAGCCAAACCCAACTGAGGCAGATTGAGGGGCTGTTGCCGTGCCATCACATCTCGCAAAAGTCCCGCTCCGGTAGTCATCGGCAGCAGCAATCCCAACACTTTTGACGAACCTGTCCAAGTTTCAGTCGGCACGGTTAGCAAAAATAGCAACGCAAACTGAAAGATCCCTAATAGCTGCTGGATGCGTTTTAGCAATAGCGCTAGAGACCCGATCGCGAATGACAATCCGTATGCGCCCAATATCACAGCGATTAATGGCAAAATCAACGTTGGAGGAAACGATAACCAACGCCCCGTGAGCGACATAATGATCAGCAAAATTGTGGTGATCAAAATAAACTGAATCATCAAGTTTGCGATCGCGCGGGTCAAAAAGACGCGAGGTGCCCCAAAGGGCGAAATAAATAGCTGCTCCAACGTTCCGGTTTGCGCCTCGTTTTGCAGCGTTCCGGCAATGTCAAATAGCACGAATGTGACGAGCGTCCACAGCATATAGCCGACGATAATCGAGTCGAGGCGATCGCCCAATTTAATGCTTGGCCCTGCGACATAGGTGGCACCGAGGAACAAGCCATAAAACAGCGCACTGATGATAAAAATGCCCCCGATCGCTTCGGCTGGGTAGCGAATAAACTGAATCCAACTGCGCTTGACTTCTGCTAAAAATAATTTCAACACGGTGACTCTGATTGATTTTGAATGAGCTGTAAAAAGACTTCGGTCAGGTTGGCTTGCTCTTTTTCGACGCGGATTAGGGGCAGCGGTTGGAGAATGTGCAAAACTTCGTACAAGATTTCTGTCTCTCGGATTAGGATCGTTTTTTCGTTGACGATCGCGCCCAAATTCTGAATTTTGCTGACGCGATCGCGATCGATTTCTTGCTCTAATTCCACGACATAAGCGCTGCCAGAAAATCGTCGAATTAGCTCCTCAGTGGATTCTTCAGCAACGATCGCGCCTTGGTTAATAATGGCAACGCGATCGGAGAGTTCTTCTGCAATATCTAATTGATGAGTCGTTAGTAGAATGGCTCGTCCTTCGCTGGCAATTTCTCGAATCAGACGTTTTACTGTTTGAGTGGCTTCGACATCTAACCCCAAAGTCGGCTCATCTAAGAGCAATAACTGAGGCTCGTGAATCAGGGCAACGGCGATCGCAAGTTTTTGCTGCATTCCTCGCGATAAAGTCTGGACAGGCGCTCTACGTTTGTGAGATAGCTCAAATCGCTCTAAGAGATCTCGTCCGCGTTGCCGTGCCACTTTCTGGCTCAAGCCTCGCAATACACCGAAGTATTCTAAATTCTCGATCGGAGTCAATCGCCAATAGAGATTACGGTTGCCTTCTAAGACGGCTCCCAGCGATCGCAGCGCCTGAGCCTCTCGGTGAGGATTGAGTCCATTAATTTTCACCTCACCCCGATCGGGCAAGATTAACCCCGCAATCATCTTGATTGTGGTTGTTTTTCCGGCTCCGTTAGGCCCTAAAAATGCCAGCACTTCTTGCTGGGCGATTGCAAATGAGACATCTCGCACTGCTGTGGTTAGATGCTTGCGGGACGATCGATAAGTTTTTTGGAGGTGTTGAACCTCAAGTACTTGCATGAATCTGAGGGGGATAAGTGAGTCAGGTGAACCGTGAGGGAAGCGATCGTCACAACAAGCGAAAAAGTTCTCTCATTGCTGAACTATTCCTCATAATGACAGAGACAAAATCACCATCTAAGGGGAAACACTCACTTGAGTTTGTGTAGTATATTAAAAATTGTAACAGGACAGGTGTAGTAGTCCACAAAAGTGCTGATCAAAGCACTGCTTAAATTTAACGGATGGCTGATTGCTAATCGACATCCACTCTCTTGAGGAGCACTCTCGTGAAAACATCTTTGCAACTTCAATCTACGACGAGCGAATCTTTAATTGCCGCGTTCTTTCGACAGTCAGCGGGTGAATGGCGTTCTGAACGGCGCTATTACACCTTGCCCGACGGCGAACCCAAAGAGATGGTTAGCCTGGTCAAGATTCGCTTTTTAGAGCCGGGATGTCTGGAACTTCGAGAGCTTGCTCGACTTCACAAGTTATCTGACGAAGCCGTCCTGACCTGCGGAGCCGCTGTAACTTGGGATAGTGAAAACTCGGTTTCGGGTAAGAAAGAGTCAAAAGGCTCGACGCTGTTTGGCGTGTTAGGAACGACTTTATATCGCGATCGCGGGTTTGCCACCCCAAAACCCGTGACGGCTGAGTTTTATTTCACCAACCCTGAAACGCTGTGTCTCAAAACGGAATATAGAGACTCGGTGTTTGAAGAAGAGTTAAAGCTGGTTGGCACCAAATATCGCACTCGTCAAACTATTATTTCTCGTGCAGGTGAACAGCAGATGATTGGTCAATATTTAGAAAAGCGCATTTGTTAATCTAATAACTAGCCTGACACTTTTTAACCGATCGCCCAGACAAAAATGTCTGGGCGTTTTGATGTCTAAATTTAGTCGATACCCCACTAGCCCGATCGCTTGTACTATGAATCACAGGCTTTAGATCAGGAGAAGTTTCATAGACTTTTCTCACGCTGTTGAGTAAGAACAAAATTACGCAAAAGACCCGTTAGAGAGTAAAGCCTATCAGGATTCCCTAACAATTTTAAGAAACTTAGGTTGCTCTACAGAAAACCTAAAAATGTTACAAAACTTTACAATATTCACTCTTTTCCCCAGCTATTCCACATTCATTCCACAGATGTTTAAAGCCTTTTCCCCAGCTTTTCCACACCCTTGTAAAAGTTATCCACAGGAGATCGGCTTCTGATCGGCTTGATCGGTTCACCTGTGGATAACTCGATCGCTCCTGTCAACTTCTGCGAAAAATCGAGTTATTTATGAAGCTATGTAACAAAAAAGAGCCTGAAAGCCTGATTCCATCGTTGATAGTTTTTTACTCTTAACTGGTTCTTTAACTTCCTTAACGTTGTAATTTTGAGGACGATCGCGCAAGATATAGCGACTGACCTGAAGCACTCAGACCTTCATCAAACTCACCCCCTACAAAAGATAGAACGGTAGGAGAGAGGCTTGAGAGGCGCAAGTTTCTGCTACGCAGATTTGTTCTTGAAGAGCAGGTTTTCCCATTCATTCCCGTCACTCATTCACAAAGAGGTTTGTCATGGATAGCAACATCAGCATTTTGGTCGAAATTCCTGAATCTCTACACCAATCGTTTATGACATTCATTGAGGCGCGACCCGATTGGGATCAAGACCGTGTGTTTTCGGCAGCGCTCTCGTTGTTTTTGCTGCAAAACCGGACGACTAACGATCGTCAAACTGCCCGCATCTATCTTGACTCTCTTTTTAAGCGCACCGTCGAGCCAGTTTAGTTTCCGACCGAATCCCTACCACCCTGTCACTGCGATCGCTGGGCTATGACCTACCAAATTTCTGCAACCAAACTCCAGGCTTATAATCGATGCCCTTATGCTTATTATTTGCGCTATGAGAGACGGCTAAGTTCTAACGAATTTTTTGGCTCTGCGGCGCTAGGGTCTGCACTGCATCAAGCTCTTGCAAAATTTCATCGAGATTGGCACTACAACGACCCGATTCCAGACCTGCGCTGGGTCTATCGATGCTGGGATGATAACTCCGCTGGGTTAACCACCAATCAGATTCTAGAAGGCAAAGACATTCTAGAGGGCTATTATCAAAAGTTTGTCGCCGGAGAATCGTCGCTACGGCAACCGTTGGCAGTCGAAGGAAAGATTCACGCTTATTTGCAAGTCGAAAATCTAGAATTTTGCATCACGGGACGCTATGACAGAATCGACTACTTAAGTGACGGCTTAGAGCTAATTGACTATAAGTCGAGCCGAGAGTTTAAAGTGCCCGAACCCCATGAAATGGATCTGCAAATCGGGCTATATTACCTAGCGCTAGAGCAGACCTATCAAAAAAGCCTGAAGTACCTGAGTCTGCTGTTTTTGCGAACGGGAGAAATGGTTCGCTTCCGCGCCACCCGCAAGCACAAAAAGCAGGTGCAGAAGGTGATTTCCGAGTTAGCAGTGCGTCTACGCGAAGATCACACCTGGGAGCCAACCCCCGGCAAACAGTGCGATCGCTGCGCCTATGCTCGATATTGCCCGGCTGTCACCCCTGAGCCAACGCCCCTACCCGCGTCTCTAGGTGCCTCCCCCGAATTGCAGCTTGCCTTGAGCTTGAACTAGTTCGTCAATTTGCCCAGGAGGGTCTCTGAATGCAACCGATGAGATCGATTTATAACGCTTTTTAACGTCAGTTCGCTTCGTTCTTCAGCGCTTCAGCCCCCTAAATCCCCATTCTGGGGGACTTCAAGCCCAGAATTGAGGTTCAAAGTCCCCCAATTTTGGGGGATTTAGGGGGCACCCCGGATCGGCAACCGTAGCGAAAAGCTTCATCGAATTCACGTCTTTCTAACTCTTTGCCAAATAGCGTAAGACGCGCTCCTCGACGCGCTTGCCGTTAGGGAACTCAATTCCTAGCACTGGGTTAGGAATCTGAGACATGGGCATTTGCAGCACGTAGGTATAGCCCTTATTTTTGAACTCAAAATAGCGCATTTGACGAGGGTTATAATTCGTGGCTTCCAGGTTTAGAACGCGGTTGTGATGGTGACGATCGCGACTTCGATAATAACGGGGCTGAGTGTGATGATTTGGGTCTGAACAAATGTAAACCAAAAAACTTTTGGTTTCGGCGTAGGTCATAATGCCCCCAGTACCACGACAAGTTCGGTCTTCCTTCAACTCTTTAAGCGAACCTACTTTTAACGGTTCGCTTTTTTCTTTGAGATTCTTTGGGGTCGAGACTTGCTGGGTGATTTCTGGCTGAAAAGCAAACGACACGGGACTTTGGTTTGCATATAAAGCCGTCAACGTGCTGATGGCGATCGCGCCCACCATGCCCAGCCGCTTGTTTTGATCAAAATTCATTGTCGCCTCCTCTTAAAACTCACCCCTTTATATAGTGACAATCTCTATCAAAAGTGCAAACAAATCAACTCCCTAACTTGACATAAATTTGGTAGCCGATAGATTCAGTCGCTTGAGAAGCGATTACCAGTTCGTAGCTGCCCGTTTTGTTAATTTTCGTTGACCACGACTGACCAGAAGAATTTTGCAGTAACGGCGGTGCCTCTGGAAACGGGAATATGGATAATTGAGTCGCACGATCGGGCGCTTTGAGCGCAACTTGCAGAGTCTGACCCTGATTGACCCGCACGACGTAAACCTTTCCCTGTCCCGGCTTTAAGGTGTCTTGGTCGTTAAAGGGTTGGGTGCTGATTCGCTTCAAGGCAGATTTGTCGCGAAAGGCACTCACTTGATCATGAGCGATCGCATACCAAACCTGTCCAAACTTGCGCGGGTTTAGCGGCTGACGCTGCTGTGGGAATAAGTAGCTAAATCGGGCATCGGTTAGGGTTGAGAGCGATCGACCACTCACTTTTAATTGGTTGACTTCGGTTAACCAGCCGTTATAACTGGCGCGATTGTAGCGACCCAGGTTGCTTCGAGCTTCTTGACTCAGGGTTTCCAGCTTTTTTAAGACTGTCTTAGCTAAGGCGTTCCATTCCGCCCGAAACTGATTAGCTTTAGGGTCTGTGTCTAAGCTGCGGTTTTGCAACTGAGGGTGCTGGGCGTAAAACAACTCATCCACTAAATCAGTGAACACGTTAAACGAGATGCCTAATCTTTTGCGATCGTCGCGCAAGGATTCCTGAGTTTTCTGCTCATCTTCGTTATTTTCAGAAGGTGAGAAATTCTGTGCAGCAGTGGTTCCTGATGGTTCAGGTTTCAATAAAGATAGAATCCTCCAACTTGCGATTCCGGTTAACCCAAAGAACACAGACACCAAAATCAAAAACGATAGATCTTGCAAAATCCGAGGTTCAGGAAGTTCCGAAGCAGAGGTTTGAGTGACTTTTGATTTTTTGGATTTTGAGGTTTGAATTTTAGAATTTGAATGCTTCTCTTGATCTTTGACCGCAAGTCTTCTCAATGCCTGAGCAACTTTTCCTGGGGTTGAATATCGCCTAGCAGGATTTGGTGACAACATCCGCTCTAAAACTTGAGCAAATTGCGGACTAACGATCGCCCATTCTTGCCAAGACCAGCGCTGAGTTTTGTCGTCATAAAGTTCTTCCGGCTCTCGCCCTGTGAGCAACACCACCGCGATCGCTGCCAGGGCATAAAAGTCACTATCTCGTGCTACCCGATCGCTCAATCGCTGCTCTAAAGGCGCATAGCCCCAGTTACCCACTTTGCTGTGAGAAGTCAACTGCAACGTTAGCGCCACGTCTCGCACTAGCCCAAACTGAATCAAGACAGGTAACTGATCAGACGATCGCAGCACGATGCTATCGAGATTAAGGTTTTGATGAATGATCTCATGAGCGTGAAGGTCGCTCAATACAGGCAACACCTTCAACAGCAGATTCAGCACTTCTGTCTCTGAGAACACATAACCTTGCGCCAACCGTTGATTGAGTAACGCTCGATAAGTGTAGCCATCCACATAGTCTCTAACCCCAAATAAGCGGCGATCGGGTTCGTCCGCAAAAGCAGGGTGGACAATCATCACCCGAAATCGCGGAATTTGAGGATGGTGTAATTCTGCCAGCAGGCTGACTTCTTGCTGAAAGCGTTCTCTTAATGCGTCTAGATCATCGGTTTTAAGGGGAATAAATTCTTCTAGAACACAGCGTTCGTGCGATCGTTTTAAGTCTTCTGCAACATAAGCCCATCCATAGTCTCCTTGTCTAAGCGCCTCAATGATTCGATAGCGATTGTGCAGCAGAGTGTCTAATGGAATTGGAGATGGCATAGCAGTTTAGTAATAGTGAAAGTACTCCAATGGCTGATTTTTTGATGAGGTAACGATTTCAAATAAGAACTTTTGTACTAATCTAACATTAGTAATTAGCTTAGAATCAACTTTTTGCAGAAAATCAAGATTTTTCGAGCATTACGGCAGCTTTTAAGACGCTGTTTTTGGAGTATTAAGCGCTCAAGTTGTGACTGATTGAAGTGCCTAATGTTGTAAGAACCCGATCACTCGTGTCCCTATTTATCTTGAGAAAACAACGCAGTTAGCGAGATCGCTTGGGCGAGTTGCATTTGCCCATAGCTAAAAACATAGGGCACCGTTGACGGCAAAAATGGCAAAAATTGCTCTAACACATAGGGACTGCCATAGATAATTAAGGCTTGTAATTGCTGAGATTTAAGCAAATGATCAAACCAGTTTTGAGCAGTTTCTGTCAACCCAGCGCTGCCTCTAAACGGGTTTCCTCGAATAAACAATTGCAGCAGCGTTGGACACAAATGGGTCGAATTTGAGTCAAGCAAAATTGTCGGCGTGTATCGATCAATCACTTGAACTTGAGTAAACCCAAACTGACGGGGAACTGCGATCGCAGGTGCAGTTCGTCCTAAAAAGTCACAGTCGATGCCATCATCAATCAAAATTAAATTTCGTCCATTTTTCTCAGGTAAATGATCTAGTCGTGACAGAGTTGGATGATAAACCCGCATCGAGTCTTGCAAGATTTTGGTGTTGGTCGCGATCGCTTCGGGCTGTGCAAGAAGCGACAAAGATTGTGTTTCTGAAGGCAAGACTTTGAGTTTGGCATCCCAAATGCGCTCAACTGATGCGCGAATGCGATCGGGGGAAATCCGTCCTGCTTTGACTGCTGCACAAACTGCATGAATTGCGCGCTCTGGGTGAAGAGGCATTAACAAAATGTCGGCTCCCGCTTCGACTGCCAAAACTGCTGACTCGTCGTTGCCATAGCGGTTAGCGATCGCGCCCATAATTAGCGCATCCGTGACAATCAAGCCTTCAAATCCCAATCGTTGCCGAAGTTCTGCGGTGAGAACTTGGGGCGAAAGAGTTGCCGGATAGCGATCGTCTAATGCCGGAATCTGAAGATGAGCGCTCATCACCGCATCAACGCCCGCTTGAATCGCTGCCTGGAATGGGGGAAGTTCGACTTGTTCGAGTCGGGCGCGATCGTGCTGCAAAACGGGCAATTCCAAATGAGAATCTACCGCCGTATCGCCATGACCCGGAAAATGTTTCGCGGTGGTTAAAACTTTGTGAGACTGTGCGCCTCGAATAAACGCAGTTGCCAATTCGCTAACAATTTCTGTGGTTTCCCCAAACGCCCGGACATTAATCACCGGATTGGCTGGGTTGTTGTTGACATCCACGATCGGAGCCAGCACCCAATTTAGCCCGATCGCCACCGCTTCTTGGGCAGTCACGGCTCCCATTTGCTCGGCGTAATCACAGGCAAGCGGTAAATTGAATTGAGCGATCGCATTCAGTGCCATCGGCGGCGGAAACCAGGTTGCCCCTGAAAATCGTTGCCCGACTCCTTCTTCAATATCGGCAGAAATCAGCAGCGGAATCTTTGCCCAGGCTTGAAGTTGCTGAGTCCGCAGTGTAATTTCTCCCGCACTGCCACCCAACAAAATTACGCCCCCGACTCCTAAATCTTCGAGAAGATGACGTAGCGTTGTTGAATTTGCTTCCCAGAGCGGATATTGAATTTGATGGTCAAACAAATAGCCAGACGTTCGCACGACGACCATTTGAGCGACCTGCTCAATTAAGGTCAGTGAGTCAAGATTGGGCAAAGAAGACAGCATAGATAGACGGATTGACGATCGTCATTCATTATCGTCTGTCTTCTTGGGAACGTGGATTTATTAAGGTGTAATTTCTCGCCCTCGCCCTGTCCCTAAAAAGTTACGGTGCACACAAGTCTTTGTCGCTGCGATTCAGTCGGCTTCAGCCCCCTAAATCCCCCATTCTGGGGGACTTTGAGCCAAAACTCCAGCTTCAAAGTCCCTCACTCGTGGGGGATTTAGGGGGCAAAAGTTTCGGCGAGAACAAATCGGAAAACTTTTGCAGGCTATTAATTCACGATCCTTAGCGGTTGTGACAACCCGATCTGGTTCAACAAACTATTCTTCAGCCGAAACCGAATCGCCAGCCAGATCGTCAGGCTTGCGTTCTCGACTCAGCCGACTAATCAGATTGAGAACGTTGTCACCTCGTTCTAGACCCTGGTCTTCGACAAAAATGATTTCAGGGGTGCGGCGCAACCGAACTCGACGACCCAACTCGCCGCGCACAAAGCTAGTTGCCGACTTTAGCCCCGCCATCGTTTCAGTTTTGGCTTCGGCTGATCCATAAATGCTCACAAAAATCTTGGCGTGTTGCAAGTCGCCAGAAACATCTACATCCGTCACACTCACCATGCCAGTGCCGATGCGATCGTCTTTGATGCCATTGACTAGCATCTGGCTAACTTCGCGTTTAATTTGCTCTGCAACACGAGCCATGCGCCGATCTGTAGCCATTATCTCTTGTCCTTTCTGTGCGATCCAGACTCTCATACTAGCACCGTGTCTTCACGAGGCATCAAGCCAAAGGTGGATGAACAATGCTCATCCACCTTTTGTTTAGCTAAATCCCAACATCGCCTTTAGCGTAAAGCTGAGACAGGCAAAGGCAGCGACGAAGAAACCCACGATCGCGATCGCCGTCACAGGTTTTTTAAACAACGGGACGATCGGCGAAAACACATTCAAAATCACGCCCAAAATTACGCCGATCAAAAAACGGGGATATTTAGAAACAGTACTCCAAAGGTCTTGCATAGCTTCAATTTGCGAATTCCCTTTTATGATAATTGAATGATCACACAAATTCGTGCCACATCTCCTCGCCCGTTTCTTAAATGGGTGGGTGGAAAAAATCAACTGATTCAACAATATCTCCCTCATTTTCCAGAGAGTTATCGTCGCTATTACGAGCCGTTTGTAGGGGGAGGGGCGATTTTTTTCCGCTTACAGCCTCAGCAATCTTTTCTCGCTGACATCAACATTGAGTTGGTCAATGTCTACCGATGTGTCAGAGAACAGGTCGAAGAATTAATCACGCTGCTAGAAAACCATCAAGCGCTGCACGGGCAAGAACATTTTTATGCAGTACGATCGCAGCCCACAACCTCTGATGACTGGTTCCTCGAAGGCAATAATTTAGAACGAGCCGCGCGGCTAATTTATCTCAACAAAACCTGCTTTAACGGTCTTTATCGAGAGAATTCTAAAGGACAGTTTAACGTGCCGATCGGCAGCTATCAAAAGCCAACAATTTGCGATTCAGATTTACTTCGAGTTGCGTCTTCGGCGCTGCAATCTGCTCAAATCGAACGGAGTTCTTTTGACGCGGTTTTAGACCATGCCAAAGGTTCTGAAGATTTTGTTTATTTCGATCCGCCTTACTATCCGATCAGTTCGACGAGCAAGTTTACGAACTATAGCCGCTACTCATTTAGCGAAGCCGATCAAATTCGCCTTAAAGAGGTGTTTGTTGAACTGAGCGATCGGGGCGTAAAGGTCATGCTTTCTAACTCTGATTGTCCCTTTATTCGAGAGCTTTTTAACGGGTTTAATATTCATACCATTAACGCGAATCGCAACATTAACTGCAACACTGAAAAACGAGGAAAGATTACGGAAGTGTTAGTGACTTCTTACTAAAATTCTGCTCGACGATGATGCACTCGAAACCGTCGTGCAGATGTATCTTTCTCGTAATAATCTTCAAACGTCACCTCGTGCAAACCCTGATTTTGAAACGCGCCTAGCTCCTCGCGAGTCAAGGGAAACGGAACAGTTTCAGCAGGTTGATCAGCATTGCGTCCACGACAAATAATCAGCAGTGATCCAGCACGTTTGACCAATGCCGCGACGTGGGGAATCGCCCGATCGCGCACCTCTTTCGGCATCGCTTGCAGGGTGTAAGACTCCAGCACAAAATCAAATCCACCTTGCCAAGTAGCCGGAACGTTGAACAAATCAGCGACTTGATAAGTCACGGCTGAGTCAGGAAAGCGCTTTTGACACCAGGCGATCGCGGTCGGAGAAATATCAAATGCAGTTACCTCAAATCCCAACTGTGACAGGGCTTCAGCGTCGTCTCCTAAACCACAGCCGATGACGATCGCTCGTTTACCTGTGCCCGTGATCTGCTCTCGTTCTAGCCATTCTGCCAGGTTAGGATTCACCGTCATGTCTGCCCAAGGCACCGCTTTTTCGTCTCCGGCGGCAGTCTCATATAGCCGCTCAAACCAGCCCAAGGGATCACCTTTCTCGATAAATTCCTTAGCAAGTTGCTTTGTTCGATTTCTAATCGGTTCCACAGAGTTCTGATTTCACTCCTCAGTTTGAAACTTTCTAGCTGGATCTTGACGGAATCTTTCTAATAATAGGTGGAAAGTTTTGAAAATCATCTAGCGATTTCGGCGCAGGGAAGATTTCTGTAGGAGGTTCAGCATTCACTTTATCCATGTAAGCGTAGAATGCTGCATCATTACTGCGATGAGCAAGCATATAAGCCTTCAACTCTTTTCGAGTCATTGCCTCAAAATTAGGCTGAGTCATAAATTTCAACTAGAAAGATTAAGCAGACTTAATCGGAACAATACCCCGATCGAACACCTGATAATCTGTTCCGATGCCTTGAATTTCTAGACGATCGTTATATACCTCGACTCCAGAAAAGCCAAATCGCGATACGGCGTATTCTGTCCACTGCGATCGACCTACCGGGCGCAAGTGAGCGCCGCCAATGCCCGTAATCAGATAAGTTGTGCCATCAATGGAACGAGTTCGCTCATAGTTATGCTCGTGACCGTTGATATAAAGCTGAACGCCATGTTTTTTGAAGATCGGCGTTAGCAGAGAAACCATTTCTTGGTTAGTGCCATATTGTCCTGAAGAATAGATCGGATGATGTCCATAGACAATTTTCCAAGGTGCGGTGCTGCCGCTCAACTCTTGATTTAACCAGGCAAGTTGCCCCTTCCAATCGGCGTTGGTGTTGGTATCTAAAACAAAAAACTGCGCCGACTTTTCACGATAGGTATAGCGCCGCCCATCCATGTTGTATCCGGCATAGCGCAGTTGCAACTCGCCGTTTTGACTCCGAATATCATGATTTCCCAGACAGGCGTGAAACTTGACTCCCTGCTTCAGCAACGCTGCATAAGGCTGCTCAAACACCGCCCCAATTTTCTCCATTTCGCCATTGGTGTAGATATTGTCACCCGCCAACACCGCCAGCGAATAGGGATTTTGCTGATAGTAACGAGTCATCGCCTCCGAGACAGCGTTCTGATTGCGATCGCCCGCTCCTACATCGGCAACCGCCACAAATCGCAGCACTAGATTTTTTTGAGTAGAGGGCACGATCGCAGTCTTTGCCCCAGCATTGAGTGGGTAGTTTGCCGATTGAGATGATTGCCCGATTAGGGTTTTTCCGATCGCAGTCAAACCTAGACCACTCAACCCACCCACGATCAGAAATTTGCGGCGTTTTAAGCTCATAAGTCTAAATTATGTGAGAGAACAAAGATTAGCGCAAAATGGTAAATTGATGCTCGTAAGGTGGCACCCGTTGCAAGTGACTGTGCCCATTGTTTGTGCCGCCTCAAAGGAGATTTGTATGCCGCAAGACGAACCCAATCAGTCAGACGAGACAGAATTGCCTCAGCCCAGTGTGGCACAGTCCCCCACTTCTGAGCAAACGGGCATCCAAATTCTTCCTTGGCTGCGATCGGTGAGCATCCGATTATTGCGAACCACCGTTCAGGGACTCGAAGGCACGATCGCCAAGCTAGAAGCCGATACTTCGACCGGGGCAACGTTGCCCATCTCGCCCAAGCTTCAAACTCAGATGCGATCGCTGTGGGAACGCATAGGGTCGCTGCTCAAAAAGTTTTGGCAATGGTTTGTGCCCGTTTGGGAAAAGCTTTTGACCCAAATTAGAACTCGACTCCCCGAAAATCTGAGTCAGAAACTCAACGATCGTGCCCTCTCTAGCGTCGTTGCGAGTCTTCTGATCGTTGTGCTGTGGACGACTTCTAACCTGTTTGCGTCTAAACCGCCGACCAAAGTTGCGATCGCGCCCCAACCTGCTCAAAAAACGATCCCTGTTTCCGAACCCGCTTCTAAACCCATTCAGCCAGATTTTGGTAGCCCCGCTCCACAACCGATTCCGACCGAGTTGACTGCCCCCGAACCGGAGAAACCTGCCCCCACGATCGCATCTCCCGTTGCTGAACCCATTGCCCCATCTCCTCCCGTTGTCGAACCTGCGCCTCCGATTGAAGAACCCGCCCCTGAGCCAGAGAAGCCTGCACCGCCTGTTATAGAACTCACCCCAGAGCAGAAATTGATCGCTTCGATTCAAGATCAAGTCGTCACTGTTGCTGATCCCTATTCCAGTGGGTTAATTGAAACGATTAAGCCCAACTTCAACAGGAGTCGTTTGAGCGTTTCAGTCGGCGATGATTGGTATGGGTTGAGTCGATCGCAGCAAGACAAACTCGGTGACGAACTGTTGAAACGCTCTCAAGAACTCGATTTCAGCAAGTTAGAGATCACAGATGCTCAAGGGACACTATTGGCGCGCAGTCCGGTGGTTGGCTCAACAATGGTAATTTTGCAGCGCAAGGCAGACGCACCGGAAACGGTTTAATCAGCCAACACTGAGCGATAAGCTTTCACCTGCAAATCAATGCCTGTAATTGCCGTACCTACCACTACAGTAGTTGCACCTAGCTCGATCGCGTGTCTCGCCATTTCTGGAGACGCAATTCCCCCTTCACAAATCACCGGAATTTTTAGAGTTTTCACCATTTGAGTCAGCAGGTCGAATCCTGGTGGCGAGAGGTGTTGAGTCTCAGCCGTGTAGCCATAGAGAGTGGTTCCGACACAATCGGCTCCTGCCTCAACTGCTGCGATCGCCGCCTCTAACGAATCGACATCCGCCATCACAGGTTTGTTTAAATCTGTGTGAATCTGAGCAATTAACTCGGCAACCGTTGCGCCATTGGGTCGATCGCGGAGTGTGGCATCGATCGCAATCACATCTGCGCCCGCTTCAGCTATCTTTGCAGCATGATGAAACTGAGGCGTAATGTAAACGTCGAATCCTGGGATCTTCTGCTTCCATAAGCCAATAATTGGTTGATCGAGGCGCGATCGGACTGCCGCTACATGCGTTGGCGTGTCGATTCTCACCCCGGCTGCCCCTTGATTAACGGCAACTTGCGCCATTGCAGCAATTACGGCTGGCTCATGCAGAGGTGAGTCTACCGGAGCCTGACACGAAACCACTAGCCCCCGAAGGCTTTGAATAACCTGAGAAAAATCAGTCATTCTCGAAACTCCATTCTCCGCACAGGCATAATACCAGGCTAGACAATTTCTGGCTCTGAATACTTATATCTATGAGAGGTGCTTATTGGCCTTTGGCTGCTTTGACGTTGCTCAAGGCAGACTGACTGATGGCTCTCCAGTCACTTTGCTCGTCGTAGCTGCTTCTCACTAACTCAGACCCGACAAACATCCGACAAAACAGCACACTTTCGTCACTGCCTGGTTGAGGCGCGATCGTAATCGGCATCCGCAGTTGCTGGGGAGTCAAAAGAGCAACGGATGACAGCAACCCTTTTGAGAAGTGAGAATCATAGCCAGACTCGACGCAATAGGGACGATCGCCCTTGATAAATGCCTGAAGTTTAATCACTTCTTTGCCTCTGCGCTCGACTTTCTCAAATTTGAGTTCTTCGAGATAACCTGTCAGTGCAGACTGCTGAACGGGGGAAACTTCTCCATCACGGATGGTATACCAGGGGCAGTTATTAGAGCGGTTGGCATAAATCCACAAAGTGCTAGGAGTTTCGACAAGTCCGAGTTTGGGCTGTTTGAGTTGGTCGAGAATCTGACTTAACAGCGCGTTTTGCTGGGCGAGTGCGGCTAGTAGTTGGGCGGTTTCAGAGATGGTTTGCATGATTGATTCTTTCTGAGGGGTTGAGCGATTGATGGCTTGACTCAATCGTTTTTATAGGACATGTGTTCTATAAGTCTATTGTTTTATCAGTGGACTGTCAGCCAGTTTGGGCACGATCGGGCTACAGATTAACGTGAGTTCGACGAGTTTTTTCACTTCGTTGTCAGCGGCTTCTGCCCCCTAAATCCCCCAATTTGGGGGCCTTCAAGCCAAAATTCCGGTTCAAAGTCCCCCAATTTTGGGGGATTTAGGTAGCTCTCCCGAATTCATCATCGGAGTGAATCACTTCTATACAATTCACGTCAGATTAGCCTTCTAGCAGCCCACTTATCCTCATGATAGATTTCCCCAGAAATCGTAAATTCACCCTGTCTCAAACCCTGTGATTTTCACCCTCAGACTTCTGTGAACGCGATCGCCGGAGTTTCTAGATGAGCCTCTAGATCTGACCTTACAAGCGACTTTTCAGCGACAGCCGCTTGAATGAACCCTTTAAACAACGGATGAGGCTTGCTGGGTCGCGATTGAAATTCTGGGTGAAACTGGGTCGCCACAAAGAAAGGATGTTCAGGAAGCTCAATGATCTCGACGAGTCGCCCATCCAGAGACGTGCCGCTAATCACATATCCGGTCTCTAAAAACAGGCTGCGATATTGATTGTTAAACTCATAGCGGTGACGATGCCGCTCATAAACAACTTCTTCTTGATAGAGATTGAAAGCCACCGTGTCGGGGGTCAAGCGACAGGGATAGAGTCCGAGGCGCATGGTGCCGCCCAAATCTACAACGTCTTGCTGTTCGGGCAACAGGTTGATTACTGGGTTTTTGGCATCCGGGACAAACTCAGCGCTGTGAGCCTCTTCTAAACCAGCCGTGTTTCTTGCCCACTCAATTACCGAGCACTGCATCCCCAGACACAAGCCTAAAAAGGGAATTTTCTGGGTTCGGGCATAGGTGATTGCCTCAATCTTGCCATCGACTCCCCGAATGCCAAACCCGCCGGGCACGACAAGTCCATCAATGCCTTGCAGATAGGCTTCTGCGCCGTGTTCTTCAATGTCTTCAGAGCTAACCCATCGCAGTTGCAACTCGCTGCCGTTGGCGATCGCGCCATGTTTCAATGCTTCCACGACTGATAGATAAGCGTCACTCAAGCGGACATATTTGCCTACGATCGCAATCTCGACTTTTTGAGTCGGACGGTAAAGCCGCTCGACCAGCGTGTGCCACTTCGTTAAATTGGGGGCACGTTGCTCTAATTGCAGCAGGTCGATCGCTTGCGTAGCGAGTCCTTCTTTCTCCATGATCAGCGGCACTTCATAAATGCTGGCGGCATCTTGGCAAGTGATCACACATTCGACTGGCACGTCGCAAAACTCAGACATTTTTTCTTTAATGCCAGTCGGAAGCGGACGATCGCAGCGACACACCAAAATATCGGGCTGAATGCCAATCGATCGCAATTCCTTAACCGAGTGTTGGGTGGGTTTGGTTTTCATCTCTCCCGCCGACGGAATCCAGGGCACTAGCGTCACATGCATGTAGATCACATTTCGCCGTCCAACCTCTTTACGAAATTGACGAATTGCTTCCAAAAAGGGCAGCGACTCAATATCGCCGACGGTGCCCCCAATCTCGACCAGCACTACATCAGGATTGGTGTTGTTAGCAACGCGCAAAATTCGTTCTTTGATCTCGTTAGTGATATGAGGAATCACCTGCACGGTGCCCCCGTTATATTCGCCGCGCCGCTCTTTATAAATGACTGACTGATAAATTGAGCCAGTGGTGACGCTGTTGAGACGAGACATCGGTGTGTCTGTAAATCGCTCATAGTGTCCCAAATCGAGGTCGGTTTCAGCCCCGTCTTCGGTCACAAACACCTCCCCATGCTGGAAGGGACTCATCGTTCCGGGATCGACGTTGATGTAGGGGTCGAGTTTGAGAATCGAAACGGAATAGTCGCGCGATTTGAGCAATCGACCTAAACTGGCTGCTACGATGCCCTTGCCAATACTAGAGACAACGCCACCTGTCACAAACACAAATTTAGTCATAAAACCTGAAGGGCAGAAACGCAGATAACCCGTTCATTTTGACACAGGGATCTAGTGTGCGGATGGGTGATTGGTCATTGATCAGCAACAATTCTATTAACGCGGTGTCTTTGCTTTAAGATAGTCACTTCTCACGCTCCTCTTAACTCCTCTATGCAACGATTTCTAGGGCTGGCATTTTTGATGGTGCTGTTGGTGGCGCTGCCGACTTGGGCAAGTCAGCCGTTGGCAGTGGCTTATCCGCCTGCTGATCATCAAACGACAGCCGCGCAAATTTTTTTGATTGGCACCGCTCCGATCGCAGGTTCTGTCTCGGTAAATGGTCAAACGATCGATCGCAGCCCGGCCGGACATTTTGCCCCTAGTTTTCCATTGCAGATGGGAGAAAATTTGTTTTTACTGCGCTACCAAACGCAAGAACTCAACATTAAGGTGACGCGCAAATCGACAGAACCTGCTGCACCAGAAGGATTAGCGTTTGGTCAAGATTCATTAACGCCGATCGCAGATATCGCCCGATTGCCAGGAGAGTTAGTTTGCTTTGGGGCCATAGCGCCTATAAATGCAATGGTTTCGGTCAAACTTGCGGATCAGATTATTCCGCTACAGCGTCAAACCGCGATCGTCACTTTGCCCGAAAATTCTGGTGTTTTAACAGGATTGACTCAACCCAGCAGCGCCAATGGATCAGGACAGTATGCGGGATGCGTCAAGGCTGACGCGACTGGAGAGCTAGGTCAGCCTCAATATCTCCTTAATGTGAATGGAGCCAGCCTCGCTCAAGCGGCTCCTGGAAAGGTCTATATTCTGGCTCCTGCCCAGCTAGAAGTTGCTGAAGTGAGGGCAGATCAAGGCGTTGCTCGAACAGGAGCCAGCACCGATTATTCTCGCTTAACCCCTCTCCCAAAAGGAACTCGTGCAACTGTGACGGGGCAGGAAGGAGAATGGCTACGACTCGATTATGGGGGATGGATTAAGAGCAGTGAAACTAAAATTGTCGCGAGTTCGGTGCCTGTGCGATCGTTAATCCGCGGAGTCACATCTCGTCAAAAAGCCAACTGGACAGAGATTCTCTTTCCGCTGCAAGTGCCCATTCCGGTCACGATTCAGCAAAGTAGAGACACGTTTGTTTTGACGCTCTACAACACGACGGCTCAAACCGACACGATTCGTCTTAGCAGCAATCCGTTTGTCACCTTTTTAAACTGGCAGCAAGTCGAACCCGGCAAAGTCGAATATCGGTTTTCCCTCAAATCGTCTCAGCAGTGGGGCTATAAGCTGCGATATGACGGCACAACGCTCGTTTTGTCTCTCCGAAATCCGCCGCAGATTACTCCAATCAAAAATCAAAAATCTCTCACAGGTGTACGGATTTTGCTCGACCCAGGGCATGGCGGGCCCGAAGATTTGGGGTCAAGAGGGCCGACGGGATATCCCGAAAAAGATGTCGCGTTGATTACCTCAAAACTGGTGCGATCGCATCTCATTCAGCGCGGTGCAACGGTCTTGATGACTCGCGAAGCAGACGTGGATTTGTTGCCCAACGATCGCGCCGCAATGATTCAAAAAATGGAGCCAGCGATCGCCATTAGCCTCCACTACAACGCGCTGCCCGATGATGGCGATGCAATCAACACTAAAGGCGTTGCAGCATTTTGGTATCATCCGCAAGCCCATGATTTGGCGGCATTTCTGCATGATTATTTAGTGAAAAAGCTCGATCGACCTTCTTATGGCGTGTTCTGGAATAATTTAGCGTTAACCCGTCCCACCGTTGCCCCATCTGTCTTGCTAGAACTGGGCTTTATGATTAACCCTCTCGAATTTGAGTGGATCACAAACCCGCAAGCGCAGCAAAAATTAGCCCTCACCTTAGCCGATGGAATTACAGAATGGTTAGTGCAAAATCGTGAGCCGATCGCCAACAATCACTAGAATGATAGAAAACACAAGGGAGCGCAATTGATGCCAGGGCAACTAGTATTGGTCGATGATGAACCTGGACTTCGCGAGGCAGTGCAAGCCTATCTCGAAGACAGTGGCTTTGCGGTCAACACGGCAAGCAACGCTAAAGAAGGCTGGGAACTGGTTCAGCAGAAACTACCCGACTTGGTGATTACCGATGTGATGATGCCCCAAGTCGATGGCTATCAGTTTCTTAAGCAACTCCGAGAAGACCCCAGATTTCAATCGCTGCCTGTCGTATTTCTAACGGCTAGAGGCATGACGGGCGATCGCATTCAAGGCTATGCGGCGGGCTGTGATGCCTATCTACCCAAACCCTTTGACCCTGACGAATTGGTGGCGATCGTGACTCGCTTGCTCAAACAGCGTGAATCGCTCAAAGCATCAGGTGGAAGCGGTGAAACGCCCGATGTTGCAGATATGGCACGTCAGATTGCAGAAATTAAAGCAATTTTGACTCAGAGAGGTGCAATTGTTCAATCGAATTCTTCAGTCAAGCTTGACTTTACGCCCAGAGAGCAAAGCGTTTTAGACCTCGTAGTAGACGGTCTGATGAATAAAGAAATTGCTCGTCGCCTAGAAACGAGCGTTCGCAATGTCGAAAAATATGTCAGTCGTCTGTTTACTAAAACTGGCACCAACAGCCGAACGGAGCTAGTTCGATTTGCGCTAGAGAATGGTTTAATAACGTGAACTAAAGACTGAACAAGTTGTAATTTAAAGGGTGTTGCCGAATGCGGGGATGAAATGGCTGTAGGGGTAGCCCCCGGCGGGCAACCACGGGGGGATTGCCCCTACCTAATCATCCCGCTATTCAGCAACGCCATTTAAAGACTTTCTTCAAATTCGTTATAGTGACGACAAGTAACAAAATAAGCCAATTCACTTTTGAGGCGCTATGGCTGCTAATCTTGCGACCGTTTCAACATCTAAGAAGCCAGCAGCGCAGGATGGGGCGGCACTCAGGCAGGTTTTCGGATCGATCGATGCTGAGAGTTGTCCGCACGTCTATAACTTCCACATGCACACCAATCACTCCGACGGGCAGTTGCAGCCTGAGTTGTTGATGCAGCAAGCGATCGCGCTATCACTCACCGGGTTTGCGATCACTGATCACCATCGGGTGAGCGGTTATCAAGTCGCGCAGCAATGGTTTGATCACTGGCGAAATTCTCCTGAAGCGGTGGGCAAACCGATTCCTCACCTGTGGGTCGGTGCTGAAATTACGTCCCAATTAATCGGAACTGAGGTGCACATTTTGGGCTTTGCGTTTGACCCAGAGCATGGCGCGATCGTGCCCTATCTACAAGGCAATGCACCTCAAGGCGAAGCGGCTCAGGCGGCTCAGGTCATTTCTGCCATTCATCAAGCGGGCGGTTTGGCAGTGTTGGCGCACCCAGTTCGCTATCGACGATCGCCCAATGATTTGATTCCGGCTGCGGTCAACTGCGGCATTGATGGAGTAGAAACTTACTATGCCTACAATAACCCTAAGCCTTGGCGAGCCAGCCCCAGCGAAACTCAGCGAGTTCGACAGTTGAGCGATCGCCATCATTTGCTCAACACCTGCGGCACTGACACTCATGGGTTGAGTTTGCTGCAACGAATTTGAGCTTGCGGCTAGGGTCAAAAATAAAGGGCAGAGGCCACTTTAATGAGGTCTCTGCCCTTTATTATGAGAAGTTTCAGATAAACCATCGGAATTTGTTAACTAAAGTAAAGGATTTTCATTTAGCCCATCTACAAAATGATCTGGCTTTTCCTTCTTACTTTAAGGTTTGCCGAGCCAATTAGTTCATTTGAGAGATCAGTGCGATAAAACTAATACAAGTTATAGAGAGTAACACAACCATTCCGATCGACTGACCGAGGTGTCTTTGAGAGGATTGCATAACGTTACCTTAATCATGTTTGGGAATCATCACAGAATATCAGGCTTCTCTCATCTTCCTGTAAAAACGCAACGTAACTTAGATTTGCTTAAACTATCTTAAAGATTCACTCATGTTGATGAGGTTTTTCGTCTAGCCGCCATACACGATTTCATTTCGAGCCGATGCCCCTAGCGTGGCGCGTCTCATCCCCACCCAAGAGCTTGGCTCAATCATGGTCGGAGACGGCATAGGGCCCCACTGCTGCTGAAGCGATTTTAGAAAAACTTCCTGCTGCTTTCGCAAGTTGCTAATGTTGCTGCCCCGATTGATAATTGCAAACCAGACAAACCCGCGATCGCGCGTCGGCAACACTCCGGTTAAGGCGCTCACCTCGTTGAGTGTGCCTGTTTTGACCACCGCCGCACGCGGCAGATCTCGGTCTTCTAGCGTTCCTTCGTGATCCCAGCCTGAGACGGGAAACAGATCAGCGATCGTCAAGTTGCGCGGATGAATGTAATGGTCGATCGCGGCAAACATTGCACAGGCAGCACGAGGAGAAATTCGATTCTCGATGCTTAACCCTGACCCATTCACAAGCCGGATTTCGGATGGAGAAACTCCGGCGGCAGTAGCGGCTTTTTGAACGGTTGCCTGAACGCCACCTAAGTTGTCTGCCAACATCTGAGACATCTCATTTTGGCTGTGGACATTCATACGTTTGAGCAGGTCTGTCAACGGGAGAGACCGATGTCTCAACAGCAAAATTTGCTTGGGAAGTGCGCTCGTTGTAAGAACCTTGACTGCACCTTTGATCTCGATCGTGGGGCGAGGCGTATCTTTTGGCAACTGCTCATATTCTGCTTTTGCGTCTTCATCCCACGTTTTTGAGTTGAGCGCTTGTTTAAGTAGCGCTCCAGATTGGGTGCGATCGTCCTCAAAGTTCATCATAAAGTTGCCCACGATCAGCAGATTTCCGGTGATGCGCGAGATGCCAATCTGGTTGAGAGAATGACCCAGCGCGATCGCCTCTTCCCAATCAAATAGCGGATCGCCGCCGCCTTGAATCACTAAATCTCCCTGCAAGACTCCATTCTGAATGGGTCCTGTGGCAGCAATCAAGGTTTCAAACTGATGATCTGGGCCCCACGTTTCTAGCGCTGCTAATGTGGTCGCCACTTTTGTAAGCGAAGCGGCGGGGAGAGGAGTCGTTCCTTGATTGGTCGCTAACAATTTGGCACCTGATTGCAGCCAAACTCCTTGGGTTGTCTCACTCAATCCCTCACTGGCAAGCTGCTTAAGATAGTGCTTCATTGTGCGCTCTGCGCCGCGATCGGGCGTTTCTTGCAGGCTCGTTAGCTCGATCGCATCTAGAGAATCGAGCGAGTCTGGCACTCCTGCCACATTCAGCCAAAGCGACACCAATCCAGAGCCAAAAAGTTCTAGCAAGCCACGTCTCCTGTCAGAATAAATGAAGGGGATTGAGAAATTTGAGCGAGAAAAATGGCGAAACCTGATCAAAATCAAGTGCTGCGACAACTGCCGATCGTGGTTGGCACAATAGCAGGTATTCTACTGTTCGCCAATCGACTTTTAACACCGAGTTTGACCGATTCACAAGCTCGATCGGATGCGCTGGGGATCATTCTTAGCGCCTTGCTGATTTTGACTGGGTTACTTTGGCAACGAGTCCAACCGAGAACGCCAGAAAGCGTAGAGCTAGTTGGCGAACAAGGCTTTGAACTTTTGCCTGATCTGCCCGATGCGATCAAAACTGAGCTTGCTTGGGCATCACATTTACTCCTAACCAACACCGTTACGAAATCGATCGTCGTTTGGCACCGGGGCAAAATTCTGCTGCGGCGAGGTATTCTCAGTCCCAAAGTTGAAGTCAAACCCGGAGCTATCTTACAACGAGTTTTAGACAAACATAAGGCGGTCTATCTCGTCGCGCTCTCGATCTACCCAGGACGCTTTGAGTTTGATTATTTGCCAGAAAACACGCAAGGAGTGATCTGTCAGCCGATCGGGACTGAAGGCATTCTGATCTTAGGCGCTAATGCTCCGCGAAGTTACACCAGTCAAGATGAAAATTGGGTGGCTGCGATCGCAGAAAAGCTGGATAACACCCTCAGCCAATACCTTGAACCTGCCAAAGGTTAACTTTGCTGACTTAACTTCTACGCTAACGTAGTAACATCCTTTAGCTGACTTTTCCAATGACATCGACGATCGTTCTCTATTGGTTGTTGGTTGCCCTAATGGTCGTGGGCATCATCGGTGCAGTGGTTCCTGGCATCCCTGGAACTAGTTTGATTTTGATTGGGATCACCGCTTGGGGGCTGATTAGAGGATTTTCTAGCGTTGGAGTCGCTTTAGCGGTCGCGATCGTGGTTCTGATTAGCAGCATCGGCATCGATGTTTTGGCAAGCTATTGGGGAGCCAAGAAAGCAGGCGCTAGCAACTGGGGGCAAGGCGGCGCGATCGTCGGTCTATTTTTAGGAATCTTTGGGCTGTTACCTGCTCTGCCCTTCGGCGGGCCGCTGCTAGGCATCTTGATCGGGCCGCTGCTAGGCGCGATCGTGGGCGAGTTTATCTACTGCAAAGACATCAAAGTTGCTGCCAAAGCTGGAGTTGGAATCGTCGTCGGTTCGCTGATTGGCAATTTGATTCAGGGCGTATTGGCGATCGCGGTGGTTGCCATTTTTCTGTTCACCACGCTGCCAACGGTTCCGTCTTAGTTGACTTGAGACGATCGACTCGGACACCTCAATGTCTTTGAAACTAATGTCCTCGAAAATTCGGGAATGGGCAACGACTCGATCGAAGAGTTTTTTGCCTTGCAGACGATATCGTCAGTTTTTGAGTCAGTCACCACCACAGCGCCCACGTAGCTTTTTAAGCCCTTTGCTTTAGGAATGGCTGCGATCTCGGCGCGAGACTCATCGGCTACTCTTAACTTATAGGCATAGTCATAGCTTTGAGAAATTAAGTTAGTCGATCGCTCAAGCTCTTCTAAGCTGCTGGCAAAGCGCTGATTTTGGCGATAAAACTTTGCTTGAGCGACATTCATCGCCTTTAGATAACTTTCCGCTTTCTGCTGTTTTTCTTGAGGAGTTTGCTTTTTAATACTCTCATCCAAAAACACGCCTTCTGTCTCTGCCGCCGTTTGGTTTTCTGCCTGCGAAGTCGAAATAAAAGCAACGATCATTCCGCCTGACATAAAACCCACCACGATCGCAAGGACAAACAGAATTGAGTAAGCCCGAAAATAAGTTGGAATGGATGACCCACTTTCAGCCTGTTCTTCCTCAAATTCTGATTCGTCTAAACCACGATCGGGGTCAGCTAAGTCTAAAGAGTCATGACGATCTTCAGTAGGGCTGACTAAATCTACCGAAACTAGTTGAACGATCGGCTTTATCTCAAATTTTCTCACCCAGGAGAAAGAAGATTCCCCAGGTTTGCGCGAACAAATTTCAACCGTGTCGATTAACTCTATGTTTAGCTTGAGTAACCCTCTTTCAACAAATTTAACGAGGGTCTCTTGGCTCAACGTTTGGTTCGACTCCAGAAAAATGCACAAGCAGCGTGCTTTTAACTTCGCTTGAGCTTGAATCTCATGGGGGTTTAAAACTGCGTTTATCAAGACTGCGATCGCGGTTGGGCTGCCCTGTTTAGCGAGTTCTAGAAGGTGAGGCTGATCCATAGAAAGCAACTCTTGAGATGAGGAAAGGAATTAGTAGAGGGTTTATTCTAATCACCCACAGTCAGCGAAAAATCTAACTCTTATCGAAACACTTCAACTAGGTATTTCTTAATTCAGGAGTAATCAAGGTTCGATTAACGGATATTGATATATCTATTAAAACTTTTTATCTCGATTTATACCATCGCATTCTCTCAGATAGCCAAGACTTACGCATTTTGACCAAAACCTCCGAGGTTTGCATAAGTTCTCATCAAATTTAACCTTTATCAAGTTTTCACTTGAGAATCCGTGAGGCTGTAGATGTAGCTGGGAACACTCAGTATAGGGGCGCAGGGTTCCCCGCTTTTGATATTCACTCGTGACGAAGGGAGCAAGGCAGTGCAATCAGTCAAGCAGCAGCAAATTTTGGGCTATTTCATCGAAGAAGCCAAAGAACATCTCGATACGATCGAGCAAGGCTTGGTCAATTTAAAAGTCACCATGTCAAACTCAGAGCAAATCAACGAACTATTTCGGGCGGCTCACTCGATCAAAGGTGGAGCCGCGATGCTAGGGTTTGACAGCATTCACAAAACGGCTCATCACTTCGAGGATTGCTTTAAACACTTACAAGAACATCCGGTCAAAATTGACCAAAAATTAGAAAACCTTTTCCTCAAAGGATTTGACACCCTCAGAGAATTGATCGAAGCGCTGCAAAGTCCGTTTGGGCTGCGAGAAGAAGAGGCTCAACAGGCTGTAATTGCCTCGGAGCCAATCTTTACAGAACTAGAAATGTATCTTCGATCGCTGCTCAATCGCGAGGCAACTCCGGCATCACCCAGCAACAAAACCGGGTCAGCCACGAATGCGACGGCTCATATCAACACCATTCTCAAGGCGATGCTGCAACTGTTTAAGCAAGGAGACTCGATCAAAAGCCGTCAACAGATGGTTGCATTGTGCAATCGCTTAATTCAGGTAAGTGGCACTGCCAAGCCTTGGGTGACTGCACTGCAAACGGTGCAAAGAGCGATCGCTAACCCCAAAAATACTTACTCGACTTTGGCTCCGATCGTGATTCGAGATCTGAAGCAAGCCAGCGATTTGTTGCTAACTAGGCGAGTGGCTGAGATCGAAGTGAGTCAAAATCTTCTCAAACTGGTGATGCCTGTTCAAGCGGCTACACTCCCGGCTCAAGTGGCCCAACTTTCGGTACGTCAAGTTAGTCGGCATGAACAGATTTCTATTCCACGAGAACCGAGAGCGGCGGCCAGAGTCCTGTTAGAAACGTTCAACAAAAATGAATTGATTGAAATCGCTCAGTTCTTGATGAAGGCAATTCAATAAAGTCAAGAACCCCTGTGCCTTGTAGACTCTAGGAGTCTATCTATATAAAAGGTGAACCGTGAAGATTAGCGTTCTGGGGATCGGGCTGATGGGCTTGCCGATCGCCCAACGTTTGATTGATGCCCATCACTCTCTCACTGTCTACAATCGCACTGCCTCTAAGTTAGCTCCGCTGCAAACGGCTGGAGCTACGATCGCTCCCTCTGCTGCTGCCGCAATTGCTGCTTCAGAGTGCACTATCCTCATGCTCACGGATGCCGCTGCGATTCGTGAGCTTTTGCTTTCAGACTCGTCTCGATCGCAGTTAGCGGGGCGCACCGTGATTCAGTTGACATACTCACCGACCTAAAGGAACGGTGATTCTCTAAACCTCACGATTTAGATTTCTGTTTCGTTGCAACTGCCTCCACCTCGAAGGTTTTTTGGTCTTATGTTCGCTCCACAGACTTTAAGCATTGCCCTGCTTTCCCGGATGTCCCTCGGTATAGGGTGGAGCAAACTTGGTTATCGTTTGCTCCCGTAATATCGTATCTCGTTCAAATGTACTTGTAAAGCCGTGCTAGAAGCACGGGGTTTCAGACCCATTTTTTTGATGAGTACCATCGCCCCGACTGAAAGCCAAATGATTCGAGACGAAGTGGTTGCTGCCGGGGGCGACTATCTAGAAGCGCCTGTACTGGGCAGCATTCCAGAAGCGCGATCGGGGTCACTGATCGTGATGGTGGGCGCAGAGCCAGATCAGTTTGCTCAATGGTCAGCGCTGTTAGAAACTTTTGGATCAGAGCCAGTGCTTTTAGGATCGGTGGGTTCTGCGGCGGCAGTCAAATTGGCACTCAACCAACTCATCGGTTCATTAACCAGCGCGTTTGCCGTCAGTTTGGGTTTAGTCATGCGTCAAGGCGTAGACCCTGACTTGTTTATGGCGATTCTTCGTAAAAGTGCCCTCTATGCCCCCACGTTTGACAAGAAGCTGCAACGAATGCTCGATCGCGACTATCAGACTCCAAACTTTCCGACCAAGCATCTCAAAAAGGACATCGAGCTATTCATCTCAGCCGCCCAATCCTCCGGTCTTGAAATTGACGGTGTAGAAGGAGTGCGTCAAATTTTGATCAAAGCGATGGCGATGTCGTTTGCCGAGATGGATTACGCAGCGCTATTTTCGGCGATCTATAAAGCAGATACTGCCCAGATCGATCCACTTTCTGGTGAGGAAGAGAAATAGCGGCTCTCGATCGTCTTAAAATCCACTAAGTTCTTAACCCTCGGTTTTGCCCAAGAAAGCCTAGATTGACACGAACATTTTCCAGAGATGGGAGGTTAGGCGTGTAAAGAGTAAGCAAAGCAAAGCCCGCTTCAAGTATTTAAAGGGACTATAAAGGTTAGCCTCTTTTACATAGCGTTAATCAAGATCTAGTAAAAGGAGTAGATGTCTCATATCTCTGGTAACTGACTGCGTAGCGTGATTATTTTTACTTACTGGGCATGATAAGCACATCGCCACTTAGAAACAATTCTTTAAGAGATTTTAACAGCTCTCGTTGAGACGAAAATTTTAAGAGGCTGAGAGTCAAATTCTCAACACGAATGCAGTCAGTGAAACGCAACCATAATCGTCTGGGCCCATCAGCTATGCGTGTTTTGATCTATTCATACAATTACTACCCAGAGCCGATCGGCATCGCTCCGCTCATGACTGAGCTTGCAGAGGGGCTAGTAAAACGTGGGCATGAAGTGCGAGTGATTACGGCGATGCCCAATTATCCGCAGCGAGAGATCTACGAGCAATATCGCGGCAAGCTTTATGAGACTGAAGAAAGGAATGGAGTCACCATCCAGCGCAGCTATGTTTGCGTCAAACCGAAGCCAAGCCTGCTCGATCGGATTATTTTAGACAGCAGTTTTGTGCTTACCAGCTTTTTTCAAGCGCTTAGAGGTTGGCGACCCGATTTGATTTTCCTCACCGTTCCGCCGTTGCCAGTCTGTGCCCCGGCTGCGCTGTTAGGCTGGCTGCACAACTGCCCGATCGTGCTCAACGTGCAAGATATTTTGCCTGAAGCCGCCATTCACATGGGCTTGATCAAAAACAAACCATTGATTTGGCTGCTGGAGGCGATCGAGAAATTTGCTTACCGAACGGCTCACACCGTGAGCGTCATTGCCGAAGGATTTGTGGAGAATCTAGAAGGCAAAGGCGTTCCCTCTCAGAAGATCACCTGCATTCCCAACTGGGTAGACACCAACTTCATTTGTCCCCTGCCTAAAGATGACAATGCGTTCCGACGTGCCCACAATCTTGAGGGCAAATTTGTCGTCCTTTATTCGGGCAATATTGCCTTGACTCAAGGTTTAGAAACCGTTGTGGAAGCTGCTGCTCAGTTGCGTGACGTTTCAGACATTGTGTTTGTCATCGTCGGCGAATCGAAGGCAGTTGAAACGCTGAAACATCACTGCCAGACTTGCGGAGCTGACAATGTGATCTTGCTGCCATTTCAACCACGAGAGCAATTGCCCGAAATGTTGGCAGCAGCCGACGTGGGGCTGATTGTGCAAAAGCATAATGTCGTGTCTTTTAACATGCCATCTAAAACACAAGTTTTGCTGGCGAGTGGTCGCCCGGTGATTGCTTCGGTGCCGCATTCTGGCAGCGCTGCGAAGGCGATCGAGAAAAGCCGAGGTGGAGTCGTGGTTGAGCCAGAAAATCCGATGGCGTTAGCCATGCAGATTTTAGAGTTTCACAAAAACCCTGAACAGGCAGAGCGGTTGGGCAAGCAAGGGCGGCAATATGCGTTAGAGCGTTACTCGTTTGAACAAGCGCTAAACCAGTATGAGGCTCTCTTTTATCAAGTGAAAGAGGGTTCTAGGTCTGTTGATTCTTTCAGCGCCAAAGTGACTGAATTTGCCAGCGCATCAATCCTTCTATATGGGCAACCACGCGGCACCCAGAATTTAGCAAGAATTAAAGAAAAACCACGACGGCAAACTGAAACTAAAAGGACGTAGAGACATTCTATGGCAGTCCTATTTCAGTTGTAAAAGTGGGATGGGCATCTTGCCCGTGGCTGGAAACCCATCCCATAATTCACTTAGGATCGTGGATTAAATAACCTGTAAAAGTCCTCTGATTTGTCATCGCCGAGACTTTTGCCCCCTAAATCCCCCACGAGTGAGGGACTTTGAAACCGGAGTCTTAGCTCAAAGTCCCCCAGAATGGGGGATTTAGGGGGCTGAAGCCGACCCAAACGCAGCGACAAAGATTGGTGTACACCGTAGCTCCTTAGGGAGATGGCGAGAAGTTACACCTTAATAAATCCACGTTCCTTAGGATTGCTATAGGGGACGTTCCTATACGCTAACCTTGGCGCGGTTCACTGTTGCCAGCGCTTCAACCAAGCTGCGAACGGCGGCAACCATTGCAACTTCACTATTGAGTTGGTTAATGGCAGACCCGACACCGATGCCAGAAGCGCCTGCCGCGATCGCCAACGGAGCCGTCACACTCGACAACCCAGACGCACACAAAACTGGGATTTCGATCGCACGAGCAATTTCATAAGCCGCCGCAAGAGTCGGAGCGGCTTTTTCGATTAAACCCAGGCTGCCAGAATGAGCCGGGGCGCTGCTGGTGCCGCCTTCGGTTTGAATGATGTCGGCTCCGGCTTTGACCAAGGTTTCTGCCAGGTGAACTTGCTGATCGAGGGGCAAAATGTGAGGAACCGTGACGGACAGGGTAATGGTCGGCAATAGAGCACGAGTCGCATGAGTGAGTGCCAAGACTTCGACTGCCTCAAATCGACGACCTTGAGCATAGAAGCTATCAAAGTTACCAATTTCAATCAAGTCTGCCCCGGCATTGACCGCCGCGACCAACAACTCAGGATCGACCGCAGAAACGCAGACTGGAAGGCGGGTAAGTTGTTTTGCCATTCGTACTAAGTTGGGGTCAGCCGCGATATCGACAAAGGTTGCACCGCCCCGATCGGCTGCCTTAACCACCGCAGCGACTCGCTCGGCATTAAAGTTATTCAAGCCACTAATGATTTTTAGAGTGTGGGCACGATCGAGGGCATTCTGTAAAGCTGGATGAATCGTCATGATGCTTTTCAACTAACGAAAAGAGTAACGTCTATTTTGCCACTGTCTGTTGAGAGATGCTAGGGAAGAAAGGGGACTGTAATACTAATTTGATTGCGATCGTTCAAGCGATCGCAATTGTTTTTGAAATTGGTATAACGGTTTCAGTTTATGTTAGGTCAACCGTGAGGCAGAAAAAATGCAGTTTTATATTGTCGATGTGTTTGCGGAGGAGAAATATGCAGGCAATCAGCTTGCGGTGTTTCGCGGAGTGGAGAATCTCTCTACTGAGCAGATGCAGCGAATTGCCAAAGAGATGAACTATTCTGAAACCACGTTCGTTGTGTCTGAAATCATTGAGAGTGGCGGCTATTTTGTTCGGATCTTTACCCCTCAGCAAGAGTTGCCGTTTGCCGGACATCCGACGTTAGGAACGGCATTTATTTTGCAACAAGAAGTGATTCGGCAACCCATAGAAACGGTAATGCTGAATCTCAAAGTGGGACAGATTCCGGTGACGTTGAGTTATCAAGATCAAAAGATTGATCTGCTCTGGATGCGTCAAAATCAGCCAACTTTTGGACAACAATTTGATAGAGAGACGATCGCGCCAATTCTAAATCTCAAGGCTGATGAATTCGACGATCGCTATCCCATTCAAGAAGTTTCAACGGGCTTACCGTTTATCATTGTGCCGTTGAAAAAGCAACGATCACTCCAACACGCCAAAATTAGCCGAGAGAAACTATTTGAACTGATTAAAACCACGGAAGCTCAAGCCATTTTGGTTTTCTGTCCCGAAACCTATCATTCTGAAAATCAACTCTGTGTGCGCGTGTTTGTCGATGGGTTAGGCATTCCAGAAGACCCAGCGACAGGAAGCGCCAACGGTTGTCTCGCTGGATATCTGGCTCAATATCACTATTTTGGCGATTCCTCAGTCGATGTGCGCGTTGAGCAAGGCTATGAAATGGGCAGACCGTCGCTGCTGTTGCTAAAGGCGCAGAAAACAGGTGACAAAATCGAAGTCTCGGTCGGCGGTCATGTGGTGATGGTGGCAAAAGGCGAATTTGTTTAGAAGGATTAAAGAATGCTGGCGTTAAAAGAACGGTTACGATCGCACCTTCAAGAAATCATTCGCGAACGGGATGCTTATTTAGCCACTGAGGGACACTTTTATGTACAGCAATATATTCGTCAGGAGTTTAGCCAGTGGGGAATTGCTGAGAGTCATGAATTTCTAGTCGGGGCAAAAACTCACTCAAATTGGGTGCTGAATTTACCTGCACAAGATCAAGTAAATCGATCTGAAATTTTGATCGGTGCCCATTATGATACGGTGCCAGGTTCGCCCGGTGCCGACGATAATGCGACGGGGATTTCGGTGCTGCTAGAGATGGCAAGAGCTTTTCACGCCGAACCTGCTCGACATCCGATCCGATTAGTAGCGTTTGACTTTGAGGAGACTTCTTACGATCGTGCTGGCAGCACTCACTACGCCCACTCTCTCAAAGAGCAGCCGTTGCGTTTGATGATTTCTTTAGAGATGTTGGGCTATTGTGTGTCTGATCCCAATTCGCAAAATTACCCGATCGGACTAAAGTATTTTTATCCCAATCAGGGCGATTTTATTGGATTAATTGGCAATCTAAAATCGATTCCAGATCTGATTCATTTACGACGCAATATCCGTCAAGCAGGCGTTGGTTGCGAATGGCTTCCGGTGCCTAACAAAGGAAAGATTTTGCCATTAACTCGACGCAGTGATCACGCGCCTTTTTGGGATCGTGGCGATCGGGCCTTAATGATCACCGACACCGCAGATCTTCGCAATCCAAACTATCACAAAGCCAGCGATCGTTTAGAAACCCTCGATCTAGATTTTCTAACCGGAATCTGTCATGGACTAATTACCGGAATTCGCTCTTTATAATCAGATTTTTAGTAGGTATGATGACGCAATCTGATCAGCGCTGGCAATTTTGGATCGATCGCGGCGGCACCTTCACCGATATCGTGGCGCAAAACCCAGATGGCAAGTTAGTGATTCACAAACTGTTGTCAGAGAACCCTGATCGCTATCAAGACGCAGCGTTACAAGGCATTCGCGAGATTTTAGGCGTAAGTACAGATGAACCGATTCCGTCTGAGCAGATTGCGGTAGTAAAGATGGGAACAACGGTTGCGACGAATGCGCTACTGGAACGCAAGGGCGATCGCACTGTTTTGGTGATCACAAAAGGGTTTCGAGATGCCCTGCGGATTGGCTATCAAAATCGCCCCAATATTTTTGCCCGCCAGATTGTGTTGCCCGAAATGCTCTACGAGCAAGTCATCGAAGTTGAGGAGCGATATAGCGCCCAGGGTGAAGAACTGACTGCACTTTCAACAGCCGAAGAAACGTCATGGATAGTATCTCTCAAGTCGGCTTATAACGATGGAATTCGGGCATGTGCGATCGTGTTGATGCACGGCTATCGATATTCTGATCACGAACAGAAGATTGCGGCGATCGCGCACAAGATTGGCTTTACGCAAGTCTCGGTGTCTCATCAAGTCAGCCCACTTATGAAACTCGTGAGCCGAGGCGATACCACCGTTGTTGATGCCTATTTGTCTCCAATTTTGCGGCGATATGTCGATCGAGTTACCACAGAACTAACTGCTCACACTTCAATTCACAATGCTCCGAGACTTATGTTTATGCAATCCAACGGCGGATTGACTGACGCTGATCTCTTTCAAGGTAAAGACAGCATTTTATCCGGCCCGGCTGGGGGCATTGTGGGTGCTGTACAGACCAGCAAACTGGCAGGGTTTAACAAAATCATCAGCTTTGACATGGGTGGCACCTCGACCGATGTCGCTCATTACGACAGCGATTATGAGCGCACCTTTGAAACAGAAGTTGCGGGTGTGCGGCTACGTGCGCCGATGATGGCGATTCACACTGTAGCGGCGGGTGGCGGCTCTCTGCTCGACTTTGATGGTTCGCGCTATCGAGTCGGGCCTCGATCGGCAGGCGCAAAGCCGGGCCCGGCTTGCTATCGTAACGGGGGCGAGTTGACCGTCACAGATTGCAATGTCAGGGTCGGTAAACTTCAGCCAGATTTCTTTCCTCATGTGTTTGGGAGGAGTGGCGATTTGCCGCTAGATGCAGAAATTGTGCAGCAGAAGTTTGCAGCATTCGCGGCAGACATTCAGACCGCGAGTGGAGATGTTCGATCGCCCGAAGCGGTTGCCCAAGGATTTTTAGCGATCGCTGTCGAAAAAATGGCCAGCGCGATTAAAAAAATCTCCGTCCAACGCGGTTACGACATTACAGACTATACGCTCTGCTGTTTTGGTGGCGCAGGTGGACAGCATGCTTGTCTGATCGCCGACGCGCTAGGAATGAAACAGGTTTTTCTGCATCCCTATGCAGGCGTTTTGTCGGCGTATGGCATGGGTTTGGCAGACCTGCGAGTGTTGCGCGATCGCGCTGTCGAAGCCGTTCTCACTGATCAGTTGTTGCCAGAACTGACTCAAATTCTGACCGATCTTGCCACAGCAGGCATTGCAGAATTACAGCGTCAAGATATTGCAGATACTCACATTCAAGTGTTGTCTAAAGTCCGATTGCGCTATCAAGGAACCGATTCAGCCCTAATCGTAGACTTTGGCACTTTGAGCGCAATGCTGACTCAGTTTGAACAAATTCATCGCCAACGTTACGGCTTTATTGACGACACCAAAGCACTGATTGTTGAAGCGCTTTCAGTTGAAGTGATTGGCACCACGATCGCGCCTCAAGAAATCATCATTCTCGATCGTCGCACTAGTCCGTTAACCGCGATCGCCACTGTTCCCATTTATACGCAGGGATGTTGGCAACAATCGCCCGTCTTTCAGCGTGGAGATTTACATCCAGGCGATCGGATTTTGGGTTGTGCCTTGATCATCGATCCCACTAGCACAACGGTGATCGAACCGGGTTGGCAAGCAGACCTCAGCGATCGCAATCACTTAATCTTGAGGCGTTTAGAAATCGCTAATCCAACATCGCTAATCCAAACTTCAAAATCTGCCGATCCTGTTCTTTTAGAGATCTTTAATCATTTGTTCATGTCGATCGCCGAACAAATGGGATTCACATTGCAAAACACAAGTTCGTCAGTCAACATCAAAGAGCGATTAGACTTCTCGTGTGCTCTATTTGATCAACATGGTCAACTTGTGGCGAATGCTCCTCATATCCCCGTTCATTTAGGATCGATGAGTGAGAGCGTGATTAGTTTAATGAATGCAAAAAACATAATTCTAAAACCTGGTGATGTTTACGTCTTAAACAATCCCTATAACGGAGGAACTCATCTACCAGATATCACAGTAATCACGCCTATATTCACAGAAGAGAATAGGACAGACAATAATTCTGCACCGCTATTCTTCGTCGCCTCTCGTGGACATCATGCCGATATTGGTGGAATGACACCCGGATCAATGCCACCTAACAGCACCTTGATCGAGCAAGAAGGCATCTTAATCAATCACTTCAAACTCGTTGATCAAGGACACTTGCGATCGCCAGAGATCTTAGAACTATTAACCCATCATGCTTACCCAGCCAGAAATCCGGCTCAAAATTTGGCAGACTTAAAAGCACAAATCGCCGCCAACGAGCGAGGCGTACAAGAACTTCGGAAAATGATTGCTCACTTCAGTTTAGAAACAGTCCAGACCTATATGCAGCATGTGCAAGACAATGCAGAAGCCTCGGTGTGTCGAGTCATTGAAACCCTTCAAGACGGCAGCTTTACTTACCCGATGGATGATGGCTGCGAGATTTGTGTCAGCGTTCGTCTTGATCGCACGTCCCATCGCGCCACGATCGACTTCACAGGCACCTCACTTCAACAGCCTACCAATTTCAATGCGCCCCTAGCCGTCTGCAAAGCCGCCGTTCTCTACGTTTTTCGCACCCTAGTGGATGATGACATTCCCTTAAATGCAGGCTGTCTCAAACCGCTAGATATTATTGTTCCTGAAGGCTGTCTACTCAATCCGCGCTACCCGGCGGCAGTTGTTGCGGGCAATGTTGAGACTTCGCAAGCGGCCACCGATGCGTTGTATGGAGCCTTAAATGCGATCGCAGCGTCTCAAGGCACGATGAATAATTTCACCTTTGGCAACGATCGCTATCAATATTACGAAACGATTTGCGGCGGTTCAGGAGCAGGGGCAACCTTTAACGGAACTGATGCTGTGCAAACCCACATGACCAATTCTCGTCTCACCGACCCTGAAGTTTTAGAATGGCGCTTTCCGGTGTTGTTAGAAAGTTTTGCGATCCGTCCTAACAGCGGCGGCAAAGGCTTGCATCCTGGCGGCAATGGCGTGATTCGTCAGATTCGATTTCGAGAACCGATGACGGCAGCAATTTTGTCAGGTCATCGCGTCGTGCCACCGTTTGGGCTGCAAGGCGGCGAACCGGGACTCGTCGGAAAAAATTGGGTCGAACGATCGAATGGCGCGATCGATCTTCTAGCCAGCAAAGCCGAAGTCACGATGCAACCGGGAGATATCTTTGTGATCGAAACGCCTGGAGGAGGAGGATTTGGTTAACCAGATTAACGTCAGTTCGCTGAGTTCTTTCGCTGCGTTCTTCAGAGCTTCAGCCCCCTAAATCCCCCAATTCTGGGGGACTGCAAGCCCAGAATTTAGGTTCAAAGTCCCCCAATTTTGGGGGACTTAGGGGGCTACCCGAATTTGCAGCCGTAGCGAAAAGCTTCATCGAATTCACGTCAGATTAGGATCTGTCTCGTCGATCGGGTTCATAAGTTCCTCGTCCTTCCAATCCTCGGCTTTCTGTTCTGCGAGGCATCACCATCACTTTATCGACGCGGTTGCCATCCATATCCATCACTTCAAAGCGCATCGTACTCCACTCAAAGTGGTCGGCTGCTGAAGGAATACGACCCAGATGCATCACTACAAAACCGCCGAGCGTCTGATAGCTGCCCCGTTGTTCTCCCGGAAGCTCTTCCTCTTCTAAATTGAGGATCTCTTTGAATTGGTAAATCGGCAACATTCCATCCAATAGCCACGAACCATCTTCTCGTCGCACGGCTTGCGGCTCTTGCAGTTCTTCGACCGAGGGAATATCACCGACGATCGCTTGCAGCACATCTGTCAGCGTCACCAATCCCTGAATCACCCCATATTCATCCACAACAAACGCGATCTGAGTGCCCGATTGCTTAAATAGCTCCAGCACCTTGAGCGCACGAGTGCTTTCGGGCACAAACACAGGCGTATGCAGCGAACTGGTGAAATCGATCGGCTGACCCGCCAGCGTTTTAACTAACAGATCATAAACCTGCACGACTCCTAGCAAATTATCTAGCCCGCCATGACAAACGGGGAAGCGAGAGTGAGAACTCTCCATCATCGTGCGGCGGTTTTCGTCAAGCGAGTCTTCTAGGTCGAGCCAGACAATCTCTAAGCGAGGAGTCATGAGAGAACTGACGCGACGATCGCCCAGCCGAAACACCCGTTTCATGATGTCTTCTTCTGCCTGCTCAAACATTCCCGCTTCGGTGCCCTGCTCAATCATGACTCGAATTTCTTCTTCAGTCACGGTCGGCTCACCAGAGGGACGAATGCCTAAGACGCGTAGCACTACGTCAGTTGAGACACCCAACAAGAAGACGATCGGAGAGGCCACTTTTGCCAGCAAACTCATCGGCATCGCCACCAGCGACGACACCCGTTCGGGATAGTTAAGCGCTAATCGCTTCGGCACTAATTCGCCAATAATCAGCGTCAGATAAGCCAGAAGAATCACCGAGATCACAAACGAAAGCGGCTGACTATAGGGTCGCAAAAATGGGATTGATTCTAAAACAGGCTCGACTCTTCGAGAAATGGCAGCCTCACCAAATGCACCAGAAATGATCGCAATTAGCGTGATGGCAACTTGCCCGATCGCCAAAAAGTTATTGGGCGCGTTTGCCAGATCGAGCGCTGCTTTGGCTCTAGCGTCTCCTTGATTTGCCATCTGTTGAAGGCGCACTTTTCGGGCAGACACGATCGCCATTTCTGACATCACAAACAGTCCGTTGGCGATCGTTAAGAGAAAGATAATCAGAAGTTCGACGGTGAAAGGCATTCCTGACGCTGCCTGTTGATTTGGCAGGGATGGTGCGGACTGTTTTAGTGTATCTGAGTTTTACCATTCACCTGTCACGTCTTCTAATCACCTCGATCGCTCGATAAAATGTAAAGATAGCTAAACTGCAACACCCCCGCTTAACCAATGGCGTTCTCTTCGATTACTCGTGCCCTCAGACGATTGCCCCTGACGACTGAACTGCTCAATAAATTGAGTCAGCAGCAATTTTTGCGACTGAGTGGGCTGGCACGGTTGCCCAAGGGCTTAGTCGCGTCTACGCTGGCACAAGCCCAAACCCATCCTTTGCTGGTGGTGACAGCGACGTTAGAAGAAGCCGGGCGCTGGAGCGCTCAACTAGAGGCGATGGGCTGGCAAACCGTTCATTTTTATCCCACGTCTGAAACGTCGCCCTACGAGTCGTTTGACCCCGAAGCGGAGATGAATTGGGGACAGTTGCAAGTCTTGGCAGATCTAGTGAAGGTGAACGATGAAACCGAGAAGGCTTCTCTGGCGATCGTGGCCACCGAACGCGCCCTCCAAACTCACCTGCCCCCGGCTGAGGCATTTGCCCCTTATTGTTTGTCGCTCGATCGCGGCAAAGAGTTAAACCTGAATACACTCAGTAACGAACTAGCACGATTAGGCTATGAGCGCGTCAATCTCGTCGAAACTGAAGGACAGTGGAGTCGTCGAGGAGACATTATCGATGTGTTTCCCGTTGCGGCAGAATTGCCCGTGCGATTGGAGTTATTTGGCGACGAGTTAGATCAGATTCGTGAGTTCGATCCGTCTACGCAAAGATCGCTCGATCGCATCGATCGCTTAGTGCTGACTCCCACCAGTTTCAGTCCCATTATTCAATCTCATCTCACCTTTGAGCAAGTCGAGTCTTATCTCTCTCCTGAGGATCAAGAAAAATTTGAGCAGGGACAGGCGATCGAAGGAATGCGCCGCTTTTTAGGACTCGCCTTCTCAAAACCTGCCTCTTTGCTGGATTATTTACCCGACAACACGCTGATTGCCCTCGACGAACCAGAAATGTGTGAGGCACACGGCGATCGCTGGTTTGATCAAGTCGAAGAACATTGGCAAGAAATTCCTCATCCGTTTCCTAAAACTCACCGTTCTTTTGCTGCATCTCTGGCTGAAGTCGAGTGTTTCGATCGGCTGTTTCTCAGCGAACTGGCAGAAGAAAAAAATGGGCTAAATCTCGCCAGCCGTCCCGTTCCTGCGGTGCCGCATCAGTTTGGACGACTCGCCGAAACTTTGAGAGGAGAGCGCGATCGCGGTTTCTCAGTCTGGCTTGTCTCAGCCCAGCCGTCTCGTTCAGTCTCGCTGCTGCAAGAGCATGATTGCCCCGCGCAATTTGTGCCCAACCCACGCGATTTTTTGGCGATCGACAAACTGCAAACTCAGCACATTCCCGTCGCGGTCAAATATTCGGGTTTAGCCGAGCTAGAAGGCTTTATTCTGCCAACTTTTCGAGTCGTGTTGGTGACTGATCGGGAGTTTTTTGGGCAACACAGCTTAACGACTCCGAGCTATGTTCGCAAACGTCGTCGCGCCGCCTCTAAGCAAGTTGATCCCAACAAATTGCAGCCCGGTGATTACGTGGTTCACAAAAATCATGGCGTGGGTCAATTCATCAAGCTTGAAAGTTTGACGCTCAACGACGAAACTCGCGAGTATTTAGTTCTGAAATATGCTGATGGTTTGCTGCGAGTCGCGGCAGATCAACTCAGCGCCCTGTCTCGATTCCGAGGCGTGGGCGAGGCAACGCCGCAACTCAACAAGATGTCGAGCAAAGCCTGGGAGAAAACCAAGAGCAAAGTCCGTAAAGCGATTAAAAAAGTCGCGGTAGATTTATTGCATCTCTATGCCCAGCGATCGCAACAGTCTGGCTTTGCTTACCCGACTGATATGCCCTGGCAACAAGAGATGGAAGAGTCGTTTCCCTATCAGCCAACGCCCGATCAGTTAAAAGCTACGCAAGACGTGAAGCTGGATATGGAGAGCGATCGCCCAATGGATCGCCTGGTCTGCGGAGATGTCGGATTTGGCAAAACAGAAGTTGCGATTCGTGCCATCTTCAAAGCAGTCATCGCCGGAAAACAAGTTGCATTGCTGGCTCCGACTACAATTTTGACGCAACAGCACTATCACACCCTCAAAGAAAGATTTGCGCCTTACCCAATTCAGGTGGGTTTGCTCAATCGTTTCCGCACGGCTGACGAACGCAAAGATATTCAGCGTCGATTGACTACTGGAGAATTAGATATTGTCGTCGGCACCCACCAGCTTTTAGGCAAAGGAATTCAGTTTCAGGATTTGGGACTGCTAGTCGTCGATGAAGAACAACGGTTTGGTGTCAATCAAAAAGAGAAAATCAAATCGCTCAAAACTCAAGTTGACGTTCTCACTCTCAGCGCGACTCCGATTCCGCGAACGTTGTATATGGCGTTATCTGGTGTGCGCGAAATGAGTTTAATTACGACTCCTCCACCGTCTCGTCGTCCCATTAAGACTCACATGTCGCCTTACGATCCCGAAATGGTGCGATCGGCGATTCGGCAAGAACTCGATCGCGGCGGACAAATCTTCTACGTGGTTCCCAGAGTTGAAGGCATTGAAGAAATCTCGGCTCAACTGCGGGAGATGATTCCGGGTGCCAGAATCGCGGTAGCTCATGGGCAAATGCCAGAATCAGAACTCGAATCGACGATGCTGACTTTTGGTGAAGCGGAAGCCGATATTCTGGTTTGCACCACGATTATCGAATCGGGGTTAGACATTCCTAGAGTCAACACGATTTTGATTGAAGACGCGCAAAAGTTTGGGTTGTCTCAGCTTTATCAATTGCGGGGTCGAGTTGGGCGGGCAGGCATTCAGGCTCACGCCTGGCTGTTTTATCCTAAAAAGCACGAACTCTCAGACGCAGCCCGTCAACGACTCCGCGCACTCCAAGAGTTTACCCAACTCGGATCGGGCTATCAGTTAGCAGTGCGAGATATGGAAATTCGCGGCGTGGGCAACTTACTCGGAGCGGAACAATCGGGACAAATGGATGCGATCGGGTTCGATCTCTACATGGAAATGCTCGAAGATGCGATTAAAGAAATTCGCGGTCAAGAAATTCCCAAAGTGGACGACACGCAGATCGATCTCAGTCTCACCGCATTTATTCCTGCCGATTACATTCCCGATTTAGACCAAAAAATGGATGCTTATCGCATGGTTGCCACCGCATCTTCTAAACCAGAGTTGACCCAAATTGCAGCAGACTGGAGCGATCGCTATGGCACGATTCCGACAGCGGTTCTCCAACTTCTGCGCGTCATGGAACTCAAGCAAGTCGCCAAAAAGATTGGCTTTTCTCGCATCAAGCCCGAAGGCAAACAACACGTCATTCTCGAAACCCCAATGGAGGAACCCGCCTGGAATCTGCTCAAAGAAAATTTACCGAATCATCTGCAAACCCGCTTTGTCTATGCACCCGGCAAAGTCACTGTGCGAGGGTTAGGGCTTCTCAGTGCCGATCAGCAACTCTCTAATCTGATTGATTGGCTGAGTCGAATGCAGGGCGCACTGCTCGAACCTGCGTTAGTATGAGCCGAATTTGGATAATAGCCGTTCTACCACTTTTGTATCTATAATGTTTATACATCCTTTTGCAAGTGGTCGAGCTAATGAAACCTCAAGTCGTCGCAAAATGGGGCAATAGTTTAGGTGTTCGTATTCCGATGCAGATTGCAAAACAGATTAACTTGCAAGAAGGAACAAATATTACCTTCACAGTCGTGAATGGCAGTTTGATCATCAAGCCTGAGAAAAAGCAATATACATTGGACGATTTACTAGTCGGAATGAATTTAGATAACGTACACGCAGAAGTAGAGATGGGGCAACCCGTTGGTAATGAAATCTGGTAAGCGAAGGGTGTATGTGCCCGATCGTGGCGATATTGTGAAATTGAGTTTTGACCCTCAAGAAGGGCACGAACAAGCAGGATATCGCCCCGCAATCATTCTTTCTCCTGCAAGGTACAACAATCTGTCTTCTCTGGCGCTAATGTGCCCCATTACTAATCAATCAAAAGGTTTTTCGTTTGAAGTACGGCTAATGGAGGAGATGATCACATCAGGCGTAATCTTGAGTGACCAAGTGAAGAGTTTTGATTGGCGATCGCGACGGGCGAAATTTGTCGAGAAGGCACCCGATGCCCTGATCGAAGAGGTTCTCGCTAAGTTAGAGACCCTGCTGGGTTGAATGTACTCGATCGTCGTTTTGTCTCAGGCGATCGCACCAAAAATTAAGTGCAGAAGTCAAGTCACAGGCAAGTCCAAGACAATTTCTGACAACTGGACTAAATCTGAAAATAGGTGGAAACTCTACACATGTTCCCTAATTTAGGGTGTTATGCAGAAACTCTTCCTAAAAAGAAGTTAGCTTTCTGGGTAGTTCTTAAAGGTTATCTGTCTGCACTTGAAAGTAAAATGTCTGAGGCGTTGAGTTTCATAACTATAATTAAGGGCTAAACGAGCCGTCATTACTGGGGGAATAGATGGATAGGAGAGATTTGATTGCGAGAGGTTACTTTCCTAGAGAACTCCCTCCACCATTTAAAGCCAGCTCGCTTGCTGACTTCGTGGTAGCTAACAGTTCCTTGCAACCGCCTTCTAGAAATAACTCAAAGCTTTACTCACATAGCCATGTAAGGTATGGGTCTTTGAGAAGAAAGTTAAGTATTCAAAATCCAGCTTTTTTTATAGAGATAGCTAAAGTTATAGAAAATAATTGGAGTGACATTAAATTAATAACTCAAAAATCTAATTTTTCAAAAAGCAAACCTGTCCATACACCACATCCAAAGCGTAATCGCTCAATTTCACCTTTACTTGATTTTCCTGATCTCCCTAGGGAAAGAGCTAAAAATAGAGCAATCGGTAGATATGCTTTACAGACAGATATTTCACAGTTTTACCAGTCCATTTATACGCACAGCATCCCTTGGGCCGTGCATGGAAAAGAAATTGCAAAAAGCCGAAGAAATGATTCATCTTTGCTTGGAAATCAACTTGATAAATTGATTCGTAACAGCCAGGATGGTCAGACAATGGGTATTCCTATTAGTCCTGACACATCGCTAGTCATCGCTGAATTGATACTTTGTACTTTAGATTTAGAACTGGAAAGACGGATTTCAAACTCGTGTTCACATCCATACAGAGGCTTTCGCTACAGCGATGATTATGAATTCGTTTTTCTAACTCGTTCAGAAGCAGAGACAGCTCTAAGTCATCTTCAGCAAGTTTTATCAGATTTTGAACTAACTCTTAATCCTGATAAGACTAGAATTGTTAAGTTACCTTGTTCTTTAGACTCTACCTGGGTTTTAGAGTTATCTGATTACAAATTCAGCAAGAGTAAGCTTGCTCAAATGCAAGACATCATTCGCTATTTCGATCGCGCTTTTCAAATCTCTAAGGAGGCTCCTCAAGAGCCAGTTCTTAAGTATGCAATTGCAAGAATTGAAAACTTTCATGAACTTCATCCAGATAATTGGTCATTGCTCGAAAGTTTACTCTTGCAGTCAGTGACAATCGAATCAAGTACTTTACGCGATGCCTTATCAATATTTCAGAATAATCAAATTAAGAAATACCCAATTGACCTAGACTCACTCGAAAAAAATCTCAATCTGCAAGTTCTTCAACATGCCCCGCTCGGACATAGCAGTGAAGTGGCTTGGGCTATATGGTCAATAATTGTATTCAAGCTGGCTATATACAAAGAAGCCAGTCAAGCAATTTCTGGTATGGAAGATTCTATTGTTGCGATTTTAGCGTTGGATGCACAGCAACGAGGAAGGATTCCAGAATGGTTGATTACCAAGAAATGGGAACAATTTTTAACAGAAGACGAGCTTTATGGCAATCAATGGCTTTTTTCATATGAAGCAAATAGATTGGGATACTTATCTACTGGGTATGATCATGTCTCTAGAGATCCTTGGTTTTCCCAACTGAAGCAAGGTAATGTTACCTTTTATGATAGGGCAACATCACTCATTATTCCACCTGGAGAAACTAGTGGCCCATCTGGTGAGATTCAAGCACTTGGTGTAATCCATAAAAGGTAAAGTGTATAGGCAAAAAACTGCGCTGTACTGGAACTTCCCAAAGTGGTTGGTTGAGCTGTAAAAATTATCTGTGTCCGGTGAGCGCAAACGTTACTGCGTCAGACCCAAACGTCAAAGTTATGTTTTAGATGGGTTTCCCTTTATTCAGCCCTTCTCTAAGTAGACTACTGCTCGAACGTTTCGTAAGCTTCGACAATGCGCTGCACTAACTGATGGCGCACTACGTCAGCTTTAGAGAGATTGCAGAACGCGATACCATCGACCGATCGTAAGATTCGCTCTGCCATCGACAGCCCAGAGGTTTGGTGATTAGGCAAATCTGTTTGAGTCAAGTCGCCCGTCACCACCATTTTAGAGCGGAACCCAATCCGAGTCAGCAGCATTTTCATCTGAGCGGGAGTCGTATTTTGGGCCTCATCCACGATCACAAACGCATTGTTGAGGGTGCGACCGCGCATGTAGGCGATCGGAGCCACTTCAATAACGCCTCGCTCCATTAGACTAGCGATTTTTTCTGGCTCGACAAATTCATACAGCGCGTCATAAAGGGGACGCAGATAGGGATTGACCTTTTGCTGCAAATCTCCAGGTAGAAAGCCCAATTTCTCTCCCGCTTCCACCGCCGGGCGGGTCAACACCAACCGCTCATACTCATTTGATAGCAACGCTTGAACAGCTAGAACTGCCGCTAGGTAGGTTTTTCCAGTCCCGGCGGGGCCGATGCAAAACGTCAGATCATGGCTGCGAACGGCTTGAATATATTGCCGTTGTCGAAAGGTTTTAGCCCGAATCACGTCGCCGCGTCGCGTCCGTGCCAAGACATCTTGCTGAAGCTCTTGCAGAGTGTCTTCTTGATGAGCGTCTAAGGCTTGACGCGCTGTGAGAATATCAACGCTGGTAATCGATTTTCCCTGGCTCCAATATTCTTCTAGAGCCTGAACTAGTCGCTGACTGAGATCAATCTGATTTTTGGTGCCAGAGATCAATAGCTCTTGCCCTCGCATCACCAGAGTTGCCCCGGTTTGCTTGGCTAATGTTTTCAGATTATTTTCTTGGGTTCCGGCTAGCGCGATCGCGCTTTCGACACTTGGCAATTCGACAGTTAAGGTTTCTACCATTCAGACCAGGGTTAGGGTATAGAGTCACAATGCTGAATCTTAATGAAGGCTAGATCCAAAATTCAACATCTAAACGCTAAAGACACCTGAATCTGTATCTTTGCAGACTGATCAGGTGCCTTTTCAGCGTCTATTTATTAGTCTAGCGAGGGTTATAAGACACTGGCTCAAAACTGCAAAATTCCTTTACTCGGTTGGTCGGGGTTTAGGCTTGGGCACCACGCGTGGTGCGCCCGACGGACGAGGTGACGCTTCCGATCTGCGGGGAGAAAATGACTCATCCGATCGTTCGTGGTCAGACCCTTCTTTTGGGGTGCCGTAAACATCTAGCAGGGCAGTGTGTCCGGCGGCTTTTGCCACGCCTTCAAGGACACTCCGAATCGCTTGGATGTTTCGCCCACCGCGACCAAACACCCGTCCTTTATCGGTTCCTTCAAAGGCTAACCGCACCCAGACCCGTGAGCGCGACGAAATTTCGCAGTCAACCTTAAGCGAGTCTGGGGTTTCTAAAAATGGCTGAACTAAAAAGCGTGCCAAGCTTGCATAGTCGGGCACGGCGGTATGCTCTGGCATAGAAGAATCAGGCCCAAACTTTTTGTTCTAGAACGTTAGCTTTGGTTAGAATGTTGCGAACTGTTTCGGTCGGCTGTGCGCCTTTTTGCAGCCAAGCTTCGATCGCGGGCACATCAAGCCGCGTTTCGTCGGTGCGAGGGTTATAGAAACCGACTTCAGCGATCGGTCTACCGTCGCGACGGTCACGGCTGTTAATCGCGACAATGCGGTAACTTACTTCGCGCTTTTTGCCAAATCGCTTTAATCGCAGTTTGATCATGCTAGAAAACTGAACTCCTGTTGGATTACAAAATCGTTCGATCGTGGACTATTTATCGTATCACAGCTAGAGGGCACGATGTTGAGTCTTGAAACTGAATCAACCTCACAGCGTTCCAAAGCCCTTCTTTTTCTTGTCTTTCTTTTTCTTTTTATTGGGGTTGCCACCGCCGCCGCGCCATCCAGGCTGAGGGGAAGGGTTGCCGCCCATTCCGGGCATTCCGGGCATTCCACCGCCCATACCCGGCATTCCCATTCCGGGCATTCCGCCCATGCCGGGGAAGTTACCTTGCCCCATTTGCTGCATCATCGTTCGCATTCGCTGGAAGTTGGTCACCAGTTCGCTGACCTCTCTCTCGCCATAACCAGAGCCTTTGGCAACGCGACGGCGACGACTCGGAGAACTCGACAAAATGTCGGGATCTTTGCGCTCTTGAACCGTCATGGAGCCGATCATCGCTTCCGCTTTTTTGAGTTGGGTTTCCCCTTGCTCAAGCTGTTCGCTGCTCAACTTGCCCATACCCGGAATCAGCTTCATGATGCCGCCCAGAGAACCCATGTTTTTGAGCAAGCGGGTCTGCTTGAGAAAGTCGGTAAAGTCGAATTTTGCAGAGAGAATTTTCTCCTGCATCTTTTCGGCTTCTGCCATATCGACTTCTTCGCGGGCTTTCTCGACCAGCGTTAAAACGTCGCCCATGCCGAGAATGCGCGATGCCATGCGATCGGGGTAAAACGGCTGCAACGCATCGACTTTTTCACCCACGCCAACGAATTTGATTGGCTGTCCTGAAATGCGTCGCACTGACAGCGCAGCCCCCCCGCGAGTATCCCCGTCTAATTTGGTGAGAATGGCTCCCGTGATACCAATTTGGTCGTGAAAAGTGCGGGTCAGGTTGGCGGCTTCCTGTCCAGTCATGGCATCCACGACGAGCAGGGTTTCATGGGGCTGAATGGTTTCTTTGATCCGGGCAAGTTCGCCCATCATCTCTTGGTCGATTTGCAGACGACCTGCTGTGTCAACGATTACGACATCAAAGCCGTCGGCTCTCGCTTTCTCGACTCCTTGACGCGCAATCTCAACGGGGTCAGCGCTTGTCCCTAGTTCAAAAACTGGGATATTAATCTGTTTGCCGAGGGCGACGAGTTGGTCGATCGCCGCAGGTCGATAGACATCGGTCGCGACTAGCAGCGTGGTGCGTTCTTCTTTGCGGAGATGGAGCGCGAGTTTGGCACTAGCGGTGGTTTTACCCGTGCCTTGCAGACCTGCCATCAGCACGATCGTCGGTTTTGATGGCGCTTCAGCTAGTGGGACATTCGCCTCGCCCATCACCTGGACTAGCTCGTTATAGACAACTTCAATAAATTGCTGATCGGGGCGCACTCCCTGCACGACTTCTGCGCCGAGTGCTTTTTGCTCAACCTCAGCTACAAAATCTTTGACGATTTGCAGGTTAACATCGGCTTCGAGCAGAGCACGACGAACTTCTCGAAGCGCGTCTTTGACGTTGGATTCAGAGATTTTGTCCTGACCGCGTAATTTAGTCCAGGCTTGTTCTAAGCGTTCAGAGAGAGCGTCAAACATAGGTCAAATAAAAGTCAAACGATCGGCAGTCTATCAAAATATAGTAGGCGAAGGTTTTGTGATCCGCCATCTACCAGATTAGCGCGTTCACTTACATTATTTATTAGACCTCCTGCGTGAATCAAAATTTGCCCTCATCCCCCAACCCTTCCCCAAATTTGGGAGAAGGGGAGCCAGCTTCAAAGTCCCTCTCCCGCTCTGGGAGAGGGATTTAGCGATGATCTTAAAAGTCAAGCGGGAAGGGCAACTTTTTCGGTTTCAGCCTCTGCGATAGGAGACATGACGAGTGAAAGGCGCTACTAGCGGCTGAGTTTACCGCTGGATGCAACAGGTTTCGCCCCTGCGGTACGGGGTCACTGGGGCCTTGAGAATCCATTGCAGGGGATTTTGGATGGCGGATTCCGAGAAGACCCAGCTCGCGCCACTCAGGGGGATTGTGCAGAAAACTTAGCGGTGATTTGCCATCTCGCGGTGAATTTAAGCTCTCACGAGCAGTCCGCCAAAGGCGGCACGCGTGCTAAACGACTTAAGGCGGGTTGGGATGATCATTATCTCACCAAGGTTTTGGCTCAAGTTCCTAACCCCTCCCGCCAATGATCAAGAAACGTGTGCGTTCGCCCTAGAATGGACTCCGACAGTAGCGATCGTCATGATCGTCTGCAATATTTTGGCGATCGCGTTTGCCAAATTTACTATCAAGAAACCGAGTGCTTTCCCTGCCCTGCCAGCTTCTAGCCCGTTAGGCGGTTTTGGGTTGCCTGCATTGATTGGCGCGACTAGGTTCGGCCACATTCTCGGAGCAGGTGCAATTTTAGCCCTAACGTCGTAAGCCCCGCGTTCTGCCGCTTCGATGAACGTCGGGATATAAGACGGGCACTGACGAGTCGATGCTTTCTTACTCAGTCCCCTTCTTACTCAGTTGCCTGCGATGGGGAACCCGTCTTCAGCACTGAGCGCTACGGAGGGAAACCCTCCTCCAGGTCTGAGCGCTTAAGCGATAGTAAGCGTCGCTTGCTCAGAGATTAGCATCAACGAGGAAGCGCCAATCTCCTCTGCCATCAACGAGCATGGTACAATCGCTTCATTGGTGAAGTTGCCATCCGAAATGCCTGCAACCCTCAGAACCAGCATAGTTCGGGAATGTCCCTAACCTAGAGTACGAGACTCAATCAACAGGCGGGAGTGACACGAGTCGGGAAGCTGAAAAGCCTACCGCATCAAACAAAAATTAATCCTCTGCGGTGGGTCATGACGCGGAGTCTAAACAACGCTCGTGGAGGCGATAGGGGTTGCCCAGCCAATGAAACGAGTAGCCAAAGTCTCGGAGAGCCATCGTTGTATTGCTTGCAATCAGCGTCGGGTAGGCGATGACGGAGGATATGTCACGGCTGTCGAATCTCGTCGTACCTTAATTAACCAACTGTTTATCGTTTGCAGCGAGTCAGAGAAAAGTTTCTCTGACTTTTTTATTGCATAAAACTTTAGACTAACTACTTTCGCAAATATAAGAGATTTAACTACAAATAATTAGCGAATTAATAATAGTAGACCTTCAAGCCGATTTTTTGTGTTCAATTAATAGCCTTTCTACTACTTTTAGGCTACAACTTTGCTTTACATAAAGGTTTGATTTCGTTCGATCGGTTGGTTAACTAAAATTTGCGTTTTAGTATGGCAATTCCTAAGCAAAGGGACTTAAGCCTTTGTTGGCACTTTAAGGGATTAGGAAGTGCTATATCTCTTATCTCTATTGGATACGCTTTGCCTTCCTAAAGGCTGACGAACAGGAAGTTTCTAACTAGTTACATAGGGAGTAGGAATGACACAAATATCAAGTGTTATTAGCTCAGTTTAGAGACGCATCTTGTTGTCGTCTCAAATCAAGCGCAATACCCTAAGCCTAGGAATTTAACTTGCCATGTTCTATCACACAAAACGATTACAATACTTCACTCCACCCGCAAATCCCGATCCGATTTATGCCAAGAAAATGCAAGAACTCATCGGGGGTAGCTTTGGGGAAATGACTGTAATGATGCAGTACTTATTTCAGGGCTGGAACTGCCGCGGACCTGCTAAATACCGCGATATGCTGCTAGATATCGGGACTGAGGAAATTGGTCACGTTGAGATGTTAGCCACGATGATCGCTCATCTATTAGAGAAAGCCCCAGTCAAAATGCAAGAAGATGGTGCAAAAGATCCCGTCGTCGGTGCGGTTATGGGCGGGATGAACCCCCGAGATGTGATTGTGGCAGCGATGAACCCCCAGCACGAAATTGTTTCTGGTGGAGGTGCAACGCCATCTGATAGTGTCGGCTTCCCCTGGAACGGTCGCTTTATCGTCGCCAGTGGCAACTTATTGGCAGACTTTCGTTCTAATCTCCATGCTGAATCTCAAGGTCTGATGCAGGCTGTACGGTTGTATCAGATGACCGATGACCCAGGCGTGAAAGACCATCTCAGCTTCATGATCGCCCGTGACACCATGCATCAAAACCAGTGGTTAGCGGCGATCGAAGATCTCAAGAGTGAAGGATTTGAGGATACGGTTGTTCCCGGCATTGCCTATGAATATGGCAAGAACGAGTATGCGTATCAATTCTGGAACAACTCTGAGGGAGAAGAAAGCGCCGAAGGACGTTGGGCAAAAGGTCCCTCAATGGATGGCAAAGGCGAGTTTCAGTATGTGGCGAATCCTGAACCGATCGGATCAATCCCAGAACCACCCCAACCCGATCCACGATTGCACGGCACGCCCAAAACTCCTCAAGCCATGATGGTGAACGGGGAGGGGAAAAGTAACCCCAATGTGGTTGAGCGGGTCGTTGATGCGATCGATCACCTCACTCCTGGCAGTTAATTCCTGCCCTGGGAAATAGCGAATCGGTGGAGGGCGAAAGTCTCTCCACCATTTTTGTAGTCGAGAAAAGCTTGAGGATAGTTTGAATATTTGTTAACTTTATTAAAGCAGCAGTAAAATTAAAGCATCAATCATCTTTTGGGCATCATGTCTCAGCAATGCGCCCCACTCCCTCTAAGTTCACCCTCGCTAGAAGAAGTGGAAACGGCTGATCTGCGAAATCAGCTCAAGTCTCAGCAGAAGTTAGTGACGGCGATCGAGCGGCGAGTCGGACGATCGCTGACCTCGATTCAGACTTATTTGACCCAACTCAATCAAGCGGTTCACGACTCATCTGAGTGGCAGATTAACATCGCGTCGATGGCAGCCGAACTCCAACAGCTAGGAGATTTGCTTGCCGATGCCACCCTGCTGCAAAAAATAGAAGCCGGAAAAGTCACCGTTCAGCTAGAAGCTTTAGATTTGCATCTGCTTTTAGATTGCGTGAGTCGTCATCTGCTCGCCCCCAAAGCTGAGACTCCGCGCTTAATTTGCAAATTTCCTGCGGTTTTGCCGCCCGTCATTGCCGATCGTGACTTGCTCGAAGAAGTTTTAACCGATCTTTTGGGGCGATCGCTGAAATGTTCTGATCCCGATGTGACCACCATTTTAGAAGTCAACCAGCTTGAGTCACAAATAACCATCAGCATTACTGCTCAACGATTTGTCTCATTAGGTGAGCGCGACTTTGCCCCAGAGATAGCCCTCTGCTGCAAACGAGTTGAAGTTCAAAACGGAGCAGTCACCTGTCAGATGCTATTAGATGGCTCGACGATTGTTGCGGTGACTTTGCCGATCGCAGACTAGCGATCGATTTTTGCTTTAAACAAAGCTAGGCTTCTCTGAATTTATCGGTGAAAACTAGGACACTTTCATGAGTCTTCTACTCACAAGTCAGCGTGTTAATCTCTAAGTAGAACTATTGAGGCTATGTAAGTTTACACAGTAGACTTTAAAGAACTCGTGAACCTGTCAAAAGCTTCAAAGAGAATGTTTGAACTTGTCATGAACAAAGGAACTTTACTTGCTCATTACTGAAGTAAGTTAACGGAGTTTGTAGAAAGATTTTATTGATTTGATATCAAAAAGTTTAGAAGCAAAATTGTTGATAAGTTCAGTACTTTCTCTCAAAGACTTTGCCCTATTGCTGCGTTGATAATGACAGTTGAAAGGTCATAGATAGGCGAGAACCCAAATCAATGAAATCCATCAATGTCTTTTGTATCGCAGCAGTTAGCACGATTGCAGCCCTTGGCTACTCAAGTTCTGCTCAAGCCATCTCATTTAAAATCACCAACGGCGCTCCCGGTTTGAATGGGGAAACGAATCAAGGTGCATTCTCCGAGTTTGCTAAGTTAAAGGAGACCACCACGATCGACTTCAACTCAGGCAAAGTGCCCACCACCGGGTTTGCTAAATACTCGTTTGAAAACACCTCAGGTACTAGCAGCGTCCGTGCTGACCAGTGGGCACCTGCTGGGTCAACAGGCAAGCAAAACGGCTCTAACTATCTGGCAGTTTTTAACGGCGATGCTGCAACGATTAAATTGGACAAAACCCTAAACTACTTTGGGATTGACTGGGGTGCAGTGAGCCAAAACAACACGTTCTCTTTTTACCAAAGTGGCACAACTGGCAAAGACAAACTGGTCAAGTCTTTTACCACTGCTGACATTCTCAACAACGCGGCTTTGTTTAAAGCCTCATGGCAAAATGGAGAAGGCAACGGCTATGTCCATTTCTACTCCGACAGCAGTGCCGACAACTTTGACAAAATCGTGGTTTCCCAATCCAGCACGAATGGGGGCGGTTTTGAATCTGATAACCACTCTTTCCATCAGGGAACAGGCAAGTTTGATTTTGATGGCAATCTGAAGCCGAAATCGGTTCCTGAACCGGGCATTGTGTTGGGACTGTTGGCAACAGGCGGCATGTTTCTGCGGAAACGCAACCAAAACCTTTCTCAAAATTAGGTTGAAAAAGCATCTTAGCAAAGCTGGATGACTTTTAAATAAGGTTTTGGATCTGCACCTCTCGCCGAGAGGTGCATTTCTTTTTGGAGACTGCTTTAAGATTGAGACATCGGAACTTCTTAACAATTAGGGCATGAAACGGATTGTTTTAATCGCTGGGTTTGAGTCCTTCAACGCGGATCTTTACCGACAGGCGGCTCAAGTAGCTCAGGCGCGGTGCCCAGAACTAGAGATTTTAGTGTTTAGCGATCGCGATCTCACCACCCACTCGACTGAAGTTGAGTCTGCCCTCCGCAATGCTGACGTATTTTTTGGGAGTCTGCTGTTTGACTATGATCAGGTGATGTGGCTACGAGAGCGAGTGCAGCCCATTCCGATTCGGCTAGTGTTTGAGTCGGCGTTAGAGTTGATGAGCCTCACACAGCTAGGAAAGTTTGCTATTGGTGACAAGCCCAAGGGAATGCCCAAACCCATTAAGTTCATCCTCGACAAGTTTGGCAATGGGCGCGAAGAAGACAAACTTGCAGGTTACATTAGCTTTCTCAAAATTGGGCCGAAACTGCTAAAGTTTGTTCCAGGTCAAAAGGTGCAAGATCTGCGGAACTGGCTGATTGTTTATGGCTATTGGAATGCGGGCGGATCAGAAAATGTGGCATCTCTGTTTTGGGTTTTGGCAGAGCAGTATTTAGGGTTAGAAGTTGGAGAGATTGCACCTCCGATCGAGACTCCCAACATCGGCTTATTACACCCAGATTATTCAGGTTATTTTGAGTCTCCTAAACAATATTTGAACTGGTATCAAACTCGCCAATCTAACAATCTTCCGGTAGTTGGCATTTTGCTTTATCGAAAGCACGTCATTACAAAACAGCCTTATATTGCTCAATTAATTCGACATTTTGAGCAAGCGGGTTTGATTCCTCTGCCAATTTTTATTAACGGCGTTGAAGGACATGTTGCCGTGCGTGACTTGATGACAACTGACTATGAGCAAGCCCAACGTCAACAAGGAATCGTAGACACAAAATCGCTTTCTAGTGAAGCGGTAAAAGTAGACGCGATCGTGTCTACGATCGGCTTTCCATTAGTCGGAGGCCCAGCAGGATCGATGGAAGCGGGTCGTCAAACCGACGTGGCAAAACGCATTCTCAGTGCCAAAAATATTCCTTATTTAGTGGCGGCACCGCTGCTGATTCAAGACATCCACTCCTGGACGCGGCAAGGCATCGGCGGTTTGCAAAGCGTTGTGCTGTATGCGCTGCCAGAATTAGATGGCGCGATCGACACCATTCCACTCGGCGGTTTAGTCGGTGAGAAGATTTACCTGATTCCCGAACGAGTCAAACGGCTCACCGGACGGCTGCAAAATTGGATTGATCTGCGACAGAAATCGGTCAGCGATCGTAAACTCGCTATCATTTTATATGGCTTCCCCCCCGGTTATGGAGCCGTCGGCACAGCCGCATTGTTGAATGTGCCGAAGTCGCTGCTCAAACTTTTACAGGCACTCAAAGATCAAGGCTACACGATCGGAGACTTGCCCGAAAACGGCGAAGAAATTATTCGTCAAGTCAAACAAGCTGATGAATGGCTCGGTGAATCCCAAACTGATGATTCAACTCAACATTCTGTCAACGTTCGGACGTTAGAAAAATGGCTAGGCTATCTTCTGACCTCACGAATTGAGAAACAGTGGAAGTCGCTATCAGGAAGCGGCATCAAAACGATGGGTGAAGACCTCACCTGGGGCGGTGTTCAGTTTGGCAATGTGTGGATTGGAGTACAACCTCCGTTAGGGATTTCGGGCGACCCAATGCGATTAATGTTCGATCGTGACCTCACCCCTCATCCGCAATATGCCGCATTTTATCAGTGGCTGCAAAAAGACTTTCAGGCAAACGCGATCGTTCACTTTGGGATGCACGGCACCGTTGAATGGCTCCCCGGTTCTCCGTTGGGCAACACGGGCTATTCGTGGTCAGATGTCTTGCTTGGAGATTTGCCCAATCTCTACATTTACGCTGCCAATAATCCCTCAGAATCAATTCTGGCAAAGCGTCGCGGCTATGGCGTTTTAATCTCGCATAACGTGCCGCCTTATGGTCGATCGGGGTTGTATAAAGAACTCGTCACCCTACGCGATCTGATTGCTGAATATCGTGAAGATCCCGATAAAAATTATGCGCTAAAAGAGGCGATTTGTAAGAAGATTAGCGACACTGGACTGGATGCAGATTGTCCATTTGCAGAGGCTAAACAGATGGGGATGGAATTCACGATCGAGACCGTCAAACTTTTCAGCAACGATGCCTTTAATCACTACTTAGTCACTCTCTACGAGTATCTGCAAATTCTCGAAAATCGTCTGTTCTCATCGGGTCTGCATGTCCTCGGTGAACCACCTAACCCCGAAGAATTAGACGGTTATCTCAACGCTTATTTTGATGGTTCGCTAGAGACTGAGGAGGCATTGCAGATCCGCAATTTGCTGGCTCAAAACACCGACGAACTTACTAATCTTCTACGCGGACTGAATGGAGAATATATTCCGCCTGCTCCCGGTGGTGATTTGCTGCGCGACGGTGCAGGAGTTTTGCCTACCGGACGCAACATTCACGCCCTCGACCCTTATCGGATGCCTTCACCTGCCGCTTATGAACGAGGGAGAGCGATCGCGCAACAAATTCTCACGCAACATTTGCAGCAGCACAGTACCTATCCTGAAACCGTTGCAGTGATGCTGTGGGGCTTAGACGCGATTAAGACAAAAGGTGAATCGCTGGGCATTTTATTAGAGCTAGTCGGTGCAGAACCCGTTAAAGAAGGCACGGGGCGAATTGTCCGCTATGAGTTAAAGCCTTTAGCAGAAGTTGGACATCCGCGCATTGATGTGTTAGCTAATCTTTCAGGCATTTTTAGAGATAGCTTTGTCAACATCATTGAGCTATTAGATGATCTGTTTCAACGTGCTGCCGATGCTGATGAACCAAACGATCAAAATTTCATTCGTAAACACGTTGTAGCGCTCAAGTCTCAAGGCGTTGAAAATCCTTCGGCACGGCTATTCTCCAATCCATCTGGAGATTATGGCTCTCTCGTTAACGATCAGGTTGTTGCTGGTAATTGGGAATCGGGCGATGAATTAGCGCAAACCTGGCAGAGTCGCAACGGATTTAGCTATGGCAGAAGCGATAAAGGACAAGATCGATCGCTGATCTTGCAATCGCTATTAAAAACGACCGATCGGATCATTCAAGAAATCGATTCGGTCGAATATGGCTTGACAGACATTCAAGAATATTATGCCAACACGGGCGGATTAAAGCGGGCAGCAGAAAAGCAGCAGGGCAAAAAAGTCCAGGCGAGTTTTGTCGAGAGTTTTTCAAAAGATTCGACCCCTCGCGATTTAGACGATCTGCTGCGAATGGAATATCGCACGAAGTTGTTGAATCCAAAATGGGCGGAAGCAATGGCAGATCAGGGTTCTGGCGGAGCATACGAGATTTCTCAACGTATGACGGCTTTGATTGGCTGGGGCGGCACCGTCGATTTTCAAGAGTCGTGGGTCTATGACCAAGCCGCCGAAACCTATGCGCTCGATGCAGAGATGGCAAACAAACTGCGATCGGCAAACCCTGAAGCATTTCGCAACATCGTCAGCCGAATGTTAGAAGCAAACGGTCGTGGTTTTTGGCAACCTGAACCAGAGAAGTTGGCGCAGCTACGTGATTTATACGAAACGGCAGATGAAGCGATCGAGGGAGTGGCGATCGCGGTGTAGATTAATTCTAGATATCGGTGCCTATCACCCACCGCAGATAAACTTTCTCTCATGACGACTAGCTTTGACGATCGAGTTCACGAGTGACCCTACGCTGCTAATCTCCACTGATTTCGACTAACGCTTCACCTGCTCGTAAAAGTTGCAGTGCTTCTGGTAAAGTCGCGCTCAAGATCTCTCGCAATCGAGCATTTGAAGTATTTCCACACGTCAACCAGATGATTTGTGGTGGTGATCCAAGAAGACCAACCAGATCAACAAAGTCGCTGTCTTTGGTCATGAGGATAATTGCTTGAGCCTTTGCTGCCTCAAAAATCTCAGAGTCTTCAGCATCTCTCAACCCAACATCGCGTAAGGCTAATGCTGTTATTCTAAAAGAGCTGATGATCCAAGTTGCGATCGCGGGCGACAGATGGGCATCTACCCAAATTGTCATGCAACTAATACCGGATGATTGAGCTTACGTGATGCGTATAAAAGTGCTGCTTTCAGATCGTCTGCCTCAAGATCAGGCATCTCTTCTAAAATCTCTTCAGCACTCAGCCCAGCCGCAAACAAGTCTAAAACATCCGATACTCGGATTCTCATCCCTCGAATGCAGGGACGACCGCCACATTGCCTGGGATTGATTGTGATTCTCTTGAGTGGCTCTGACATGATGCGGCACTTCACAAGTTCATGACTCAGTGTAAACGCCTTTCAACGGAGTTTGCTAACTGCCCACTAGCAGATTACCAGGCTAACGATCGAGTTGAACCGCACCAGATCGATTACAGCTACTGTTAACTTTAGTTAGCAGTGCGGTTAACCTTACCGACCATGTTTCGCGTGTCGGTTCCAACGAGGTTGTTCTACAGAACTGGCGATGGATGTATTGTTCCTAACAGGTAACATTTGTATCCAGTTCTCGTGGAACAATCTAATTATGCTGCAAGATGCACTACGATCGAACCAAACAACCTCTCGGAAAGCTGGTGCAGGTGAGGCAACAAGCAGGACTGAGAACTACTCGTAGCGTGTCTTCTTAGATTTAATCACCTCAATGACATCATCGTGCCTTTGCCCCTCAATCACATCTTTGAGATGAATTTGCCCATTAAGGTATTGAACGTGGATACGCCAGCCTGACACCTTATCGATATCGGCACGATAAATTGCCTGCTTCACACCCTTTACTTTATGCAGTCTCGTTTTTGGAAATTTTCTTGTTCTGTGACACTCGCTGTCTTCAAGTTCTGACAAGGCTTCAAGAAAACAAATTTTTAGCTTGTCATTTGGCAAAATTTTCATGGCTTCGTAAGTAACGCCGTATTCATCGCAAAGAGTCAGAGCTTTTGCCATAAATAAGCTTACGAGATCTGAGCAGTTTCTCGATCGTAGTGAAGTAGCCCTTGATATAAGGACTCTGCTACATCTTTATACGCTTGATCAAGGTCATCATGTTTGACTGCCCGAAAAAGAGTAAAAATAACTTGCCCAAAAATTGGGTCTTCGTCAACTGACAAAACCACGCTTAGTTTTTGAGAAACCCGTAGTGTATACAGTGAAGATTCGTAGCCATTAAGATTTGACGGTAGGCCGAGCCGTCGCAGCTTACGATAAACATCAGCTTTTTGAGTTGGGAAGAGGCTGGCGCAGTCGTTGATTTTTTGAATCACTGCTGCTTTATCGCCTTCACTCAGCTTACCAAGATCCTTCTCAAACCCCTTTGTTGACTCAATTAGAACATCCATGTTATGAATCACTAATCTGAATCTACTACTTGCTCTAAAACCTTAGCATAACAACAAAATCTCGTTTCCCAAATAGTCCCGCAAGAACCTAACACAGAAGAGGTAAATGGTCGTGGTTTTAGGCAGCCTGACCCAGAGAAATTAGCGCAATTGCGGTCTGCGTGACTTATATGAGACGGCAGATGAAGCGATCGAGGGAGTTGCAATCTGTATTGGTAAAGCCTGCACCAGTTCGCCAGGTATAAAAAGCTCTTGCCTTTCTACTAATGATAAAACGGATGCGACGGATATAAAGATACACCCAGGCTAAGAGTGTCAGAAACACATCGCGTAGAAATGATCCAAGATATTTCCCTGCTCCGTTTAGATCGAGTCCCTGCAAGAGTTCTGGAATCGCTGTGATTTCATTCGATTTCTCGTTCACTTTTTGCTGTCCTAACACCAGCCGACTTTGATTCGCCCAGGCGCTCACCCGATGAATCATGCTTTGTTTACCGCCACGGTCGTAACGGCCTCGTAGCGTTTTGCCATCTAGACCAATCAGTTGTCCATCAGGGATGTTGAACACTGCTGGCACCCAATCATCCCAGAACGCTCCTCACAATCAGGTCTGCTCTGGATTTTACGTTCTCTTCTCGATCGTTCCAACCCCTGCCACTCAATGGTTAAGAAACGTATGCGTTTGCCCTAGAGTCCATTCTAAAGTTCTAGGAGCCGCCGTCAGCAAAAGGGTCGTAATCAACGGTTTTCTCCTTACAAGCTTTTAATTTTGATTGAATCATTAGGTGAGTTTTTACCAAAAAATCGTAGCCAATAGATTAGAACCGCAGCAATAGTTAATTTTTTTACAGGTTTTAATAAAAAACAAAAGGCGATCGGTGTTGATTCACCCTGAGAATTTTGCGGAGAATGATCAGTCAATTGGCTGATCTTGCCCTAGTGTTGGGATAGGTTGCGATCGATCAAGGATTTGCGCTGTCTAAATCAACTTATACTCACTCATTAATCAAAAGATAAGTATTATTTTTGACCGATATCTAAACTAGTAGGCGTTGTCAAAAATGATACATTCTGGTTGCAGTACAAGAAGTTTCCTCAATAGCTTCGTTGAATAGCTTAGTAATTGTATGTGTTTTTAAGTACTTCAAAATACGGAAAACCCCTTATTTTCTGAAGCAGACTCGTAGGCTTTATCAATAAGGATTGATGGGTTAAAACCAAGTATATTCGTGCTCAAGAAAAATTGAAAGCTTCCTATGGCGAGGCTTATAAGTTGTATAAGTGCTTCAAGAAAGTAAAGTATAAGTGCTATAAAGTACATTTTCTAAGAACTACCATCGTGTTAAGCCCTTGTTATTTGCAGAAGTAACCAGTAACCTAGTTGTGAGATTAGTTACTGACCTCGTAATCGATCTGCTAACTAGTGGATTGTGATAAAGCTTGCATCTACCCACGATCGCTCAAAGACAGAAACGCTGAGGCATTAGTCACTAAAGGTGACTTGGAATAATCTTGAGCGAAAGATAGAAACGCTTTCAAATTTGGGTGCAGCCTGAGTCATTTGCAATCTGAGGAGGTGCTCGATCGCGCTTAACCTGTCGGGAAAATGAGAAAACGGCTGAATGATTCAAGAGATGTGAGAAGTTTTAACCCCGTTTCTATGGTTAGTCCCAAACCGTTTCAACGCTTGCAACCCCTAAGTTTGTTAGCACAGTTAATGAGTCGTGAGGTCGATGGGTGTTTAGAAGTTGTGAGTGGAGCGACTTCCTGGTTGATTTATTTCAACCACGGCAAGCTGTGCTTTGCTACTAGCTCGACTGATCCCTTTGAACGCCTCGATCGTCACCTGCATCAACTTAATGCTCAGATTCCTGCTTTAACCCGTGAGATATGCGCTCAGGTGCGATCGCGGTTTGAAGGCACATCGGGAAGCCACCCCGCCAGTAGTGCTGATTATCAAGCGATTTGCTGGTTGGTTGAGCAGCAAGGACTGGATCGCTCGCAAGCCACTTCACTGATTGAGGCTTTGGCAAAAGAAGTCATTGAGTCTTTTTTGAGCGTCACTGAAGGCATGTATGAGATCACCGACCCGCAGAGCTTCACCGACTATCCCAGCCTTTGCCAGCTTGATTTGCGCCCGATCGTTGAATATTGCCACAATCGGCGGCAGCAACCTGTTGCCCGTCAGATTCCTCCCAAAATTCAACGCCCCGATGCACTGCCAGGAGTCAATCATCGTGCCCCCAATCCAGCCGAGCAATCTCAAAGTGCTAGACAACTTGCTGCGAATGATGCGACTAATCGATCGAAACCTGTTGTGCCTTCCGCAAGAACTGGTTACACGATCGCCTGCATTGATGACAGTCCAACAATTTTGCAAGCCATTAACTCCTTCTTAGACGACTCTAGTTTTTCGGTGTTGATGATTAACGATCCGGTTAAAGCGTTGATGCAAGTAATGCGAAGCAAACCAGACGTGATCTTGCTGGATGTCGGGATGCCCAACCTTGATGGATATGAGTTGTGTTCTCTATTGCGACGGCATCCCAGCTTTAAAAATACGCCGATTATTATGGTCACCGGACACACCGGATTTATCGATCGCGCCAAAGCCAAACTAGTGGGTGCATCTGGATATTTAACCAAACCCTTTACACAATCAGACTTGTTAAAAGCGGTGTTTAAACATCTCACTTGATCACACATTTCTAACACTCTCACGCAGATTTAAGGATTATGAGCCTAACATTAATGCGAACCGTTCTAGTCGTTGAAGATACGCCTTCAGAAATGGAACTGCTCAGTCACTATCTACGAGAAAGTGGCTATGCAGTGATCAACGCGATTAGTGCCAAAGAAGCGCTCAATAAAGCGATCGAGCTTAAACCCGATGTGATCGTTACCGATGTGGTAATGCCCGGAATGAGCGGCTTTGAGCTATGTCGTAGCTTAAAAAAACACCCCGAAACTGAAAAAGTGCCGATCATTATCTGCACGTCAAAAGGTCAAGAAATCGATCGCCTTTGGGGAATGCGGCAAGGGGCAGATGTCTACATCACTAAACCCTTTACGCGAGAACAGTTGGTGCGCGCCGTTCGCTCAGTAGGAGGATAAATGGTTTCTTCATCGCTAACGCTCACCTCGACTCGATCGCCAAAAGCCACCGGAGATGCTTATCTCAAATTTGAGTTGGGGCGAGGCATTCAAGCAATTTTTTTAATGAAGCAGGTGCAAGAAGTGCTGGTTTTGCCGCCACACCGATTGACTGCCATGCCCAATATGTCCGCTTGCCTGTTGGGACTTACCAATCGCCGCAGTCGCGTGCTTTGGGTGATGGATCTCGCCAAAATGTTAGAGATCGGAGCGCTCGACCCCAGCCCACAGCAATATGATTTGGTGATTCTTCGCACTCACACGATGAGCGTGGCAGTAGCAGTGCGGCAAGTAGAAGGGATTCTTTGGGTTGCACCCGAAACGCTGCAACCGCCGCCTCTTCATATTGCGACAAACTTGATTCCTTATTTGCGCGGCTGCATGGTGCAGTCTCAAGACATTCTTTTAGCCTTAGATGCCGAAGCTATTGTGCAGTCTCCCGTTTTGCAAGGACATTGAGCTGCTGACGATCGTGGATTGAACAATATTGGTTACTTGCAATGGTGTGAATTCGACGACTTCGTTACCAGTCTATCGCGCCCCCTAAATCCCCCAAAATTGGGGGACTTCAAGCCAAAATTTCCGTTTCAAAGTCCCCCAGAATGGGGGATTTAGGGGGCAGAAGCCGCTCTTGACGAAGCAATGGAAACGGACACGGCAGTGCCATGTCCCTACGATTTCAATATCAGGTTGTGTGCATCATGTTCTACTCACTTCATTACTGGGTTAAGAGAGTTATTTCATGGTTGATCAGATTAACACAGCAAAGAACAGCGCTCCCGTATCGAGTTCGTCACAACTTCCTAGCATCGATTTAGCGTCGCCGATCGCTGATTCTGCAAATCGTGCCCCTAAGCCGAATCGAGTTTCTGGGTTTAGGCGAACGAGTTTGAGAACAAAAGCAACTGCGATCGCACTGGCGATCGGAACGCTGCCCGTGTTAGGAATCGGAGCAATCTCCTACTATTTTGCAGACAAAGCCGTTAAAGAACAAATTGTCACCATGCAGCAATCTAGCGCAGTTGGGCTGTCAGATAAACTGAATCGATTTATGTTGGATCGCTATGGAGATGTGCAAGTTTTAGCCCGACTGCCCGTGCTGAATAATGCCAAACTCAAAGAAGTCATTTCAGTTGAAGAAAAGCAAGCCGTGCTGACCCAGGTCGTGGATACCTACAACATCTATGAAAGCGTTGCAGTGATGGATTTAGACGGAAATCCGATTCTGCAATCGAAAGGAGAAAAGCTACCAAACCAGCGAGATAAAGCTTATTTTCAGGCAGTCTTTCGGGGCGATAGCCCTTATATTGAGCGAAACGTTGCCTCTAGTCTAGAAAAAGATGCTGCGGTTTATATTGCCGCTCCCGTTAGAGATAGCGTTACAGGTAAAACGATCGCAATTGTTCGCACGGTGATTCCGCTTCAACGCTTAGAGGATGTGATTCAAGACTTTCAGACCTACGGCAGAGATTATGATGTTGCAGACTCGACCGGAAAGCTATTTCTAGCAACCAACAAAAAGCATTTAGGGGAAGAGGGGCGATCGCGTTTTCCAGGTTTAGATCGGCTGCAATCGAACAGAGCGATCGACAGTTTTGTGACCGTTGATCCAACAAGCAATGCCGAAGCGTTGGTGAGTTACGCGCCACCGATGAATCTAGAAGGGCTGCCCTCCCTCGATTGGGAGGTGATGTTGGCATCGGATACGGCGACTGCGTTTGCGCCTCAAAGGGGGCTGGCAGTCACTCTAGCGGTCGGAACTTGGTTAACCACTCTGTTAGTAGGTGCTATTGCTGCCGCGATCGCGAGACGGGCAACTCGTCCAGTTTTAGAGGCAACTGAGGCGGTCGAAAAACTAGGACAGGGCGCATTAACGACTCGCATCAAAGTGGTCGGAGACGACGAACTCGCGAGCCTGGGTTTTAACATCAATCAAATGGCAGAGCAACTGCAAAACTTATTACAGCGACAAAGCGATCATGCAATGCGAACGCAATTGTTGAGCAACATCATTGTCAACGTCAGAAAGTCACTCAACTTTGATGATATTCTGCAAACGAGTGTCTCAGAAGTGCGAGAGTTTCTCAAGGTCGATCGCGTTGTGATCTACCGCTTTCATGACGATTGGTTGAGCGGCACGATTACGGCTGAGTCGGTTGTGCCGGGCTGGGTGAAAGCATTGGGCAAAATTGTTGACGATCCATTAGCTCTGGGAGATGTCGATCGCTATCGCACTGGGCAAGTTTGGGCAGTAGAAGACGTGCAGAATGCTGATCTAACACTCTGTCACTGTGAGATTTTAGAGCGCTTAGAAGTCAAGGCAAACATCGTTGCGCCGATTCTGCGAAACCAAGAACTAATTGGATTAATTTGCGCTCATCAATGCGCTAACACTCGCAAATGGACTCCTGAAGAAATCGACTTCTTCACCCAACTCGCCACTCAGATCGGGTTCGCATTGGATCAAGCTTCTCTGTTAGAACAAGCCAACGAGTCGCGACAACAAGCCGAAGATCTTTCAGAAGAACGCCGTCAGCAGAAAGAGGATCTGCAATTTCAGTTGCTCAATTTGCTGGGAGAGGTCGAAGGAGCCGTTCATGGTGATCTAACCGTTCGGGCAGATGTGACTGCTGGAGAAATCGGCACCGTTGCCGACTTTTTTAACTCGATCGTCGAAAGTCTCCGGCAAATTGTGACTCAGGTTAAGCAAGCCGCCACCCAAGTCAACGATGCGCTGGGCAGCGATGAACAATCAGTTCGCACGCTTTCAGAGCAAGCAACACAGCAAGCCGAAGAAACTACTCGAACACTTAACTCGGTTGAGGCGATGGTGCGATCGATTCAGGCGGTGTCAGACAGCGCTCTTCAAGCCGCAGACGTAGCGCGAACTGCCTCCGAAACAGCAGCAGAGGGCGGCATGGCGATGGATTTAACCGTACACAATATTCTCAGTCTGCGAGAAACGATCGGAGAAACGGCAAAGAAAGTCAAACGCTTGGGCGAGTCGTCACAGCAGATTTCGAGAGTCGTGTCTTTGATTAATCAAATCGCGCTACAAACCAATCTCTTAGCCATCAACGCCGGAATCGAGGCAGCACGGGCTGGAGAAGAGAGTCAGGGTTTTGCAGTGGTTGCCGAAGAAGTCGGAGAATTGGCGGCACGATCGGCGGCTGCTACCCGCGAAATCGAGCAAATTGTAGCAACAATTCAGCGCGAAACGAGCGAAGTAGTAGACGCAATGGAAGCGGGCACGACTCAAGTGGTCGAAGGCACTCGCCTCGTCGGTAACGCCAAGCAAAGTCTAGAGCAAATTCTGGCAGTGTCTCTTCAAATTGACGACTTAGTGCGATCGATTTCTGACGCAACAGTGTCTCAAGTCGAAACCTCGCAAGCGGTCACTAGTCTGATGCAAGACGTAGTAGAAGTCGCGGGGCGCACGTCAAATTCGTCGCTTCAGGTGTCGCGATCGTTGCGCCAAACTGTTGAAGTGGCGCGAGAGCTACAATTCTCAGTCGAAACGTTCAAAGTCAACTAAACGCTGATGGATGGAGACTGAAATTAAAACGTTGCTGAAAAGGCTTGAATACGCCCCCTAGCCCCCAATTCTGGGGGAACAAGACTGTTCAAAGTCCCTCAGAATTGGGGGATTTAGGGGGCGAGAGGATGACAATGACTTAACGATTCATCCCGGCATTCAGCAATGACATTCATCGCATCTTTCATCCTTGATTCTTCACCCTTTAACGCCTATGTCACACGCTAAGGAACTTGAAATTCGTCGCCAGTTCCTCGATGAAGCGCAGGAATATCTAGATGCGCTCGATGCCGCTTTGATCGGTCTGGCAGATAATCGAGTCGATACTCAAAAAATCAATGCGGCATTGCGAGCAATCCACTCGATTAAGGGAGGAGCCGGAATGATGGGATTTACTGTCTTAAGTGATCTGGCTCATCGTCTCGAAGACTCGTTTAAAGTCTTAAAAGTCGAGAAAGCGATCGCGGTCGATTTTCAACTCGAAACGCTCTTGCTGACAGCAGTTGATGTGCTGCGTCGAGTGATTGAGTACGATCGTCACAATGCTGCGATCGATCCTCAATGGTTGAACATCGAAGTTGACCCGCTATTTGAACAACTCCACAAACAGTTAGGCGACCCGCAGGATGAAAATGCAGCATCGGTGTTGTCACCCGAAGACGGGCAAGATATTGTGCCGCTGCTGTTTGAAACTGAGGTTGAAGGCTGTCTCCAGCGATTAGAGGGGGTGTTGGCAACGCCCGATCAGCCTTGTCTGCAAGAAGAACTTACCATCTTGGCGCAGGAGTTGGGCGGCTTAGGAGAAATGCTGCAACTGCCTGCCTTTGTTCGCCTGTGTGCATCAGTAACGTACAGCTTAGAGGTAGATGTCAGCAATGTGAGCGCGATCGCCGAGTCTGCACTGCAATCATGGAGACGCACTCAAGCCCTCGTCATGATCGGACAGTATGATCAAATTCCAGAGGCGATCGCGCTGGCTCCCGAAATAGTAATCGGAGAGAATCAAGACCTCACATCATTTAATCTGGCTGCTGAGGACGAATTTAGCTGGCAAGATGCCGCAACTGTGGAGCAAGATTCCTTCGGCGAATCCGATGAGAGTGAATCAATTCCCGATTGGTATGTAGCAGCGCTAGAAACCGATTCGGTTGCGGTCGATGATGCGGGCTACACCGAATTTCAACCTGCGGCACGATCGCTGATCGGAGAAAGCCAGGTTTCAGACTTTAAAGTGCTAGATGGGTTAGCAGATGGCGATATTGCACCTCCCGAAGAGGATCTAGATACAACAGTTCGAGTTCCGGTCAGGCAGCTAAACCAGCTTAATGATCTATTTGGCGAACTAACCATCGATCGCAACGGCTTAGATCTTTATATCAAACGTCTCCGCAATTTAAATCAACAGCTACACGATCGGGTTAAAGCCCTCGATCACGTCAACGAAAAAATGCGAGACGTTTACGATAAATCTGTTTTTGACTCTGATTTATCGATCTCTCTATCGGGATTAAGACTACTAGCTGGAACTTCTAGCAACGAGAACGCTAATAATTCTAAGCAAGCGTTGAAATCCAAAACCCAAAACCTAAAATCAGATTTTGATTCACTAGAATTAGATCGCTACAATGATCTCCACCTATTATCGCAACAGGTAATGGAGACGATCGTGCAAATTCAAGAAGTCAGCCAAGACATAGAACTGAGTTTAGACGACACCGAACAAACTACTCGATCGCTCAACAAAACCGCCAAACAATTGCAATCAGGGTTGTCGCAACTGCGGATGCGTCCCCTATCAGATATAGTCGATCGCTTCCCGCGTGCCCTGAGAGAACTCTCGCTCCAGCATGGAAAACAGGTGACACTCAAAGTTGCGGGTAACAACACTCTCATCGATCGCAACATTCTCGAAACGCTAAATGATCCCTTAATGCACTTGCTTCGCAACGCCTTTGATCACGGGATCGAGAATGCTGAAACGCGCCAGGCAAGAGGGAAATCAGCCGAAGGCTCGATCGAGATTCGCGCCACTCATCAAGGCAGCCGCACGATTATTACTGTTCGAGATGACGGTGAAGGGATTGCGATCGAGAAGATTCGCGATCGAGCCGAACAAATGGGACTTGACCCAACATTGTTAGCTTCTGCCAGTGACGAAGAGTTGCTCTCTCTGATCTTTGAACCCGGATTTAGCACCAGCGATCGAGTGACAACGCTTTCGGGACGCGGAGTCGGCATGGATGTCGTCAGAAATAATCTCAAACAAATTCGAGGCGAAATTAAGGTCAACACTCAGCCAGGTCTGGGCACAACCTTTACGCTTTCGGTGCCCTTCACACTTTCAACCGTGCGCGTCTTGCTGGCTGAAAGCAACGGGATGCTGCTGGCGTTTCCGACCGAAGTGATCGAAGAAATGTCACTGCTTAAACCAGAGCAAATCTTGCAAACCGCAGGCAGCGAAATGCTCAACTGGCACGGTCAGATCTTGCAGTTTGTGCGGCTACAGCGCTGGCTGAGTTTCAACTGTCCTCGTCAACCCCACGGCTTTGAAACGCCCCCGACCATCACCTCGACCAGCGTGATCATTGCTAATCACGGCAGTCAGCGAGTTGGGCTGCAAATCGATCGCTGTTGGGGTGAACAAGAAGCCACGATTCGACGCATTAATGGCACACTGCCTCTGCCACCTGGATTTAGTAGCTGCACCATTTTGGGCAATGGGCGCGTCGTGCCTCTGGTCAGCCTCTCAGAACTGCTGCGCTGGATCACTAGCTACGAGCGCACCGAGCCGCCAATGCCCAGTCTTCCGTCTCTAGAGTCAACTCCTACCTCGTTTTTATCGGCAGCGATGGGCAACCAGCCCGCCACGATTTTGGTAGTCGATGACTCGATTAACGTCCGGCGCTTTTTAGCATTGACGCTAGAACGGGCAGGCTATCGAGTCGAGCAAGCCAAAGACGGACAAGATGCGCTCGATCGCTTAGAAAATGGTTCATCAGTGCAGGCAGTCGTTTGCGATATTGAAATGCCGCGTCTAGATGGCTATGGCTTGTTGGCAAAGCTGAGAGCCAACCCCGATTTAGAAAGATTGCCCGTCACAATGTTGTCTTCTCGCAGCAGTGAAAAGCACCGCCAGTTAGCGATGAATTTAGGCGCAAATGCCTACTTTTCCAAGCCTTATAACGAGCAGGTGTTGCTGCGAACCTTAGAGCAATTAGTCACACCCGCCGCCGTTTAGAGAAGTAACTGTAAAACCCTTTTGAGCCAGATGCTATTCTTTATCAGGTTAACGTCAGTTCGACTGAAGTAGTTCGCTCCACTTGTGAATTCGGGCAGCCCCCTAAATCCCCCAATTTTGGGGGACTTCAAGCCAAAATTTCCGGTTCAAAGTCCCCCAGAATGGGGGATTTAGGGGGCAGAAGCCGCTGACAACGAAGCGAAAAAACTCGTCGAACTGACGTTTTATCAGGTTCAAGAGTTGAGCATCATGGACGATTCTATATCTGCTGCCGCCCCTTTGCCGCCGTGGTTAAAGTGGCTAGAAAGTTGTTCGAGTACCAACACTTGGGCGATCGAGCACTTAGCCCAACTCGATCACGGCACAGTCGTCTTTACGCGTCACCAAACTCACGGGCGCGGGCAAAACGGGCGCGTCTGGTACTCGCCTCCTGGCGTATTGACGTTGAGTGTGGTGCTCGATCGCATCCCCGCCACCCAACTATCTGGATTCAGCCTGATCGCAGGACTAGCTGTGATCTATGCGATCGAAGATTTGGTTCCAGGTTTGCAGAATCAGTTGCGCTTAAAATGGACAAACGATGTGTGGTTAAATCAACGCAAGTTAGCTGGAGTTTTGTGTGAGGGCGTGACGAGTAACTTAAGCAATGGTACTAAACTGGTCGTAGGAATTGGTCTAAATCACCATGCTGACTTTACAAGTTTAGAGATTAGCACAATTAGAAATCCAGCTAGTCTTCACGAAGTTGTTCCCATTGTTCCTAATGAGATTCTAATATTGGAGAAATTACGTCACTATCTGTTGCAAACCGCCGGACTTTTACAATCATCGCAGCATTCATCTTGTTTTTCTGTTCTATTGTCTGCCGTGCGCGATCGCGATGCCTTGTTAGGTAAACAAATCACGATCGAGTTATCTGGAGAGCAGATTTCAGGCGAAGCGATCGGAATTGACGATCGTGGTTGTCTACGATTACGTCTTTCTGATGGCACCATTCGCACATTCATGTCTGGTCACGTTACTTTTGCATCCGTATGAACCTTTCTAACCACGAAACAGATTCCCCAATTTGGCGACCTTATACGCAGATGAAAACGACTCCTCCGCCGCTCAAAGTGGTGAAGGGCGAAGGCGTTTGGCTAGAACTCGAAGACGGACGACGCATTTTAGATTGCATTTCAAGCTGGTGGGTGACGATTCACGGACACGGACATCCCGCCTTAGCTAAGTCACTTTATCACCAGGCACAGCAGCTAGAACAGGTGATTTTTGCCAACTTCACTCATGATCCTGCCGAACAGTTAGCGCGCAAATTACTCACCCATCTGCCCGACGCTTTGACACGAGTCTTTTTCACCGACAATGGGTCAACGGCGATCGAAGCTGCCTTAAAAATGGCATATCAATATTGGCTCAACCAGGGAGAAACGAATCGCACTCGGTTTCTAGTGTTTGAGAAAGGCTATCACGGAGACACGATCGGAGCAATGTCACTCGGAATCGGCTGCTCATGGTGGGAGCCGTTTCGACCGTTGTTAATTGAGATGGATACGGTTCCGTTTCCTGCCACGTTTGATGACGATCCAGAAGTTGAGATCAAAGAATCACAGGCACTCGAACAGATCGAATCGCTCTTAAAACAAGAAACCTATGCCGGGATTTTTATTGAACCTCTGATTCAAGGAGCCGGGGGAATGCGAATGTGTCGCCCCGAATTTCTGCGATCGCTGCAAACGATCGCTCACCAATTCGGAGTGCTGATGATCTACGACGAAGTGATGACCGGATTCGGGCGCACCGGAGAGCTATTTGCTTGCTCAAAGTCTGGCACAACTCCCGATATTCTCTGTTTGTCTAAAGGGCTGTCAGGCGGTTGCTTACCGTTAGCCGTCACACTCGCAACGGAGACAATTTATCAGACATTTTATAGCGACGACGCGAGTAAGATGTTTCTTCACGGTCATTCCTATACGGGCAATCCGCTGGCGTGCGCTACGGGGCTAACGTCTCTCAACTTGTTAGAGCAAACTCCGCAAAGATTTCGGGCGTTAGAAGCGTTGCACCGTCGCTATTTAGAGACTTGGCTCAAAGGACATTCTAGAATTGAGCAGATTCGCGTCTGTGGCACGATCGTCGCTATGGAAATCATTACTGATCAAACACCAGGCTACTTTAATACGATCGGATCTGAGTTGCGCGATCGCTTCCTAGAGTTGGGGTTTTTCATTCGTCCGCTCGGCAACACGCTTTATTTAATGCCGCCTTACTGCATTAGCGATCGTGAACTCGAATCGATGTACCAAGTCATTAGCAAAGTGCTTGATACTTGATCAGCAATACTATGGCTCAAAACGGCGATCGTTCCTTATCAAAACAGAAAAGGCAAAGAGTAAAGCTGCTTCCTTTACTTTTTGCCTTTCTATTGAAGTTGGAGAGACGATCGCCGCCTAGTTACGATCGTCTCTAATCCATAGCAATCCTAAATTGTTCGTGAGCAGCAGGACAGGTTTGCTCCCCTTAGCCCCCAAGGGGGACATTCTGCAATCTCACAACTCAAATCGGATGGCTATCTTAGCTCTCGGCTGCCCCTGCCATTGCCGCAGCTTTACGCTTGCGAAGGACACCAAACCCTAAGCCAATTAGACCTGGCAAGAGCGCCGGGGTCGGAATAGCCGTAGATGTCGAGGTCACAGACACGTCATCCAATCTAAGATAGGCTGGATCCTGTTGAAAGGCGAACTTCAACACAGTCGAAGGTGCTTGTGCAATAAAGCTAAAGGTGTTTTCCGCAGGTGAAGATGTGAAAGGAAAAGCGAGATTGGTGAAGGTCGATAGTACCTCAGAGCCAGCCGAAACGGCAAAACTGTTTGGTTTGCCGCCATCACTCTTTAAGAAGTAGCTGAGATTGTAGGTTTGTCCTGCAACTGTTGCAAGCGTCTGCGATAGGAAGCCTGGAGTACCGATGGGACCAAAAAACGCTCCAAAGTTGCCACTGTTGGCAGAAGCGGAGTCAACACCTGTAAAACCAGTGTTGCCAGATTGAGTCCAGCCTGAGAAATCGCCTGTCTCAAAGCCGCCGTTGGACACGAGGTTCAATGCTTGAGCCGGGTTCATTGCGCCTAAGCTGAGGCAGGTAGCGCCCGCAGCAATGACAGACAGTTTTTTCACGTTGCTCAAAGTCGTCATGAATTAAATATCTCCATAAAGGTGAAGTGGTTTTGGTAGACCCCTCTTGGAGATGCCCCAGTAAGTTCACCCAATTGAGCGGGTTCACTGAGTGCTATTCTTACCTAAATCCACCTAATTTCCTAGTGTTATTTTTTACCTTTACAAAAAGCTTATACAAAGCACATCGTAAATATACGCAACCGCCTCTGTGTTCAGATCTATACCCGCATTTAGTGCAATTGTCAGCACCTTGATCAAGCGATCGTTCTCTAATCGCCAAAATAGCCGCATCTGGTTAGAGGTGCGGCTATTTTCAGTATTCATGTTAAATCTGATTTCCTCAATGCTGTTTGAAGGCGATCGCAGGTTAAAAGCGATCGTATTGCTCCATCACACCCTGCCGAATTGCATCTTCTATCGCTTCTAAACTCTTCGGCTCTCCCAAATAGTTTAAGCATCCAGCAACGTCTTCTAATGTGGTTTCTCGGAACGGATTTTTGAGCTTGAGTAGAATCCCATCACCTGTGCCGATCGCGACTAACTCTTGCCCTGCCTCCCAATGGTGAGCATCCCGCAAAGCTTTGGGAATAATCACTTGACCTTTGCTAGACAATCGCGTCGTTTCCACTGAAGAGCTACCTCAAGTAAGAATTCTAGCACTCCATGAATCTACTAAACTTTAGGGGTAACGACTTGTGATCACCTATGGCTACAGATTTACCCACCTCCAGCGCTGCACCTTCAGAAACCCCGATCGCCACCCGGTTGAGCAATTTTCTGATCGTGTTAGTGGCGATCGCGCTGACCGTCGCAATTTCTCTCGGACTGAGGACCCAAACGACCTCTGTTTCTCTCAGCTCGATGGCGAAAGTAGCCGTGCCCCTAGAGGTTGCCCTGGCAAACGGCAAACCAACCTTGATGGAGTTTTATGCTGATTGGTGTACCAGTTGTCAGGCAATGGCTCCAACCCTGCAATCGCTCAAAGAAACCTATGGCGATCGTATCAATTTTGTGATGCTCAATGTCGATAACGAGAAATGGCTGCCCGAAATTCTCAGCTATCGAGTCGATGGAATTCCGCATTTTGTCTATATGAAACAGGGAGGCAACGCGATCGGGCAAGCGATCGGTGAGCAGCCTCGCCCGATCCTCGAAGCCAATCTAGTGGCGTTGTCTGAAGGCAATATTTTGCCTTATGCTCAGACAACTGGACAAACCTCAGCCTTTTCGACCACCGTTGAAACCAAAGAAAGTGCCGCTGACCCTCGTAGTCACGGCAGTCAAGTTGATAAAAGTTAACGACCCTTGAGCGCTTTTTGCTGAGTTGCTTGTCCGCCCTGAACTAAAAGTTCGGGCTAATAGCAGAAGTCCGTTGAAACAGACTGAGGGCCAGACTTTCTCTTCTAGTCCTGTTTAGAGGACTTTCGCTGTGAGCCAGGAAATTAATTTCTGGGCGAGTGAGGCAATGAACAAAGCTCGTCAAAAGTTACAGGTTATTTACATTCACGATCCTTAATCTAAACGGATTGATACGGTTAAGACATTTGTACTATAATAGTTAGAAATCAAATAAGCTTCTCAAAAAACTAAATCGTTGCGACTTCACACCTCGCCTGATCAAAAGTTACTAATAATTAAGATGATCAACCCGTTTAACTCTATATACAATAACCGCAAGAGAAAATAACTCAGGGAATAAGAGACTTGAGTGCTGTTGGATTCAATTATTAAAGGCAGATTACGGCATGTCAATTATTGCCCTCAAAGCTTGGTATCTTCAGGAATATGAGCCGATTCGAGATCTTGAAAAGCGTCCTCACGATCTGCGACTCAGCAAAAATAGCTTGCTAAAGTCTGGCTTGCGGGCAGATTTCTTAGAAGACAGTGAAGAGGTAAAGACCTCTCTTTGGTTTCAGCGCTATTTAGAAGGCGAAACCGTCGAATTTTATATTGAGGGCAGTGGCGGCTACGCGATTTCTAACATCGATTTGCGAAGTCACGAGATTTATTTCTCGAAACAAGAAGTAATGGCGCATTTAGAGCCAACGATCTTCTTGTGCTATCAAACCGAATATTCTGAGTCGAGCGAGTTGCTGCGAGAAGAGTTAGACAAAATTATTGAATCGATTAATGGTCGATCGCGCCTCCCGATCACTCTGCAAGAATCGCATCGCCTCACCGATGGCCCAGTGCGCCTCACGAGTGCGCTGATGCGATCGATTCGACAATGCCTTTTATTTATCGCCGATGGCACCTCGATCGCACAGATTTCTGGCTCACCCGCGTTACTGATCCCCAGCCCTAAAGTCTGCGTTGAGATGGGTTATGCTCTGCAAAGCAAGCGATCGGAGCAACTTTTACTCACCCAAATGGAGCGGTCTGACCTGCCCGGACAGTTTCCCTTTGACTTGCCGAGTCAAAACCGTCTCGTCTATAAAGACAAAGCGCAACTCAAAAAGCTTTTGCCTAAAGCGGTTGAAACTCAATTGCAGCGCTTTAATTTAATTTCTTAGCGATCGCACCGAGAACTGCCGACCCGCGATCGTGATTTTCACCCACTTCCAGACCATAATAAGGTCGTCGTGGTTGAGATAAAACAAAATGCCTAGAACGCCGAGTGAGTTTGCTGTCTACCTCTTGTTAGAGGGCGGTCATCGCGAAGAAGTGCGGTTTGCCACTATTCAAGACTTTCAAAAGTGGTATAGCGGCGAACTAGTGCCCAAAGCGGCTTCCAACGATTTTATTAGCGTGCCGATCAAAAATATTCAAGGCGAATATATGGTGGTGCGCCCTGCAAAAGTGCTCGGAATTCGAGTCGAGCCGCTCTATTCAGGCAGCGTCGATCGCTACTAGAGCCGTCAGGAACTTGAGCATGATGGAATCGTCTCGCTTCTAGCTTCTTCATCGTCAGAGCGCATGAGAAATTTGCAAATCGTTGAGAGACTTAGACTTTTAGCACTAATCAGTTTAGGTATTGCGGGAGGCTGGGTCGATCCAGCTCGATCGCTTCCGATCCCTACTTCGGTCACGCCCAGTCCGATCGCACCCAGTCCGATCAAACCTACTCAGCCGCCATCAAGCGCCCTAGATGAGCAACTTTGGCATTCTGGTGATCGTAAAACGTTGTTGAGCGCGATCGACTACAGCTTACGCTATTTGCAAACGGCTCAGGCAGTTCGGGCTTATCAAAAATATCCGGTCAAAGGCGTAACGCGCGATCGCGTCGATCGCAGTCTCAGACGCTTTAAGCAACTGATTCTAGCGTCTCGCTCGGCTCAACAATTACAAACCGCAATTCAGCGAGAATTTGTTTTCTACCAATCCACAGGCAAAGACAATCAGGGAACTGTCTCGTTTACGGGTTATTTTGAGCCAGTCCACAAAGCGAGTCGAGTTCGCACCGCAGACTATCGCTATCCACTCTATCGATCGCCCGATCTCGCAAGATTGAAAGCTCCTCACCCAACGCGCCTTGAGCTAGAAGGCAAAGACGGCTTGCAAACCCCCAAAGGATTGCTGCGAGGATTGGAACTGGTCTGGCTGCACGATCGCTTAGAAGCCTTTCTCGTCCAAGTCCAAGGATCTGCCCGACTGCAACTTACTGATGGCACGACGATGACGATCGGCGTTGCCGCACACACCAATCAGCCTTACACAGGCATTGGGCGAGAATTGGTCAAAGACGGCAAACTCCGTCTCGAAGATTTGAATCTGCCCAACGTGGTGCAATACTTTCAACAGCATCCCGACGAGTTGGATTTGTATCTGCCTCGCAATCGGCGGTTTGTGTTTTTTCAAAATACTCAAGGTGCCCCTGCAACGGGGAGTTTAGGCGTTCCGGTGACGGCAGAACGCTCGATCGCTACTGATAAATCTTTAATGCCACCTGGGGCGATCGCGCTGATTCAAACTCAACTGCCAATTCTGAATGTAAATCGTCAATTAGAACAACGTTTGGTCAGTCGATTTGTCTTGGATCAAGATACGGGCGGTGCCATTTTGGGGGCGGGTCGAGTGGATGTTTTTATGGGCACTGGGAAGGAGGCAGGCGATCGGGCAGGACTCGTCAATTCCACCGGACAGCTTTATTATTTGCTGTTGAAATAGACCATCAGCGGTAGGGGTAGCGCCCCCGTGCCTACCCCCGACGCACAGAGGGCAACCACCGGGGGATTTGCCCCTACCCAAATCATCCCTCTATTCCGCAGTGTCCCTAAAATCAATACAATAGGTTCAAGCTCGCAACGGTGAAGGGCATTTCTATGACGGCAACCCAATCTTCTGAGTTTACGATCAAGACTCTCCCTGACCACACGCAACTTCCAGAGTCAGACGGCATCTTTGTGAAAAACTTTCAGGAACACCCGCAAAGTAGCCTCTTAACTGACTCAATTCGCCCCATATTGCAAAGACTTCACCCCGCCGGACAATATTGCATCGGTCAAGATTGCGGTATTTACTGGAGGCTAACCGATCCCCCTGAAAAAGGAGCCGAGGCACCTGACTGGTTTTATGTGCCCAACGTTCCGCCGATGCTGAAGGGTGTGTTTCGCCGCTCTTATGTGCTGTGGCAAGAATATGTTGCGCCTCTGATTGCCTTAGAATTTGCGTCTGGAGATGGCAGCGAAGAACGCGATCGAACGCCCGTCACTGGAAAGTTTTGGGTCTATGAACAGGCAATTCGCATCCCCTTTTATGGCATTTATGAATGTAGCAAAGGCGCGATCGAGCTATATCATCTCGTCGAAGGTCGCTATCAGCCGATGGCTGTCAACCAACGCGGACACTTTCCCATTCCGCCAATGGGCGTTGAGCTAGGCATTTGGCGTGGAGAATACGAGTCGATGGAGCTTCCCTGGCTGCGCTGGTGGGATGGTGAAGGCAATCTGTTGTCAACTGGAGACGAACGTGCTGAACGGGAAAAGCAACGGGCGGATCGACTCGCTGAACGGCTGCGTCAGATGGGCATTGATCCCAACGAAGTCTAACTCCAACGCCTGAACCCCAATCACTTATGGATGCACCCCTAGACCTGACTCTGCAAATCGTCATCACTGTGATTGCAGGAATCGGTGCCCAAGTGCTGGCGGAGTTTGTCAAAATTCCTGGCATTGTTTTTTTGCTGATATTTGGCATTCTGCTGGGGCCGAGTGCGTTTGGAGTGCTGCACCCCGATCGCTTGGGCAATGGTTTAGAAGTGTTGGTTGCCCTGCTGGTGGCGGTGATTTTATTTGAAGGCGGCTTCAATCTGCAATTGCGAGATTTGGGCAGAGTTTCTGGCAGTCTGCGAAACTTGGTGACGATCGGGACTTTAATTACTTTGGTCGGTGGCGGCATGGCAGCCCATTGGTTGAGCGAGTTCCCTTGGGCGCTGGCGTTTCTCTATGGCGCTCTCGTTGTGGTTACGGGGCCAGTTGTAATCAATTCTCTGCTGCGACAGGTTGATGTCGATCGTCAAGTTGCCACCATTCTCGAAGGCGAAGGGGTCTTGATCGATCCGGTAGGCGCAATTTTGGCAGTGGTGGTTCTGAATGTGCTGCTAAATGGCAACCCCGATCCGTTAACGGTGGCGAGTGATTTAGGAATCCGATTGGGAGTTGGCACCACGATCGGGGCAGGCGGCGGCTGGTTACTCGGTGTCATTCTCAAACGCGCCACGTTCTTATCAGAAGACTTAAAGAATTTGGTGGTGTTGGCTGGCTTGTGGGGCTTATTTGGGTTGGCACAGATGATTCGTAGTGAAGCGGGGCTGATGGCAACCGTGATTGCTGGAATTGTTCTCAGAGCCTCTGCGCTGCCCGAAGAACGGCTGCTCAAGCGCTTTAAAGGGCAACTCACTATCTTGGCGACATCAGTGTTGTTTATTTTATTGTCGGCAGATTTGTCGATCGCAGGCGTTCTCGCTCTAGGCTGGGGTGGATTATCTACCGTGTTAGCGCTGATGATCGTCGTTCGTCCTCTCAGCGTTTGGCTTTGCACTTGGAATAGTGATTTAACGTGGCGACAAAAGCTATTTCTAAGTTGGATTGCACCCAGAGGCATCATTGCCGCTTCTGTTGCATCTCTATTTGCAATTCTCTTAACTCAGCGAGGCATTAACGGCGGTGACTCAATTAAAGCGCTTGTCTTTCTCACAATCATTCTCACAGTTGTTATTCAAGCATTAACAGCTCAATGGACTGCAAATTTACTACAGATTACGTCTAAAGATACCACAGGTGTAATAATTGTTGGATGTAGCCCATTAAGTTTGTTGATCGCTCGACTGTTTTTAGAGCGTGACGAACTCGTTGCCCTGATTGACACTGATCCGGATTCTCATCCGTCACTTCAGCCTGATCTCAAAGTGTTTATTAGCAGCGCGCTCGACACCGATGTCTTAGAAGAAGCGGGACTTTCTAAAGTGGGCACATTTTTGGCAATGACTAACAATGGGGAGGTAAATTTGGTGGTGGCGCAACGCGCGATCGAAGAATTTAGCCCCCCCAGAGTTTTAGCGATCTTTCCTCGCGATTCGCAAGTCAGCGGCTTAAATAGTCGAGTTCAACAAGCGTTTAGTTCACAAATTTTGCTCAAAGTTTGGAACCAATATCTGAACGAGGGAGCCGTAAAACTGGGTGAAACGACCTTAAAAGAAGCAGGACTCGATTTGCAGCAAGCCCATCTACGGGCACTTGTCGAAGCCGAAAGTTTGATCCCGTTGTTGATAGAACGCAATGGTTCTTTGCAGATCGCTCCAGTTGAAGGCGAATGGCAGGTCGGCGATCGCTTAATCTACTTGCTCCACGACCCCAAACCCAAACTTTTGAAGCTGCTGTCTGGTTCGAGTCAACTGCGGCTGACCTTAGAAGAGTTGCCAGAGGTGGAAGAGATTCCGATGTTACCTGTGTTGAGTGGGGCGATCGAAACAGTCCAAACTTTTGTGGCTGATTTAGCCGATGGTCAATAGCACGATTAGGTTGAACCTTGCGAATTCCATGCCCCAAATTGACGAAGTTGATGAGTGTTTTGAGGTGGTGATCGAGTTAACAGTTAAGCCCAAGGGTTTAGCCGCAAGTTTAATCGGCATTGCAAAAACGGATGCGCCAACACCCACAGATGAGGAAGTGAAAGTCATGCTAGACGATCGGTTGACGCAAAAATATCTGTAATGCGAGTTTTATTTGATACTAACGTGCTGCTAGATGCCCTACCAGCCCTGACCCGTTTGTTAACGCTAATAGAAATTTGTTCAGTCGATCGCAGAGTATTAGAGCAGGCGATCGCGCTGAGGTGAGCTGATTTTGAGGGTGCGGTGCAATGAGCAGGCACCTGAAATTGCAATGACGACTTGTCCGATCGCGCCTCAACCCCAACCCGTAAAGAAATTTTCCATACTGAAATAAGAGCGCAAACCTGACAGAATTTCTCTAAAGGTTGAAACTGGGCTACTAACCCCGCAAAATCGTTGAATGCCGATCGTAAGAGATAATCAAACCATGCTTGAATCCTACCGCCAACACGCTGCCGAACGTGCCTCTTTGGGCATTCCTCCACTGCCGCTCAGTGCTCAACAAACCTCTGAACTGTGTGAGTTGCTCAAAACTCCCCCCGCAGGTGAAGAAGACACCTTACTGGAACTGCTGCGCGATCGCGTTCCCCCCGGCGTTGATCAAGCGGCTTATGTCAAAGCGGGTTTTTTGACCGCGATCGCTAAAAAAGAGATCACGAGTCCCTTAATATCGCCAAAGTATGCAGTGACGCTGCTCGGCACGATGATGGGCGGCTATAACGTCCACTCGCTGATCGAGTTGCTGCAATCCGATGATGCAGAATTAGCCGTCGAAGCGATCGCCGCCCTCAGTAAAACGCTGCTGATTTTTGATGCCTTTCACGATGTACAAGTCTTGGCAGACACGAATGACAACGCCAAACAAGTGATAAATGCTTGGGCTGAGGCGAAATGGTTTACCGATCGTCCTCCGTTGGCAGATCAGATCACAGTCGTGGTCTTCAAAGTGCCCGGAGAAACCAACACCGATGATCTGTCTCCCGCAACTCACGCCACGACTCGCCCTGATATTCCACTCCACGCCCTGGCAATGTTGGAATCGCGGATGCCGGGTAGCTTGCAAACCCTGGCGGAGATTAAGCAAAAAGGCTATCCCGTCGCTTATGTAGGCGATGTGGTCGGCACAGGATCGTCTCGCAAATCTGCGATTAACTCGGTGCTTTGGCACATTGGGCAAGACATTCCTTTTGTGCCTAATAAACGAACGGGCGGCTATGTTTTAGGAAGTTCGATCGCGCCAATCTTTTTCAACACCGCCGAAGATTCTGGTGCGCTCCCGATTCAGTGCGACGTGTCCCAAATGGAGACGGGCATGGTGATCACGATTCACCCCTTTAAAGGTGAAGTGACGAATGAATCAGGAGAAGTTATCGCGACGTTTAGCTTACAGCCAGAAGTGATCACTGACGAAGTTCGGGCTGGAGGACGCATTCCTCTAATCATTGGGCGGAGTCTAACCGACAAAACCCGCGCGGCAATGGGGCTTGAACCCAGTGATCTGTTTATTCGTTCTACTCTGCCCGTCGATACTGGCAAAGGGTTTACGCTGGCGCAAAAGATGGTCGGCAAAGCCTGCGGTCTACCGGGTGTGCGTCCTGGAATGTCGTGCGAGCCTGCGATGACCACGGTGGGATCACAAGACACGACCGGGCCGATGACCCGCGACGAACTCAAAGAGCTTGCCTGTCTGGGCTTCAGTGCTGATTTAGTGATGCAGAGTTTTTGCCACACTGCCGCCTATCCCAAACCTGTTGACATCAAAACCCACCATGACTTGCCCGACTTTATCTCGTCGCGGGGTGGCGTTGCCTTGCGTCCGGGTGATGGCATCATTCACTCTTGGCTGAACCGGATGTTGATGCCTGACACTGTTGGCACAGGGGGCGATTCTCATACTCGCTTTCCTTTGGGGATTTCCTTTCCGGCGGGATCGGGATTGGTGGCATTTGCGGCCGCGATCGGAGTCATGCCGCTCGATATGCCAGAATCCGTTCTCGTCCGCTTTAAAGGCGAAATGCAGCCCGGAATCACGCTGCGAGATTTGGTGAATGCCATCCCTTATGTGGCGATTCAAAAAGGGCTGTTGACCGTCAGCAAAGAAAACAAACAAAATATCTTTGCGGGACGTATTTTAGAGATCGAAGGGCTGCCTGATCTCAAAGTTGAGCAAGCTTTTGAGCTAACCGATGCGTCTGCCGAACGGTCTTGCGCGGGATGCACGATCAAACTCAGCCCTGAAACGGTTTCTGAGTATTTGAGATCAAACATTGCGCTGCTCACCAACATGGTGGCACGCGGCTATGAAGATGCCCGAACGATCATGCGTCGTGTCGCCAAAATGGAGCAATGGCTGGCAAATCCGATTCTGCTCGAAGCCGATGTCGATGCTGAATATACTGAGATTATCGAGATTGATCTGAATCAGATTAAAGAACCGATCGTAGCGGCTCCCAACGACCCCGACAACATCAAATTGCTGTCAGAAGTAGCGGGCGATCGCATCGACGAAATCTTCATCGGCTCGTGCATGACTAACATCGGTCATTATCGCGCCGCCGCTAAAGTTCTAGAAGGCGTTCCTCCCGTGACCAGTCGATTGTGGATTTGTCCGCCGACTCGCATGGACGAGCATCAACTCAAAGAAGAAGGCATTTACGGCATCTTTGGCGCATCAGGTGCCCGCACCGAAATGCCAGGATGTTCGCTCTGCATGGGCAATCAAGCGCGAGTCGGGGATAACACCACCGTGTTTTCGACCTCGACTCGCAACTTCAACAACCGCATGGGCAAAGGCGCTCAAGTCTATCTAGGCTCGGCAGAATTGGCGGCAGCGTGTGCGTTGTTGGGTCGCATTCCCACGGTGCCAGAATATCTGGAGATGATGGCGAACAAGATCAACCCATTTGCAGACAATCTGTACCGCTATCTCAACTTTGACCAGATTGCGGGATTTGGAGATGAGGGTCGGGTGATTCCACTTGAAGAAATGCCTCGCATTGAAGACATTTTAGGAATGCCTGCGGCGGTGCGATAATACCAATTTAATTGACGCAGCAGATCCACAAAATCCCGTAGGGGCATGGCATTGCCGTGCCCTCTCACCACCGCCCGATCGTGCCCAACAACCACCTACCCATCAAAAAACGATCAGCGAACAAGGAGCCAACCATAAGTTAAAACGCCCAACCCAGCAACGCCGACGATCGCGTCTCGCTGATCATTCCACAGGCGACAAATTCCGCTCCAGAAATAGGTCAGAGACTCACGCCGCGATCGACCCAGATCCGTCATCAATTCTTTAACTCTGGCGTTGACCTCAGCGATCGAGACCTCACCTCGTTGATAAGCCGCTTCTAGCTCATCTAACTGATGCCAATAGTTGCGGGTTTCCTCCATTAAGTCAGGAATCATAGCTAAACGTCTTTCTACTGTGAACTTATATAACGTAATGTAACGCATAGGTCACAATTAGAAGTCTGTCATCAGTCAGAGCTTTCTAGCTGGGTCAAGTCACAGAGTCTTAAAGTGAATGCTAGTATGTAGTCGCCAAGGTTAAACTCCCTCGCCATCGTGAAACGGTTAAGACACACTTTCAGGCGTAAAGAATTGGGCAAAGAGCGGCGAAACCTCTTAAAACAGCCAGGGATTAAAAAATAACATCCCAGCACCAGAGAACCGATAAATTTAGACCGAAAATGTAGGGCGGGGCACGCCCAAACATCAAACTACGCTTGGGGAGATAGACTCTCTGGGATTCACTAAGTTAGACCCGTCAATTGGTGCTATCGCACGGTCGAAAGGTTTAAGGATTGCCGCAAGGATAGTGAATTTTACAGTCTTTCGCAGATCCAAGAATCCCACTCTCTTGAAAGGTGGGAATGTCAATGAATAGACTAGATGGGCACCTGTTGCCTTATCTAGCCCCTGTTTTGACTTTGCACTTAAAACCCTTATGAATCGCGCAGAGAACCCGGCACCCAATAACAAACCCCAGCAAAAGGATGAGAACCCCTGGTTTGAGGGACTCAAAACTATTGGACTCAGTGCAATTTTAGCCATCGGCATTCGTCAATTTGTGGCAGAAGCCCGCTACATCCCGTCTGGCTCAATGCTGCCGACGCTGCAAATCAACGATCGCTTAATCGTAGACAAACTGAGCTATCGGTTTAATACGCCTCAACGGGGCGATATTGTCGTCTTTTCGCCGACCAGCACTTTAGAGAAGCAAAACTTTCACGATGCGTTTATCAAGCGAGTGATTGGGCTACCGGGCGATAAAGTAGAGGTCAAAGGTGGGCGCGTTTATGTCAACGATCAGGCGTTGAGAGAAAATTACATCGAAGAAGATCCTCAATATCAATGGGGCCCGCAGACCGTTCCCCCTGGCTCTTATCTGGTCTTGGGTGACAACCGCAACAACAGCTATGACAGCCACTATTGGGGCTTTGTGCCTCGCGAGAAGATTATTGGCCGTGCCATTGTGCGGTTTTGGCCTCCCAATCGGGTTGGAGAAATTACCCCAGAACCGAGTTACGACAAAAAGTAGGCTTCAGCTTATTGTCTGACCTTTTTCTAAGGGCACCAAGTGCGAATGACTCGCCCGACTAATGGCTTGCCCAGCCAAGGGGTGTTGCGCGATCGAGACTTTAAACTCTGACCGTTTACACTCCACGACAACTGCGGATCGAATAACGTCAGTTCGGCAGGTTGACCGGGGACGATCGCCTCCATCTTTTGCCCCAAACACGCAGCAGGACGGGTGCTAAGACTGCGCCATAGCTCCAACGCTGACCACTGTTGCGTGTCTACCAGAGTTTGCCACAGCAAGGGTAGTGCGAGTTCTAGCCCGATCGCGCCGGGTGGGGCTTCTGAGAAGGCAAGAGTTTTTTCTTCGTAGGTGTAGGGCGTGTGATCGATGGCGATCGCGTCAATTACCCCTTCCTTAACGGCTTTTCTCAGCGCTACTTGATCGACTTGATTGCCTAAAGGGGGTTCTAGTCGCAGATTGGGATCATAATGCTCGATCGATTTTGTGCTTAATAAAAGGTGCATCCACGTCACGCTGGCAGTAATCGGTAAACCTCGTGCTTTCGCGGCTCGAACCAATTCCACACTCCGCGCTGTCGAGATTCGCATCAGGTGAACGGGTGTCCCGATTTCTTCCACACATTCCAAGAGAGCCGATAGTGCAGTCGTTTCTGACATTGCCGGATTGCCAGGTAAGCCAAACCGGATAGACTCAACGCCCTCTCTGACCACACCATTGCCGACGAGCGATCGGTCACATGCCCACAGCGCTACAGGTTTTTGCAATGGCTGAAGATATTCTAATAATCGCCTCATTAGAGCGAGATTGGCGATCGGCTGTCCATCGGCAAAGCCTACGACTCCTGACTCTGCCAATTCTGACAATTCGGTCATTTGTTGACCTTTCACACCGAGCGTTAAAGCACCCCAACACGAGAGTTTTGAGTTTTGAGTTTTAAACCAGTTGACGGTGGCAGGATTGTCGATCGTAGGCTCCGTATCGGGGAGAATATTCAACCGTGTGAAACCACCCGCGATCGCCGCTTGACCAAGCGATTCTAAAGTTTCCCGTTCTTCAAATCCAGGTTCTCCAGAATGGCTGTAGAGGTCAACCAGTCCTGATCCCAAGACTAAGCCTTGAGACGTGTAAATCTGGGCATCGGGTGGAACCTCATCGATTTGAGGCTCGATCGCCTGAATCAAGCCATCTTCGATTAGGACATCAACGACCCGATCGACGGTTTCGACAGCATCTAGGAGACGGACTTGTTGGAGCAGTTCGATCGTCATAACAGCATCCGTTAAAGTGCCCCGGCTGCGGTTTTGTCTAAAACGCCTCCCAAGTGCGTCGTGATGTTCATCGCTTGCATTAAAGGAGCCGCCTCGACTCCTTGCGGGTAATCAATCACGCTGACGGCTCCGTTGCCTTGCTTAAAGTTCCAGAAAGACTCGGCACCCAAGCCAGCGACGTGACAGAGAATCGCTTTGTTAACGGCATCGTGGGCAACGACCAAAATCGTGTAGGGTTCGTTAGCTGGGCGAGTTGCCGCCGCGTTGATGATGGCTTGCCAACCTGCGATCGCCCGATTCCACACGTCTTGCAAATTTTCGCCTTCGGGCATCTGCACGGTTTCGGGGTGCTGCTGCCACTGGTGCAATAATCCTGGATACGATTGCTCGATTTCGGCTTCAAACTTGCCTTCCCATAAGCCGTGACTAATTTCTCTCAGGTCGTCTCGCAGGTTTAGCTCAAGGTCAGGATGATGCTGAAGAATAACTTCTGCGGTTTCTTTGGGACGCAGCATTGAGCTACTGATTGCCTGATCAATCTGCACCGATTTGAGGAATTCACCCGCTTGAGCAGCTTGCGATCGTCCATTCTCATTTAAAGGCACGTCAATCTGTCCCTGAAAGCGTCCTTGCCGATTCCACTCGGTTTCACCATGCCGCACCAACAATAGCCGGAGTCCCTGACTTTTTGACTTGCGGCGGGGCAACGTTTCGCCCAAATGAGACGTGATATTCAACGACTCGATCTGCACGGGTTGCCCAAACTCACCGGAGAAATTGAGAATGCTGATGCCGCAGTTTGAGATGTGAAAGCGCTGATAATCTTCGGGCTGAAGTCCGATCGCAGTGTTAATCAACGCCCGATTAATGCCACTGTGAGCCACGATTAAAATCGTCTGTCCTGCATGGTTGGGCAGCGTGGTTTGCCAAAATTGACGAGCTTGCTCATAGATCGCCGGAACGGGCAGAAAATCCACAGCGCCGTTTTCATCTGAGAGGCTCATCGTCAGCAAATGAGGCTGCGTTCTCCAATCGCGATACTCATCGGGATACTTCTCCTCGACTTCGTTAAACAGCAACCCTTCCCAGAGCGGCAGATTAATTTCTCTCAAGTCTTCGCTGGTTTGCAGTTGAGGAGCGTGATCAGAATTAGCCAGAATTAGATCTGCGGTGCGCTTTGCCCGACTTAACGGACTGCTATAAACCGCATCAAGAGAAATTCCTTTTAGAGCAGTGGCGACCTGCACCGCCATCGATTCTCCTTTGGCAGTTAGCCGCGACAGATCACAGTGTCCTTGCACTTTCTGCTCAACGTTGTAGCTGCTCTCGCCGTGACGCACGATGATAACGCGAGTAGTCAAAGGGAATCCTCCATCCAGTAAATTGAGTCAGGAAGATTTTACCCTGTCCAGCGTTCTCATCACCAATTCTGCTAAGTTTGACCATGAAAGCACCGATGCAAATAGACTGGGGGAAATGATGACGTTGAAGCGGTTGGTTTTGGGCGCACTGACGATTTTGGCGATCGTCTTCGTGATCGGAGATTTGGTCAATAGCTGGAGTCAGCCCCAGTTTAGTAGCCGCTTAGAACTCTATGAGACCGATTTGCTGCTGCAAGCCTCTGAGTGGAAGGGCGATTCGCCCGATGCCCGTAAGCCTCTCCCGGTTGATAACCCGGTCAAGTCAGCGCTAGAAAGCTATCAAAAGGCGCAAAAAACGGCGCAAAAAGATATTGCTAGTGCCGAAGGGAAGTTAGAGAAATTTCAGTTGAAAACGCCTGTCGTGGGCGATTCTGTCATGGCTACCAATCAACTGCTCAAGCAGAAGTCGCTGCTAAAAGAATTAGAACTGCGAGTTGGACTTTTACAAACTCAGCAAGGACAGGTGCCTGAAGCGCTCAAAACCTGGGCTGCGATCAAAGCGCGCTCTAATCCTACAGCAATCACTGCACAGGTTTTGTCGGGTTTGTGGAGCCAGCCGCCGCTGCTGTTACCCAATGCAGAGCCGCAGATTAATAAAAATCTAGACGGGTGGTTTCGCTATCGGGCGTTGACTCAGCTTTATCAGTTGCAGCAGCGATCGGATGCACTCGATCAGCTTCAAACTACAGAACAGCAAACCTCAAAGCAGGCATTTATTCGCTGGGCAACTGCGAACGCGATTCCAGCGATCGCAGTTTTCTCTGGAGTAGTCCTCCTAATTTTCCTATTGGGGCAATGGGCGGTGAAGGGTGAACACGCTCTCTTATCAGGCACCAATGGCGTTAAGTGGTCGGTGCCCTGGAATGGTGAAATCATTTGGCAAGTGTTAGTGGTTGGCTTCTTCTTTGTGGGACAGATTTTGTTACCGATCGTCAGTCAATCGACGTTGGCAACGCTCAAAGTTAATCCCGCGACCCTGGGCGAACGGGCAAAAGCCACTTACTATCTGGTCACTTATGCATTGTTGGCAGCCGGGGGATTGAGTGTTTTATATCTGTCGATCAAATCATTCTTGCCATTGCCTGATAAATGGTTTCACATCACGCTCAAAGGCAAATGGTTTTGGTGGGGCTTAGGCGGATATCTAGCGGCCTTTCCGCTCGTGATTGTGGTGTCGCTGGTCAATCAGCAAATCTGGCAGGGCGGTGGGGGCAGCAATCCAATTTTACCGATCGCTCTTGAAGGCAAAGACAGCCTCGCGATCTTGATCTTTTTTGTCACGGCGGCGATCGCGGCTCCGTTCTTTGAAGAAATCTTTTTTAGAGGATTTTTGCTGCCCTCGCTGACTCGCTATTGCTCGACTTGGCAAGCCATTCTACTGAGTAGCTTTCTGTTTGCAGTAGTTCACCTGAGTCTCTCAGAAGTCATCCCGCTGATGACGTTGGGCATCGTTTTGGGATTTGTTTACACCCGCACTCAAAATCTTCTCGCCTCGATGCTGCTGCATAGCCTGTGGAATAGCGGCACGTTGCTGAGTCTCTTTATTCTAGGAAGCGGAAGTTCGTAAGTTTTTATAGCCCAAACCGCTAATTTCCGTAAAACTTCGGCTTCTTGTTCGTTGCTTTCTCTCATAACCCAAGGCTAAAAAGAATTAGCGACTTGCCCACGATTTCGTCAACATCATCACGCGCTCAAACCCAGGTTGTTGCTCTGGATGTTTGGTATACCACCATGCCCAAGCAATCAATACAGCTTGAAACGGAAGTCTAACCCAATATAAAATTGGCTGATCAGGAACGCCCTCGATCGCGATCTGGTTAACCGCCATATTAATGTTGGCAGGAAACACCGCCACGAATAGCGTGATCAATCCCCAAGCCGCTGCCACACTCACTGCTGGAATGAGTAAACCAATACCGCCAAGAATCTCAAAGAAGCCGCTAATATACACTAGCGCGAGTGGATTAGGAAGCTGTGGCGGCACAATGCGAACAAACGGAATCGGCACTACAAAATGAGTGATTCCCACAAAGATGATTGAAACTGAGAGAACCACTCGTAGAATTTCTTTGCGTCGATTAGAAGCAGCGCTTAAAGTCATAAATTATCAAAAATACGTTCCTGAAAGGCAAGTCGGACTTGCTCAATCGGGATAACTCTAATGATCGACACAAAAAAAATCCTCTAGCTTTCGGCAGGTTTGTTGCATCCATCATCAGGAGTGTTCAATCTTGTTGAGAATGCTCAACCTCTAGATAGAGGTGTTTATTGTCACTTCGTTTCAATATCGTCATAATAATTAAATAAACAAACTGGCAGTGAAAGTAGTTAATAGCGCTCAACTTTTATTAGAGACTCAGCCTCACCCTTTGTCCATTTCTGAACTCTTGATACGATCGACTGAAATTGCCGATTATGCAACCGAAAATGCTGCCAAAATTGATCAAGTAGGTGCGTTTCCGGGTCGAGAGTTTGAGCAAATTGCCGCAGCAGGTTTGTTATCAGCACCGCTCGATCGGCGATTAGGTGGACACGGTTTAGGCATTGAGGCCAGTGCGACCCGCAAACTACTGCAAATTCTCAAGCAGTTTGGGCACGGAAATCTAGCCATCGGGCGAATTTTTGAAGGACACGTCAACGCCCTACAACTGATTCAAACCTTTGGGACTCAGGCTCAGGTTGAAGCCTATGCCAGCGATGCCCGCGATCGTCACAAAATCTTTGGAGTTTGGAACGCTGAAGCCAACGATGGCGTAAAAATAATTCCGCTTGAAACTGGGCACTATCGGCTAGAAGGCTGTAAAACCTTTGCCTCTGGATCGGGTTATGTCGATCGTCCTTTTGTCAACGGCACGTTGCCCGATGGTCGCTGGCAAATGTGCATCGTGCCCATGGATCAAGTGGTGACAGTCAGCGATCCGTCTTGGTGGCAACCGTCAGGAATGCGCGCAACCGCCAGTTATAAAGTCGATTTTAGCGGTGTTGAGTTAGAGGCGAGTGCTTTGATTGGTCAGCCCGATGATTATTATCGACAGCCCTGGTTATCAGTAGGTGTAATTCGCTTTGCGGCGGTGCAGCTAGGAGGAGCCGAAGCGCTGTTTGATGAAACCCGCAAATTTTTACAGGGTTTGGGGCGCACTCAAGACCCGTATCAAGCAGAACGGCTGGGGAAAATCGCGATCGCCCTAGAAAGTGGCAATCTCTGGCTCAAGGGTGCCGCAGAGTTTGTCGCTGCCTACGCGCCTATTTTTGCGGGTTCTCCGATCGTGCCCCACCCGCAAGCCGAGCAACTGGTAGCTTACGCCAATATGGTGCGATCAGCGATCGAGCAAATTTGCATGGAGGTGATTCAAGCCTGTGAGCGATCGGTAGGAACGCGCGGCTTACTGCCACCCACTCCGATCGAGCGGATCATTCGAGATTTAACGCTATATTTGCGCCAACCTGCCTTTGATGCCGCTTTTGCAAACGTCGGACACTACGTGTTGACTCAACAGACTGCTGCTGAACGTTTGTGGTCTTATGCTTAAACAAGCGGTTGGTGCATCCCTGGTTAACAATTCAATGAGACTGCCGTTTCGATCGTTGACTTCGCAAGAGCCAGTCTTGGTAGTCGCGCCTCACCCCGATGATGAAACGCTGGGCTGTGGCGGCGCGATCGCGTTGCTGCGTTTACACAATTGCCCGGTGTCGGTGCTGGTGATCAGTGATGGCACTCAGTCTCATCCACGATCGCGCAAATATCCAGCTCCCGTTTTGCAGCAGTTGCGTCAGCAAGAAACGCTGGATGCTCTGACCACGCTGGGAGTCGATCAGTCCGCTGTCACTTTTTTGCGGTTGCCAGATGGTGCAGTTTCGACTTTGGCGACCCTAGCGCAACATCAGGCAGAATGTGGGGCTTATCTAAAAGCGATCGCGCCCAAAACGATCTTTCTGCCTTGGCGGCATGATCCGCACCCAGACCATCGTGCGACTTGGCAACTCGTTCACAGCGCAATTACTTATCTGCGATTTACCCCTCGCCTAATTGAATATCCAATTTGGGATTGGGACTCAGAGCAGAGCGTCAGTTTGCCCAATTCTGCTCAGATCACAGGTTGGCGACTGGATATCAAAGCAGTCGTGTCGCTCAAGCAACGCGCGATCGCCGCTTATCGATCGCAGATCACTGATTTGATTGATGACGACCCCGAAGGCTTTCGGTTGACCCCTGAAATGTTGGCAAACTTTACGCGCCCCTGGGAAGTCTATTTTGAGGAGATAAAATGAATCCACTTCAGCCAAATTCGCTGCCGCCCAGCTATTTTGATGATCTTTATCGGGCTGATCCCGACCCGTGGAAGTTTGAAACCAGCGACTATGAGGCAGCTAAATATGCGGCTACGATCGCGGCACTTCCCCAACCACGATATCAGTCAGCTTTAGAAATTGGCGGCTCGATCGGAGTCTTAACCCAATTGTTAGCCGCTCACTGTGATGCTTTGTTGTCGATCGACGTATCCCAACTTGCACAAAATCAGGCAATTCAGCGCTGTCAGCAGTTGCCTCACGTTGACTTTCAAATTATGCGAGTACCTGAGCAGTTTCCCGATCGAACGTTTGACCTAATTCTCGTTTCAGAAGTCGGTTATTACTGGAGTTGGGATGATTTGCGATCGGCGCAGCAGGGTCTTCTCGATCGCTTGCAGCCAGGAGGACATCTGCTTTTGGTGCATTGGACGCTCTACGCAAAAGACTATCCGTTAAGCGGCGATGAAGTGCATGATGCGTTTCTTGAATTGTCACCCACGCATCTTCGACATTTAGCAGCGCGGCGCGAAGAACAATATCGGCTTGATTTGTTTGAGCGAGTTCGATCGCTAAACAGTCCTTCGTCAATCTGATTATCTTTCACAAGACAGATTTAAATCAAACGCAAACTCTGCACAATTATCTTAACAAGGCTTACGCAAACCTCGGAGGTTTTAACTAAGAATCAAGCATCGTGACCGACAGAGTGGCTTAAACCTCCGAGGTTTTGGTCAAATGCGTAAGTCCTGTTAACAAGAGTTTTGAATGTCTCAAGTTTTAATGAACATAGCTCACTCATTTTTTAGGAGATGGAGCACAGATCGTGATGCAAAGTAACCGTTTGCACATCACTAGTCCATCGGTTTCGGCATCTGACGATTTCTCTCAGCCCCTGGTTCAGACTGCGATCGCTGCTGATTGCGAGGTTTGTGTGATTGTCCCAGTTCGCAACGAAGCGGCAACGCTAGAAACAACGCTAGCGGCATTAGCGAATCAAATCGACTTAAACGCTAAACGTCTAGATCTAGATCGCTACGAGATCATTCTGTTGGCGAATAACTGTAGCGATCGTTCTGTGACGATCGCCCATCAGTTTGCCGCCGCGCATCCCGACTTAAATCTGCACATTGTCGAAAAGACACTGCCGATCGCCGAGGCGCATATCGGTCGAGTGCGACAAATGTTGATGAATGAAGCCTATCGCCGTCTCAGCGAGTTAGGGCACAAACGCGGCGTGATTGCCTCCACCGATGGCGACTCTCAGGTTAGCCCCACTTGGATCGCCGCAACCTTGCACGAGATCGCTCAGGGTGCCGATGCCGTCGGCGGAAGAATTGTGCTTGATCCTTCAGGTCTTGCCCGTCTGAGTGCCCATGCGAGAGCCTGTCACCTGCGTGAAGTGGGCTACCGATCGCTAATTGCAGAATTAGAAAGCTATCTCGACCCTGACCCGCATAATCCGTCTCCGCGTCACTATCAAAATTATGGAGCAAGTCTAGCAGTCACCGCCGAGATCTATGCTCAAGCGGGAGGGCTGCCACTCGTGCGATCGCCCGAAGATGTGGCACTCTACCAAGCTCTGCTGCGGGTGAATGCTCGGTTCCGTCATAGCCCGATCGTCCGGGTGGTGACATCGGCAAGACAGACCGGGCGTACTCAAATGGGACTCGCTAATCAACTGAGTGAATGGACTACGATGGGGCAACAGCCGTTTTTGGTCGAATCAGTAGGGGCGATCGTAACTCGGCTCCGCGCTCGTCAACAGTTGCGAAATCTTTGGTTACAGATTCTCAACGGCTATCAGCCCGCGTTGAAGTCGGTTGAGTTAATCGCTGGCGCCTTGAAAGTCTCAACGCAGTGGTTAATGCAAGAACTATCTCAGCCACAAACTTTTGGATTGCTGTTTGAACGAGTGGAGCAACGTCAGCAAGCAGAAGGCGTTTGGTCAAAATGCTGGGACTCGATCGAGATCAGACAGGCGATTCAAGAATTGCGTTTGTGTTTAGCGCCGTTAAGATCAGCAGGCGCAAGTCTAAATTCTGAATTCGCTGCGATCACAATTCGCGCACAAGCTTCTGCATCTGAGAGCGCATGATGGTGCAACAGATCAATCTCCAGCCGATCACAAACATCAGGCAGTTTAGTGGGGTAAATCTGCCAGGTTTTACGAGCAAGCTGCACTGTGCAGACAAAGGGTTGAGCCGGGTGAGAAATGCCATAGGCATCACAGCAGGCGTAAAGCACCCCGCGATCGAAGCTAGCATTATGAGCCGCAATAAAGTCAACCCCTTGAATTAAGGCACTCAGCGTCTCCCACAACTCGCCAAAGTTTGGCTGCTCGGCAACATCGCGCCAGTGAATGCCGTGAATGTGAGTAAACCTGAAAGCCTGGCGAGGCGGACGAATCAGCGCATGAACCCGTTTGACAATTTGATTATTTTCTACGCGAATTAGCCCGATCGAGCAAGCACTATCTCGCCCGTGATCAGCCGTCTCAAAATCTAATGCCACAAATGGTTTCATTTGCTGCTTAACACGCGCCATACGATAAAAAGCATAAACGACAAATAGCTAAATACAATCACCCACTCTAACCAATCGGCTGGGAGTATTGCAAAAATTTCATCCATGATTTGAACTTTACCTGATTCGCGATCAACAGCGAACCACCCATATATACACAAATCTTCCGATGCAAGGAGTCATACCGCATTTGGGGCAGGATTTCCAACTACTCCAAACGTTACCATAAACAGTCTTTGTCAAGCATCACTTGACACCTCGTTTCGCGAAGATGTAAAGTAATACTTGACGACGAACAGACAAAGCCGTGAAAAACCGACTGAAAGAACTTCGACAATTGCACCAGTGGTCACAATCTGACCTTGCTAGGGAATTAGGAGTCAGCCGTCAGGCGGTCAATGGCTTTGAATCTGGCAAGTTTGATCCCAGCCTGGATATGGCTTTCAAAATTGCCAGTCTGTTCAATGTCGCACTTGAAGACGTTTTCACCCACGAGGCAAAGAATTCTATGCAAACACTTGTTGAACGATTCACAAACTTCCTTGGTTTCGAGTTTGGTTTTGAGCGGTTTACTGAGAAGGCGATCAATGCGATCAAGTTTGCAGACAATGAGGCAGCCCGATCGCAAGTTGAGCCAGAACATCTACTTGCTGGCTTGTTGGCTGATCCAACCACAACCTCTACGCGGTTACTTCGAGCCAATGGTGTGACACTGAATATTGAAACTAATGAACATTCTTTTGAATCTCGTGGGAATTCAAGGTTTAGCCCACAGAGTAAGTTTGTTATCGAGCTTGCCTTGCAAGTTGTTCGGCTTCAGGGTAAGAAGTCCATTGGAACTGAGCATCTTTTGTGGGGTTTAGTTCGTCTGGCTGAGATAGACAAGACTATTCTGAGCGAACTATTTCAACAATACGAAATTGATCTCGAAACTCTGAACAAACAACTAGCAGAAACGGTTTAAGTTCAAATCAAAAACCGACTGAAGCTACCTATCAAATATCTAAAATCTTAGTAGGTAGCTTTTGTTGTCCGAACTGTGACTCATGCTTGATTACGAATTTGTTCCTGAAGACGAGCTACCATTTCTGAACTCAGTTCTGCTTCTGGCTCAACTCGTTCACGTTCCGCCAAAATTGAATCGATCGCCGTAGAATGCCAGGAATATCAGATTGATTTGCAGAACGAATTTTCATATTCATACCGATGTGCAACTAAGAACCCTCACCCCAAACCCCTCTCCCGCAGGAGCTACCGTGTATACATCAGTCATTTCGCTTCGTTGTGAGCGGCTTCAGCCCCTAAATCTCCCAAAATTGGGGGCCTTTGAAACTGAAAGTCTGGGGTCAAAGTCCCCCAGAATGGGGGATTTAGGGGGCAAACCCCCAGCAATCCGAACTTAAAGCAATTTGTGAATACACGGTAGCCCGCAGGAGAGGTCCTCTCAATCGATCTCCGGTTCCCTCTCCTTGGGGAGAGGGCTAGGGTGAGGGTTGCATTCCCAAACATTTGAGAGAAGTTGCATATCGCATTATTCATACATACTTTTTGATAGTTGATCCTTTCATTTTTACCCCAACTCATGTCTTTTATACCGATCGCTCAAGCCGACACTTTGCACGATATCCGATTAGTGGCAACCGACATGGACGGGACGCTGACGATCGCTGAAAAATTTACACCTAATCTCCTAAAAGCCTTTGAAACTCTGACCACAAGCGGCATTCAAATTGTGATCATAACGGGACGATCAGCAGGTTGGGTGAATGGTTTGGCGCATTACTTGCCTGTGGTGGGCGCGATCGCAGAAAATGGCGGTTTGTTTTACCTGGGTGAATCAGAAATTTTGCTGACTCCGATCGCTGATCTCAACCAACATCGGCACAAGTTAGCCGACTCGTTTGAGCGTTTAAAGACTGAGTTTCCTCAAATTCGAGAATCGAGCGATAATCGTTTTCGGTTGACCGATTGGACGTTTGATGTTGAGGGATTGAGCTTAGAAGCGTTAGACACGATCGCGCAACTCTGCCAATCTTGGGGCTGGAGTTTCACCTACAGCACGGTGCAGTGTCACATTAAGCCCCTTCAGCAGAATAAAGCAGCCGGGTTGTTGAAAGTTCTAACCGATTATTTTCCCCACTACTCGTCTGAACAAATTCTCACGGTAGGCGACAGTCCAAATGATGAGAGTTTGTTTGATGCTCGTTTATTTCCAAACTCGATCGGGGTTGCAAATAGCTTGAATTATGCCGATCGGCTTTTACACAAACCCACTTATGTCACGACGGCATCAGAAGGAGAGGGATTTTGTGAATTGGTTAACGCGATCGTCCACAATGAATGACATTCCTGAAATACTTTCTCCGTTGCCTTCTGTGACGTTCTAAAATAGCACTCTGGATTAACAATAAACTAGCCGATTCGTCAGTGAGAACAGAGAATGCCGGACAATCTTAAAAGCCAAGTTGTAACGCAGGGAGTGCAGCGATCGCCCAACCGTGCCATGCTTCGCGCCGTTGGGTTTGGAGACAGTGACTTCACCAAACCGATCGTCGGAGTCGCTAACGGATACAGCACGATTACGCCCTGCAACATGGGCATCGACCTACTGGCAAAACGCGCCGAAGCAGGGATTCGGGCAGCAGGCGCAATGCCGCAAATGTTTGGCACGATTACGATCAGTGACGGCATTTCGATGGGCACCGAGGGCATGAAATATTCCCTGGTGTCGCGCGAGGTGATTGCTGACTCGATCGAGACTGCTTGCATGGGTCAAAGCATGGATGGCGTGATCGCGATCGGCGGCTGCGATAAAAATCTGCCCGGAGCCTTGATTGCAATGGCTCGGATCAATATTCCGGCGATTTTTGTCTATGGTGGCACGATCAAGCCCGGACATTTGGACGGCAAAGATCTCACCGTGATTAGCTCATTTGAGGCGGTGGGCGAATATAGCGCCGGAAAAATTAGCGAAGATCAATTATTAGCGGTCGAGCGCAAAGCCTGTCCGGGTGCGGGTTCTTGTGGGGGGATGTACACAGCGAATACGATGTCTTCCGCGATCGAGGCGATGGGCATGAGCTTGATGTATTCCTCGACGATGGCGGCTGAAGATGCTGAAAAAGCAGACAGCGCTGAAAAATCGGCGGCAGTCTTGGTCGAGGCGATTCGCAACCAGATTTTGCCGCGTCATATCATCACGCGCAAGTCGATCGAGAACGCGATCGCCGTAATCATGGCGGTGGGCGGTTCGACTAACGCGGTGCTGCACTTTTTGGCGATCGCGCACACGGCGGGGGTTGAGTTGACGATCGATGACTTTGAAACGATTCGTGCCCGCGTCCCGGTTCTGTGCGATCTCAAACCTTCTGGTCGCTATGTGGCAACCGATTTGCACAAAGCAGGCGGCATTCCTCAAGTGATGAAAATGCTGTTAGTGCATGGTTTGATCCATGAAGACGCGCTCACCATCACCGGACAGACCATTGCAGAATTGCTGAAAGACATTCCCGATCAGCCACGCCTCGACCAGGATGTGATTCGCCCGTGGGACAACCCGATGTATGCTCAAGGACACTTAGCGATTCTTAAGGGCAATCTGGCAACTGAAGGAGCCGTCGCCAAAATTACGGGCATCAAAAAAGCGCAAATTACCGGATCTGCACGAGTCTTTGAATCTGAAGAAGCCTGTCTAGATGCAATTTTGGCGAAGAAAGTTAGCGCTGGCGATGTGCTAGTGATCCGCTATGAAGGCCCCAAAGGCGGACCCGGAATGAGAGAAATGTTGGCTCCGACTTCGGCAATCATTGGCGCAGGGTTGGGCGATTCAGTCGGGTTAATCACCGATGGGCGCTTTTCGGGCGGCACTTATGGCATGGTCGTCGGTCATGTTGCGCCAGAGGCATATGTCGGCGGCACGATCGCGCTAGTGCAAGAAGGCGACTCGATCACGATCGATGCTCCAGCCCGTCTTTTGCAACTCAATGTCTCTGATGACGAATTAGACCGTCGTCGCGCCGCTTGGAAACCTCCCGCACCTCGATACACGAGAGGCGTTCTTGCCAAATATGCCAAGCTAGTGTCCTCTAGTAGTTTTGGGGCAGTCACCGACAAAGAACTGTAGTTTCTTCAAGGTTCACATTAAAAAAGCGATCGTTCCTGAAGCAGCGATCGCTTTTTTAATTCCATTATTTTTTACAGAAAAGTTACCCGTCTGGGTACTGCCTACCTGAGTGTCAGCTTTTTAAGATAGCAGCATCAAGACGAGAAAAGCCTAATGTTCCGTCTTTGATGGGGGATTCCTTTCCCGTTCACTGCTTACCTCTTAGGAAACTAAAATGGACTCTATCAAATTACAAGCTGCGATCGAATTATCTGGTGCCTCGTGGCAAGCAGGCGAAACCAGCATGACGCGGTTGTCTGATGACCAAAAAAGACTGCGCCTCGGTTACGTTTCTGGACCCAATGAACCGACCTTTGAAGAACAAGAACAGATTGCCAAAATTAATCAAGAAGTCTTCAAATCGGCACGGTTCAAAGGCGAAATTACTGCCTATCCCGCCAGCTTCGATCTGCGGACAGGCGGCTTTGTCACGCCAGTTAAAGATCAAGGGGGCTGTGGTTCCTGTGTATCGTTTGGGACGGTGGCCACGATCGAAGCAACGATGCGCCGCATTCGCAACAATCCTGCACTCGCGATCGACCTGTCGGAAGCCCAGCTATTCTACTGCTATGCTCGCAGTCAAAGTCGCAACTGTGGCAACGGTTGGTGGGTTGCCCCAGCGATGGATTCTGCCAAAACTGGGTTAGCACTCGAAGCGTCTTATCCTTACACCGCAGGCGATCAAAATTGCAGTAATCTTGCTACCAATTGGCAAAGCAGCGCTGTCAAGATCAGCGGTTGGCACGAAATTAAATCGACCGCCGACATGAAAGATTGGCTGGCAAACCGAGGCGCGTTGGCAGCTTGCTTCACGGTCTACAACGATTTCTATTCCTATGCAAACGGCATCTATCGGCATGTTGCGGGTGATGTTGTCGGTGGGCATTGTGTGTCGATCGTCGGCTACAACGACACCGAAGGCTATTGGATCGCCAAAAATAGCTGGAGTGCCAACTGGGGCGAAAGCGGCTTTTTCCGCATCGCTTACGGTCAGTGTGGCATCGACTCTAGTATGTTTGCTGTGGATGGCATCGTCGAAACAGGCTGGCTGTCAAACGTGAAGATTCTCGGACTGTGGACGAACAACGCCGATCGCAATGCCTACGTCTATGTCAGCGAAGGCATCGGCTGGAGAAGACTCTCCGATGCCAGCGATCAAGCAAACCTCGACATGCTGATTCAGCTTGGAGCGTCCAAGGCAGCAGATCATGCCGTCAGTCTCTACCAAGAGAATGGCGTGATTAAAGAAGTTTATGCCTGGTAGAGAAGAGATGAAGGATGAGATTGGTCTCATCTGCACTCGCAATTCGTACAACGCTTTTTTTAGACGTTAAGGAACGATTAGATCATGACTGATTCTGCTGATCAATTGGGTGCGCCCAATCAAGTGTGCCTGCCTTGCCAAACGATCGCACAACCCTTTCCCCCTACTGCTGAGGTCACAAAAATGGAAGACTACCCGACTCAAGAACCGCCTACTCAAGCTAAGAAACAAGCTGGAGTGCGCGAAGAACGACCGACGTTTGAGCCACCTGTTGCAGGGGCGATCGCGCAAGGCAACACGGCTTGGCAATCTGATAAGAAAGTCGTTGGACTGTGGATGAATAGCGCTACTCGCAACGCTTATATGTATGTTGATCAGGTTGGCTGGCGTAAATTTGCTGACAATTCTGATTCGGCGATCGTAGCCTTCAACGTGATCGCAGCCCATGCAAAAGCGTTAGGTAAGCCAGTTCAATATTATGAAGAAGCAGACAACAAGGTTTCTACGCTTTATGTCTGGTAGCGTTTTCGATTTTGACTAAACCTATACTGTAGAAATGTTGACTGGAACATCTCTACAGTATTTTAGTCTTTAAGCTTATCTAGACCTTAAGCATTTATAAAGGGCTTTTTTATGTTTCCAGTTCTATTGATTTCAGCATTCAATTTAGCGACACCACAGACATATCTTCTGCCTCGATCGTCCCGTCCAGTTTGGTCATTTTCCCGTCCTTTCAATCATCTTAGTAACATGTCGCAGCATACACTCTCCCTTGCCGATTCTGGTAAAACGATCGCCCTGAAGCGAGGCGATACGATCACGATCCAACTAGCCGAAAATCCGACGACGGGCTATCGCTGGTCTGAGCCGAGCTTAGAGAACGATAGCGTGAGCCTGCAACGATCGCAGTTTGTCGGCCCGCAGAGCAACGCACCTGGGGCAGGCGGACAGCGCCTTCTAACCTTGAAAGCAGAGAAACTAGGAAAAACCACCCTCAGCCTCAAACATTGGCGTGACTGGGAAGGCGATCGGTCAGTCATTGAGCGCTTTACCCTGACGCTTCAGGTGGCTGATTAGGGTTGAAATTCCTTGACGCTGAGGGCTACGGCGTTATGGATTGACCGTCACTTTATTACAACCTATGAACCCGATCGAAGTTGATCCCCGAATTCCTAAATAATGGTCTTAGACCTTTAGAACGATCGTGACCCATGCTCAAAACCGTTGCGGATGTGATGACACGTGACCCCATCACGGTGCGTCCCGAAACCTCCATCACAGAAGTAATTCAAGCCCTCGCAGAGCGTAAGATCAGTGGGTTGCCCGTAGTCGATGAGACGGGTAAACTAATTGGCGTAATTTCTGAAACCGATCTGATGTGGCAAGAAACCGGAGTCACGCCTCCCGCTTATATCATGATTCTCGACAGTGTGATTTATCTCGAAAATCCGACTCGCTATCAGAAAGATCTGCACAAAGCCTTGGGGCAAACCGTGGGTGAAGTCATGTCTCGCGATCCGATCTCCACCACTGCCGACAAGTCCTTACCGGATGCCGCTAGAGTGATGCACGATCGCAACATTCGCCGCTTACCCGTCTTAGACAGCGCGGGGCAGGTGGTAGGCATTCTCACCCGTGGCGATATCGTGCGGGCGATGGCGGCAGGGCAATAGATCCAGCACTTAAGACTCTTATTTTTGATTTAACGATGACTACTACTCCTGATTCGGTTAAAGCTGCTCTTGAATCCGCAGATTTTGGTGAGCGACTGCGGGCAATTAATCACTTGCGTCAACTTGATCCGGCGATCGCGTTTGAGTTAATTAAAGCGCCCGTGGTAGACAGCAATGTGCGGGTGCGCTATGCGGCGGTGAGTCAACTCTCATCCCTAGGGCGGCAAGACCTAGAAGCGTCACTAAAGATATTGAGAGCCGGGTTGCTTGACCCCGAACCCGACGTGCAGGCAGCCGCAGCAGACTCGATCGGCGCTTTAAAACTCACCGAAGCGTTTGACGATCTAGAAGCGCTCTATCGGCGCACTCCTGAGTGGTTGGTCAGCTTTAGCATTGTTGCCACACTGGGTGAGTTGGGCAATCTGCGGGCGTTTGAGTTATTAGAAGAAGCCTTAGCATCAGATAACGACTTACTGAAAACGGCAGCAATTGGGTCTCTCGGAGAACTAGGAGACGTTCGCGCAGTCGATCTGATCATTCCTTATGCCACTAACCCAGATTGGCAGATTCGATATCGAGTGGTGCAAGCATTGGGCGCATTAAACACTCCAGAAGCCCGATCGATGCTAGAAACTCTAGCAACCGATGACACAGAACAAGTTGCCCAACAAGCAAAAAACTGTTTAGAGGCAATTAAATAAGTAGGCGCACCCTTACCCATACTGCTAGACGGATAAAGCAGCAAGTTGAATCGCTGCCTGTGCTTGTTTGAGTCTTGACCAGACTTTTGTTCTCAGACTGTCTTTGTCAGGGTGGCGATCGCGACCTTCAGTTTGAGTTGAGTCAGACAGGCACTCAACTAATCTGTGCAGAAGGAAACCTGTTGGTCGTTCATCAAAATGATGTGATCTAGTCGAATCACGGTGCCGTCTTCCAGTTTCACGTAGTCGGCGTAATTGGCGGCATACACGTCGGCAATTCGTCCTTCAATCTCATCAGTGACATTTGCCTCAGTACGGTAGGTTATCCGACAAGTCTGGCGTAGCGTAGCAATCGCTTCTAGCTCATCGTGAAAGTCACAGCTAACGGGCGTGTAGGCATCCATCGTTTTACCTGCTGGTGAAGTGGTTGTTGAAAGCAGACTAGTTTCAATTTAGCGTGAGTTCGACGAGTTTTTTCGCTTCGTTCTCAATGGCTTCTGCCCCCTAAATCCCCCAAAATTGGGGGACTTTGAACCGAAAATTTTGGGGATTTAAGGGGTTTCCCGAATTCATAATTGCAGCGAACCACGTTTGTCGAACTCACGTCAATTTAGCATCTCGATCGTTAACTCGGATCTTGCACCCGTCTCAACTACTTCCCGCTCGCCCGCCCTGAGTTAAAATTCGGGCTAATCGCCAAAGTTCTCTGAAGAGAACCGAGCCAAAATTTCAACCCATTTCAATGGGTTTGAGCGATGAGCCAGGAACTTGAGTTCTGGGCGGTTGTTGCGAGAGGTGCAAGATCTAAGTTGTCCTACATCTCGATCGCTTGAGTTGCAAGTTTAATGATGCCCCTACGTCCGTTTGTCGTACAACATAGTAATACTCCTCTAGTCAATTATTTCTCTCAGAGTAGCGTTTTACTAGGGTTTGTGCAGCCGCATAGTGTTGTTGCGCTAAACTCGCAGGTGCCAAAATCTGAACATGTTCCATATAGCGACAAAGCCAGAAACCAAACTCTTGGAGAGAACGGCTAGGCAGCTTAATCTGGTAGTCTACATATTCAGGTTCGTCCGTTTCAGGGTTAATCGCACCCAATAATATCTTTTGATGGGGATGACGGTAGTTGCCTTCGACAATAAAGCGACTCACAGGGGGATAAAATCTCACTTTGACCAGATCAAATGTCAATTGCTCTGTTAACTCAGCTTTCTGCTCTGTTGGGTTTCCTAAAAATAATCCCCACCCATTTTTAAGCAGGCGATGGGCGAGGGTCAAACTTTGTCGTTGGAGATCACTTCCTCTCCCTTCACTTCTCAAGATTTTGCAGTAATTCTTGAGGCGATTCATGCGATAGATGACAAGATGTCCGTCCTCCAATCTCTCGCCCAACAAATACCAAGCAACATCATGATAAATCAGTTGGAGGGGGTAGATCTGAAGGGTAGCGTAGTCCTGACGACCATAGGGATTGAGATACTGCACCAGTTCGATCGCTTGCCCCTGACAAATTGCAGGTTCTAGAACCTCCAGTTGGTGAAATAAGGTATCTTGGTTTGCGCCTCGTCGGATCATTTCATCGGGATCTGTTGCCACGATCGCGCGATTGAGATGCTCTCGCACTGGGTAAAACAAATTGCCATCGAGTTCCAGATCTAATCCTCGCAAACGACGCTTTAACTGCACTTGCGCCTGACGAGCTTGTGGATCGCCTTGGTATTTTGCCAGTGAAGCTAAAGCATTGAGGGCAAGACGCAGTTCACTTTGGGTTAAGCCACCTGTTCCCAAGTAGTAGCCCGATCGATAACGTCTCTGGCTCAGAATGCCATACCGTCGTAAGGTCACTAAATCTTTGCGAAGGGTTGGAATCGAGTAATGAGGTAGTTGGATGCCCTGGGTCTGGGCGATCATTTGCATTGCAGCTTGCACCAACTCTAAAGCCGCTTCAACTGTAGTGTCAGTTTCTAGCGGATCGCGATCGCCGATACCCGGATGCTGGACGAAGGTGGCGATCAGCAATAGGAGCCGATCGAGGGCGGCACGATCGCGATAAGGATGCAGATCAATTGATTCAGGCATGATTTGTCAAGCAATTAGCAATATTCATTAGAAATACCCGATCTCTTCAAAAAGCTTACATGGTAGATATTTCAGCTTTATATAAAAACAGATGAATTATTGTTAGTTGCTAGGAGCAAATGGGCAAGCTTGGCTACAGTGAGAAGAAATCTGCCGCCTTACCTAACGAGATTGACCTGCATGACGATCTACACCGCCATCAGTTTTGCCCCAGTTCAAGGTTTTATTGAGAAGTCTCGTAAACTGCGAGACTTGTTTGGCGCATCGCTAATTCTTTCCTACTTGAGTCAGCAGATCGCTGAAGCTGCGAAAAATTCACCGGATTGCGAGGTGATTTCACCTGCATCGATTAACGTGCAGGAAGGAATGCCAAACCGCATTTTGGTACGAGGCACGATCGATCGCAACCAGGTCAGTAATGCAATATCACAATCTTGGAAAGAGGTTCTGAGAGTTTGTCAAATTTGGTTAGAAGAAAATCTCGACTTTGCACCAGAAGAGTTTCACTGGGCGCAGGAGTGGGAAAAATGGCATCGCTATACCTGGGAGGTTTTTTGGGGGCAAGGTGAAACCTCTGATGCCGCCATGCTCGATTTAGAGCGCCGTAAACTCAAACGTGACTGGGTAGGCATTAACTGGACGGGCGATAGTTCTAGCTTAACTGGAACAGATGCGATCGCATGGCATCGTCTCGGACAGCAGAATTCTGAACCAGGACGCAGCCTCACTCATACCGAGAAACAGCAACTAGACACTTTCTATCGGCAGTTAGCTTGGGTGTTAGACAATCCCGATCGCAATCGTGCAGAAGATACTCCTTCAAAGGATGAAATTGAAGGTCGATACATTGCCGTAAATGAGCGTCTTAGCATTCCAGAACTTGTGAAGCGGCTTGTTACCTATCATGTAATAGCTAAACAAATTGGCATGACTCCCCTAGGAGAAAGCTTCACCGAAATCAGCCAAAAACGAGAGCAATGGACGGGCTGGTTTATGGGAGATGGTGACAAAGTTGGCGATAAGCTCAAAAGCATTCCTGACGATGAAGGACAAAAAGCATTTAGCGGAGCCATGCGGGATTGGGGGAGAACCTTCAAACACACATTTTCTAAAGAACTTGGACGAGTAATCTACGCTGGAGGAGATGACTTTCTGGGTATCCTCTACAGTTCTGAACTCGGTGCAAAAGAACTGTTCAGCGAAGCTCTAAAATGGCTGAATCAGTTTAAGCAACAATGGCAAACTCATCGCCAAGATATTACCGTCAGCGTTGGATTAGTTTGGGCTGCAAACCGAGTTCCGCAGCGAGATATTCTTCAGCACTGTCGTGAGGCGGAGAAACTAGCAAAAACCAAAGGGCGCGATCGCGTCACAATACGAGTCGTGTTCAACAGTGGGCAATTTGTGCAATGGACGTGTCCCTGGGATTACCTGAACATTTTGATGAAGTATCGAGATCGCGACGGTGGCAAAAACTGGGCCCATCTTTACAACGACTGGGCACACCTAAAATCGCGTCATGCGATTCGATCTCGTGAGGTGAATAAAAACAAAATTGAGCCAGATTTGGCATTAGCAATGCTCGACCTCTACTTCGATGGGCTGGGGCAAGAAATTCAAAAAAATCGACAATGGACGGCGATCGCAGGAGGCAACAGCGCTAGTGCGATCGTGCAGTGGGTCGAGGATTTAGTACAGGTGGGATGGCAGTTATGTTCAAATACCTAATCATTGTTTCGCCCTTGGGCTTTCTCTATGGCAGTGCAGGCGCTTTTTTGTCACCTGAGAATTTAGTCGGTCGCTCTGGCTCAAAATTTCCACCCGATGCCTCAACGCTGGCAGGACTTTTCCTTTAGTGCCAACAAGCACCATGAAATTGCTCCCCACGACACGCTTAAGCATGAACTATTTGTTTCTGGCGCTTTTTGGGCAAAGCAAAATGATCCAGAAGCTTTCTACGTTCCGATACCCCGCCATCGAATTATTGGAGAAGACAAAGACGACGAATGGAAGCTCAATCCCCAACGCAAATGGGAGCGTGATTCAGAAAAATTGGATCTAGAAGTGGAATACCGATGGCAACGCATTGATGCGTGGCAACGAAACGCTTCAAAGATTCGTAAGAACAAGGAAATGAGCAATGTGCCTTGGGAGCCTGTTTCATTCTTACATCCACACATGAAACAAAATGAACGGCACGTTTTGGAGAAGGATGGACTATTTCTAGAAAACGCTGTGCAAATGGATGAGGATTGTTGCTTAGTCTATCTGTCTACTTACCCCTTGCCAGATGGCTGGTATCGCTTTGGCGGGGAAGGACACATGGTTGAAATTTGTTCTAAGGAGATTACCCCAGACAGCACAATTCACCAACTACTCAGCACCAAAATTCAGAAAGCTTGTGCCCTGATCACACCTGGAGCTTGGGGGTCTAATCATCTTTCTTACCGCTATCCAAAACATTCTGAATTTCCCAAAACAGGAATGAAGATGTTAACAGATAAGCCGATTCCTTATCGTTACCGCACTGGTCATCGATCGACGGAACGGGGCAGGTTAGGGCGTGGTCGCTATGCAGTGCCAGCGGGGACAGTCTACGTCTTCAAACAGGCTTTAGAAAAAACCTGGTGGGACTTTCCAGAAGCGTGGTTTCCGAAGGAAGGTTTTCCACTCAAGCATTTAGGCTGTGGGCTATGTCTCCCAGTTGAAATTGATGGTGTTATATAGGGAAAATGGTCATGTATCAACGAGCTTACGGTATTATCGAAACCCTGGCACCGCTTCATGTTGGAGCAACGGCAGGAGAAGAAAATGGCAACCTCAATCTGGTCTTTCGAGATCAGTTTACTCAAACCGGGATTGTTCCTGGTAGCTCGATTCGAGGACGGTTTCGATCGGAGATGCGACGCGATCAGGCAGGCAGTGAGAACCACTGGTACGGTGCATCCGCAGACACAGTTGAGTCAGATTCAACAACAGAATCAGTGATTAAGTTTGAGTATGCGTCATTGCTGTGGTTGCCCGTCTTTTGTCCGGGTCAGCCTGTCGTATGGGTCAGTTGTCCAAAGCTACTGAAGCGCTATCAGCGCATCGTGGGTGACGAACTTAAGAACGCTAAGATACCTAAAGAATACACAGGTTCATCAACGCTAAAAACACTTGATGTAGAGCGCAAAAAGAAGCTCTTCTTCAACTTTGGATTTTTGGAACTTAAGCAAACAGAGAGTCTGAAAATTTGGTTTCCCGATGGTGAGGAACTGCCTGCGGTGATCGTGGCTGACAATGAGATTGGGATGATCCACGATATGGCGCTTTATCGTCAAAGTCGAGTGCGTCTGAAGGATAACGAGAAACGGGTAGATGGGGGTGGATTTTTCAACACCGAAGCACTGCCCGAAGGAACGGTGATGGTTTTCCCGATCGCTATTCGAGCCACTGAACCGCAGCAATCTTGGATGCCCTTTGGTGAAGGAAATCAAAGCGGTGAAATTTACTTGGGTGGGCTAGAGTCGATCGGGTTTGGTAATTGTCAGATTACGCTCAAGGGCGAAGGAGTAGCCGCATGACTTGGAAGCTATACGAAATCGATCGCACTGCCCACGATTTGGTGCTGAAGTTCCGCGATCAAGATGTTTTGGGTGAAAGCCACAAGATGCGCGCTACTACTGTTTATGGACTAGAACGGTTTTGGGGAGAACATTTGCGACTCGACCAGAAGGAGCAAGATCAACACAAGGCAGCGTTCTGGAAGGCAACGTGGGATGAACTTTGCCAGATCATGAAGCAAGCAGGAATCACCATTCCGAATGACAAAGTTAACACTAAAGACACTAACTCGATCAAAGCCATGTCAGCAAAGCTGTGGGCTTTTGATATTGAGCAGCGCAAGATTGCTTTGGCAATTTTAATCGAGCTTTGCAATAGCTTAGTTTGGTGGACACAGCGATACAAAAAGCCAAGCAATGGAAGGTAATGCAACATGCCAGATCATGATTATGTTCCATTGATGTTTCAGGCGCAGGTGGGGGGACGATCGCAGATTCAGCGGTTGATTCCGCACCAGAAAGAGGATCAACAAGCCTACGACTGGGCGAAGCAATGGCAAGAAGCCTGTGACCATAAAACGGTTCCGCAGTTTGAGGCGCATGTCAAAACTCGCGAGTGTCGATTCACTTGGCGGATGGTGACAAATAGCGGTCAAGATGCCGGAGTGATTCGTCCGGTGATTGGCGATCGAGGCTGGGCTTACTTTCCTGGCTCTAGCATGAAGGGCGCATTTTTGAGAGCTTGCAAGCAGCTTTGTCCTGCTGATGAGGTGTTGCAATTTTGCGGTGGCAAAGGCAAAGATGGAGAACTTCATCCGGGAGTGTTGCGCTTTCATGGCGGCTATCCTAAGAATGCTGAGTGGCTGAATGATTCGCTAGTTGATATAGTGCATCCTCAAGAAGATTTTCAGACCAAAGATCAAAGTAGCCACAGCCCTAATATTTTGATTTCACTGCATCAACCAACCTTTGTATTTGGGATTTCTAGCACAGAACCGTTGATTAATGATCAATGGGAAACGGTCTGGAAAGTCTGGCAGGCAGCACTAGAACGAGGACTCGGTTCGCGGGTAAGTGCGGGCTATGGGCAAATTTCAACCCACAGTGGCAACAAGCTGATAGGCTTTGCGCTATCGGGTGAAGGGCAAGCTTCTAAACTGATCAATGGGCAGGGCGAGTTTCGATCGAACATTTTCAAGGCAGCACTGCGGGGGCACACGCGACGCTTGTTTAATGGCATCACCGACGAGAAGACGGTTGACACAATTACGAAGCGGTTGTGGGGTGGAATTGGCAAAGGAGAAGAGGCGACGGTCGGCTTACTAGGCATTGCTTTTAGTGCGCCGGATCTGGAGCTAGATGAATGGCGATCGCCTGTGAATCGAAATAACGTGGCTCCTGTGTATGAGACGGGGGATGCAGTGCTAGATGTTTTGTTGATGAAGTCTGACCTCACGCCAGAACAGCGAGACGAGTTAAGACTATTCACGATCCGGTTGATGAAGTTTGCCATGCTGCTAGGAGGATTTGGGAAATCTTGGCGACGCGCAGATCATCGCAAATTCTTTCCAGACTACCAGCGGCAGATGATTGGTTGCCACTGGCAGTTTACGAAGCGTTCCTATCCCTTATACATTCCATTTGGTGATAACCTTGCACCGATCGCCAAATTTCTAGACACCTTTCACGTAAAGGGGAAAGAGTTTTTTGAGTTACAGAACATTGCTAATCGAAGCAATCCAACTTCTGGAATTCGGGAAGCTTGGCGCAAAGATAATGTGCAAGTCTGGGGACGATTGGCTGAAGATGAAGAAGACCATCTTGCGATCGATTGGCTGCACCAGGACTATAAGAAAGGATTCTCGATCAAGCAATCTGAGTTAACTGGACAAATGAGCCAGGTGGGTCGAATGTGGCATCGAATGTATCCCCGGTTTCGCAGAGTTACGACTAGTGAAGGCAAAGATGTCTGGAAACCGACTGATCAGTATGCTGAACTGCTGACGATTTTTCCAAACGTCACAAGGAATGAGCAAGAGAAACAAAAGGCACAAGATTTTCTAAAATTCTTGGCTCAAGAGACTGACTTCAAACAGCTTTGGTAGAGAAATCAAACATGAATATTTGGCTAGTAACAACGGGCAGTAGTGATGTGCAGCTTACTACGAATGAACACTGGAATGATTGGTGGCAGGATATTAAAAAGTCGCTTCACAGATTGCCTTTTGAGCCAGCTAGATCGATCGATGATGAGGGTGAACCCTATCGATTACCTGCCAGGGTGCTTGGCATTGCCTATGACAGATTACCTGATGAAGTTCGTCCTTATCTGGACTTTCCGCTATTGAAAGGCTTTACACAGAAGCTGAAAGATCAGGGAACTGCGATCGACCTCATCATTATCTTGATGAGCAATCAGGAAAATATCTTTCCTGAAGCAGAACGCGAGACAAATCGCTGTCCTTATTGGCAGGATACTTGTCAGCTTTGTCCCATTTTGGAAGGCTATTTTCAGAAGCATTTTCCAGAGGCAAAGCTGACACCGCTGATGCTGGAGCCAGATTCTTTAGAGCCGGGTTTAGACGATTGGGATGCAGTTTTGGGTTTAGTGCGGCGAAAAATTGGCAGTTTAGACATTGAGCCGGAAACGGTTTATGTGAGCCATCAGGCGGGGACTCCTGCGATTTCTTCGGCGGTGCAATTTGCGAGTTTGGCAAAGTTTGGCGATCGCGTTCAGTTTCTGGTCAGCAGTGAGTATGTCCCTAAGATAACCCGCATGATCGCGAGTTCTAAATACCTCAGCGCAATTCGCTTGCAGGAAGCAAAGGCGTTGCTCGATCGCCCTGATTACCCAGGTATACAAATATTGCTTAAGTCCTACTTAAAAGATGATGACACGCGAGTTTTATTGAGTTCCGCTATCCAATGGAATTCTGCCGAGTTTGAGAAATTTAGCGATCAATTTAGAAATGACAATCTGCTCGAAAAGTATCCTGAATTAGTTAAAGATATTCAAGAACGTACAAAAGAAGAAAACTGGTGGTGGATTGCTTATGAGGAAGCATATCTGGCTTTAACACGTCAAAATCAGGACAATATCGTTGAGGCTTTTTTCCATAGTTTTCGTGCCTTTGAAGGAATTTTTTCAGCTTGGGTTAACTATGAGTTTGGTGGCAATAACCACATTGAGATTAAAAAAGGAATGTCTTACCTGAAGTGTTCAGTATTGTCAGATCCTAAAGGTTATTTTTCTAAAGCTAAGTTTAAGCAAAATGGTGATCCAAATGACGATTTAGCAAAATTGAAATGCAAAATTGAGAAAGATAATGGGGTCGAGCTAGATCTAGCTACTATTTGCAAACTATTTCGATCATGTAGGAGCGAGTATAAACAAGAGTGTGGAGAATTGAAAATATTTTGGGACTCAGATAAAGAAAATAATGTTTGTGAAAAAAGAAATTTTATTATGCATCAGATTCAAGGAATCTCTAAAGAGAAGTTATGGGAATTCTGGGGAGTTTCGACTTCAGAAGAGTGGCAAGGTAGACTTTTAAAGTTTTTGAACTTCATCGCAAAAACAGATTTGTCTAAAGAATTTAAATCTTTAGAAGATGCCAGCTTAATGGCGCAGGTGCATCAGAAATTGAAAAGCGCGATCGCCCACCTTTAACCCTGACCCCAACATTGCAATGGCAAGTATCATCCTTTCCTTCGTCGGGCAACAAGACCCCTTCGCTAAAACAGAAACCGAAGGGTCGATCGTCACGTTAGTTCGCCATCTGGTTGCTACGCAGCATACCCTTAAAAGGGTATTTCTGTTGCACACAGACAGCACCCAGCAAAATGCGATCGATACCTGCCAATGGCTCGTGTCTGAAGTCCCGACCTTGACTCAAGACACCATTGCGGTGCTGCCTGTCTCCGAAGCCTTCTCTGACGACCCGGTTAATCCATTCCTAGCAACCCAGGAGGCACGCAAGGCTGTGCAGCAAGCGAGGGCGTATCAAACCCCAGAAGATCTTCTGGAATTTAATGCCTCTTCCGGTACACCAGCGATGAAAACAGCCTGGAGCGTTTTACAGGCATTGGGCTATGCGTCTCGCAGCCATGTGTGGCAGGTTCGTAATCCCAAAGAAATGCGCTCTGGACAAACCCATGTCTTTTACTCGGATGTGAATAGTCTCAAGGATGAACTGGATCTCAAAGTTGTCAAACAGCAAATCCAGGATTACAACTATAGCGGGGCATTGGTTACACTTCAGACGAGTAATCTCACTAGACCTATTGCGGAATCATTATTGAAGTACGGGCATTGCCGATCGGTTTTTGATTTTAATCGTGCTTCTCAATCCATTCAGTCAATTAATTTAGCAATTGATGAGCAGTGGTCTAAAGAAATTGATGCCTTGCGGCAACGGAGTTATGCTGCCCTGGCTAGAGAATGTTATTTGAATGCTCAAACAAAGCTAAAAAATCGGGAGTATGCAGAATTTTTGGTATTACTGTCCTCGTTCCAGGAAACTTCTCTGAGGGCACTGATTGCAACCAAAACTTCAGTGGATTTAAGAACGGGTAAGGAGCGCAAACTAGAAGCAGTATGGAATGATCTTCAAACCGTGGAGAATGGTTCTCTAATGCAGCATTTGCGGTACTGTCGGATGCCGAACGGAGAATTGTTAAAATTATCTGGTTTTGTGAATGTTCCCATTATGATGGCGATTCTGGAACATTACCCTGAGCTAGCGACATTGCTACCTGTGTTACGGGAACTCAAAAAATACGTAGACGATCGCAATGACTTGGTACACCGTCTAGAGGGCGTTTCTGAGATTCAAGATCTGGACAAGTTGCAGAAGCTTTTGAAAACGATTCTGCAAGCAATCATCACCTTACCTGCCCAAAATCCTTTCGATCGCCTGAACCAACAGATTTGCGGCTTACTCGATCGCACCCTATAACCCAATTGGAAGAATTGCCCAACTCTAACCGCAATTACGATCGCAACCCATGAATTACAAAATTAATCGCACAATCAACAAAAACTAGTAGGACAGAGAATTTACAGAAGAATTTTGTACTAAACGCTAAAAGTTCCGCAAAAACCGCTCCTGAAACTGCCGCCTCTCTCTTGTGGATCGGAATAACACAGGAGGAATTTATGGAATCGCTCTACATCTCTCAACAGGGTTGTCACGTATCGCTGCGGCAAGATTGCATATTGGTGAAGCAGGGCAAGACTCTTTTGCAAGAGGCACAGTTGCCCATGCTCGAACAAATTCTGGTCTTTGGTCAGTCGCAGTTGACCACGCAGTTAATTCGATCGTGCCTATTTCGCAACATTCCGATCGCTTATCTGTCTCGGATGGGTCGCTGCTATGGGCGAGTGTTGCCTGTGACCAGCGGCTATCGATCGCTGGCACGACAGCAATATGCGCTATCGGCAACGACGAGACTCGCGATCGCACGACTGATTGTGGGTGCAAAGTTAAAGAATAGTCGCGTGATTTTGCAACGACAGCACAGGCGGCAAGCAAGTGCAGAATTGTTAGGCGCGATCACACAGCTAGCGCAATTAGCACAGCAGGTGACTCAAGCCACGTCGATCGAGCAGTTGATGGGTTATGAAGGGGCAGGGGCAGCCAGCTATTTTGGGGTGTTTGGAGCATGTGTTGAGCAGTCGGATTTTAAGTGGGCCGGGCGATCGAAGCGTCCACCGGGCGACCCAATGAATGCGATGCTGAGTTTTGGCTATCAGGTGTTGTGGAATCATTTACTGAGTTTGATTGAGTTGCAGGGGTTAGATCCCTATGAGGCGTGTTTGCATCAGGGCAGTGAGCGACACCCAGCGTTGGCATCGGATCTCATTGAGGTGTTTCGAGCGCCAATCGTAGACTCGCTGGTGTTGTATCTGGTGAATCGGCGGATGGTGAATGCGGTGGACGATTTTGAGTTTCCGGCTACGGGCGGGTGCTATTTGAATGAGTCGGGGCGCAAAAAGCTGTTGACGGCATTGATTATGCGGATGGAGGAACAGGTGCAGGTCGCGCCAGGAGTGATGGCTCCTCGGTGGGAGCTTTTGAATCGGCAGGTGAAGCGCTTTCGGCAGGCTGTGATTCAGGTGTCGTCGGAGTATGAGTCTTATCAGATTCGGTAGGGTCGGCATTCTGGCACAGCCCTTTCGGGATTATTTCGCGTGTCGTCGGAGTATGAGTCTTATCAGATTCGGTAGGGGGTAAGAGGTTGCTGTATCTTGTGGCGTATGATATTTCTTGCCAAAAGCGCCGAACTAAAGTGGCAAATGTGTTGTGTGCTTATGGACAGAGGGTGCAATATAGTGTGTTTGAGTGTGTGCTGTCTCCGCTTGAGTTTCGGGAGTTAAAGGTGCGGTTGGGGAAGGTGGTGAAGTTGCCTGAAGACAGTTTGCGGATGTATCCGATGTCGGGGCATACGGTGAGGCAGGTTGAGGTTTGGGGTGGGTTGCCGTTGACGGAGCGTCAGGGATCGATCGTGGTCTAGGGGTCGAGGCTGAGGACGATCGGGTGAGTGTCTAATGTTTTGGTTTTGAGCTTCGATCTCAAACAGTGAAAGGCTTTTGGCGGTTTTAAGGAGGTAAGATTTGCTAGATTTGTCCCAGTTATGGCTGAGGTTCGCAATTGAAAGCTGGACTCTTTGCGGGAGTTGGCTTTAAAGTAAGAGAGTCCCCACTCGCTGGGGAAATCAGTTGAATGGAAACCTGACTCATCTTGACCAGCTTGATCTCTAAGAATTCCAAGTCCCCACTCGCTGGGGAAATCAGTTGAATGGAAACCCCTAAATCAGCGATACCAACTGAGCGTGAACTGCGATCGTGTCCCCACTCGCTGGGGAAATCAGTTGAATGGAAACTGGTGAAGGGCGGCTCACTCTGCCTACGATTTGAACATAGGTCCCCACTCGCTGGGGAAATCAGTTGAATGGAAACGAGGGAAACCCTCCTTCAGGGCTGTGCGCTCACGTTAGTCCCCACTCGCTGGGGAAATCAGTTGAATGGAAACCTGAATGCCCTCTCCACCATCCGAGGCGGCGATCGCCATGTCCCCACTCGCTGGGGAAATCAGTTGAATGGAAACTCGCCACTGAACTAAGTTGGTTGTAAGGGATTGAGGTTTCAATGGTCCCCACTCGCTGGGGAAATCAGTTGAATGGAAACCCTTGCTGTAAAAGCTTTTGAGCGGTCTTGTAGTGAAAGTCCCCACTCGCTGGGGAAATCAGTTGAATGGAAACCTCGTTTCTCAGTGGCGATCGTAATTAGTCGAGTGGGAGGTGTGTCCCCACTCGCTGGGGAAATCAGTTGAATGGAAACGCAACCAAATAATTAACTTGACTCAATGTTATCTCACCAAGTCCCCACTCGCTGGGGAAATCAGTTGAATGGAAACCACGATCGGCATCCCTCTATAAGAGGCGACTTTGCCGTCCCCACTCGCTGGGGAAATCAGTTGAATGGAAACATGAGACCCTTCAAGTCTTAGACGCTCTGCCTTACCGAGACAAACAGTCCCCACTCGCTGGGGAAATCAGTTGAATGGAAACTTGGTTGCAACATCCACACGGGGCAGATTTCCAGTCCCCACTCGCTGGGGAAATCAGTTGAATGGAAACCTTGACCGCTTACAACGCCGTCTGCGGGTGCATCATCGCTGTTGTCCCCACTCGCTGGGGAAATCAGTTGAATGGAAACTTACTGATCAGGAGATAGCTTTGAGTCGAATGCAGAGGTCCCCACTCGCTGGGGAAATCAGTTGAATGGAAACCTGAATGATGCGATAGCTGATGACGTGGTTATGGTGCTTCTGAAAGCGTTGGTTCCCACTCGCTGGGGAAATCAGTTGAATGGAAACTGCTTAGATTGATGCTCATGCTGGCACCCGATCGAGTGTCCCCACTCGCTGGGGAAATCAGTTGAATGGAAACTGTGAATCTGTGCCTGTTCGCAAGCTTTGGTCCATGCTTGTCCCCACTCGCTGGGGAAATCAGTTGAATGGAAACTAGAATCGCGGGTCAGTCCACACTAAAAAGTCAGTCTTGTCCCCACTCGCTGGGGAAATCAGTTGAATGGAAACTCCCTTGTCCGGTAGATTGCTCGCACGGACATTCCACAAGTCCCCACTCGCTGGGGAAATCAGTTGAATGGAAACTATTACTTTCACTGTAGATGAAGCAGTCCTAGCTTAATCCCATTAAGTCCCCACTCGCTGGGGAAATCAGTTGAATGGAAACATACTTTTTCTAGTTTGTCTTCAATTCCAGCAATAAGTCCCCACTCGCTGGGGAAATCAGTTGAATGGAAACTCAAACATTAGGTGCAGACGCTATTGAAGAATCTATTAGTCCCCACTCGCTGGGGAAATCAGTTGAATGGAAACCCCCGTCATTGCCTAGTTGGTTGGATTTCTGTCTCTTCGGTCCCCACTCGCTGGGGAAATCAGTTGAATGGAAACTCGTCAGCGTGATTTCCTGCCCTCTCGACCATCGATTATTGTCCCCACTCGCTGGGGAAATCAGTTGAATGGAAACCTCGATCGCGGTTTTGTGATGGGTGTAGATGCCCCTCAATTCCTGTCCCCACTCGCTGGGGAAATCAGTTGAATGGAAACCAGCACCTCAAGGCTTTATCTGGCTTTTAGCGCAGCCGCTTCACTGAGTCCCCACTCGCTGGGGAAATCAGTTGAATGGAAACTTGGCAATTACCCACAAATATCCAGAAGGATCAACCCAGGTCCCCACTCGCTGGGGAAATCAGTTGAATGGAAACTAAGCCTTTGCTGATTCAAGCAACTGGGCACGGTTCACGTCCCCACTCGCTGGGGAAATCAGTTGAATGGAAACTCAGGGCGATCGCTAGACGGGCTAACGTCAAACACGCTCGTGTCCCCACTCGCTGGGGAAATCAGTTGAATGGAAACTTGCGGCTCCAAAAGCCGATCGCGATCCGGGTGGGAAGTCCCCACTCGCTGGGGAAATCAGTTGAATGGAAACGTGCGGTTGCGAGTGATGTTGGAGCAGCGACCGCAGCTCAGGTCCCCACTCGCTGGGGAAATCAGTTGAATGGAAACCCGCCCGTTGTTGCACAACCACGAGGCGCACCAACAGCATGTCCCCACTCGCTGGGGAAATCAGTTGAATGGAAACAATTCTTGCTGCTTCTTGCAGCAAAGACGGCCCAGACTGAGGGTCCCCACTCGCTGGGGAAATCAGTTGAATGGAAACAGTGGTCAACAGGGATATCAGTTAGGATATCTTCGCACTTCGTCCCCACTCGCTGGGGAAATCAGTTGAATGGAAACTTCTAGTGCGGGAACGCTCACAGGCAAAAGCATCACCAGTCCCCACTCGCTGGGGAAATCAGTTGAATGGAAACCCGGGATCGATGCCAACAGCGATGGGCTGAGTGAAACGGGTCCCCACTCGCTGGGGAAATCAGTTGAATGGAAACCGCCCTAATATTCGCTACACGTTTCAGGTTGTCGATGTCCCCACTCGCTGGGGAAATCAGTTGAATGGAAACGACCTTAACGGTGCTGTTATCCAGTATGTGTCATCTCAGGTCCCCACTCGCTGGGGAAATCAGTTGAATGGAAACTTGAAACGCCACCCGGCAAGGTAATTTGATGCCAAACTTGTCCCCACTCGCTGGGGAAATCAGTTGAATGGAAACGGTACTTAAAGCGTCTTCGATCGCTTTCCTGTTTGACTGGTCCCCACTCGCTGGGGAAATCAGTTGAATGGAAACATGTATCCACCACGTCATCAGTCACGGCATCAGCCGGAAGTCCCCACTCGCTGGGGAAATCAGTTGAATGGAAACCAGAGGAACGGGTCATCTGTTTCGATAGCCGCTTCATTGTCCCCACTCGCTGGGGAAATCAGTTGAATGGAAACTTCAGCAAGTCACAGTTTGAGAACGATATCATTCCGTCCCCACTCGCTGGGGAAATCAGTTGAATGGAAACCGTAGGGATACTCGCCAAACCATAGTTCGTAATATTCGTCCCCACTCGCTGGGGAAATCAGTTGAATGGAAACGCTTTGCTCCACAACTCGATTGAGTACCAATCGGTAATCTGGTCCCCACTCGCTGGGGAAATCAGTTGAATGGAAACTTGTGAGTATATTCTCAGTAGCTTGCGTGGGAGAACTGGTCCCCACTCGCTGGGGAAATCAGTTGAATGGAAACTTTCTGTCCTTATTTTATCCCTAAAAACAAATCGATTATTAGTCCCCACTCGCTGGGGAAATCAGTTGAATGGAAACTAAACATTGATAGCACAAAGATTAGCCATTGAAGCCATCAAAGTCCCCACTCGCTGGGGAAATCAGTTGAATGGAAACTCTGGCAGCGTTGCCCCCGCTAACTACTGGCTCGTTGAAAGTCCCCACTCGCTGGGGAAATCAGTTGAATGGAAACCTGCCTTTTGAGTAACTCCTGCTCGTTTCCTAAGCTCCACAAGTCCCCACTCGCTGGGGAAATCAGTTGAATGGAAACGCATAGAGGCGGTAGCTGGTTCCGGTCGGACGGAGGTAAAAGTCCCCACTCGCTGGGGAAATCAGTTGAATGGAAACCCATCGAGGTATCGCCTACGATCGTCTGACATATAAACCGCGTCCCCACTCGCTGGGGAAATCAGTTGAATGGAAACACGATAGCGCAAATCGGCTACACGATGAACTTCCAGTCCCCACTCGCTGGGGAAATCAGTTGAATGGAAACCATCTGTTTGTGGATGCCGTCGTACACTGCACTGGTCATCGGGTCCCCACTCGCTGGGGAAATCAGTTGAATGGAAACATCGTCAATGTGCTTGGGAAGATAGGCGGCAACTCTTGTCCCCACTCGCTGGGGAAATCAGTTGAATGGGGGTGCGACCTCTACCTGATACTAAAGTGACTCAAGCCTCCTGCTGATAAGGTTTTTGAACGATTTCACAGTAGTCCTTTTGATTATTCATTGATCAATTTTACAGGCACTCAAAACCCTTATGGAGCAAAAGGTAATCGGTTTTTTCCAATGTATCGGATGGAGGTCGCACCCGTTGAATGGAAACTCCACATTGAGCCAACTCAATCGGGCAGAGGAGAGGCTTGGATACTCAAGTCCCCACTCGCTGGGGAAATCAGTTGAATGGAAACGCCAACAGTAGGTAGTTAGCGTCATCAGATCCATTGAGAGGTCCCCACTCGCTGGGGAAATCAGTTGAATGGAAACCCGTCACATCGGGAACGGTCGGAGCCAAAAAAACTGGAGTCCCCACTCGCTGGGGAAATCAGTTGAATGGAAACTCAATTACACCGTTTTGAGGCGAACAAAACCCCTTCTCAAGTCCCCACTCGCTGGGGAAATCAGTTGAATGGAAACCTAACAACAAGCGTAGATAACAGGAAGGTCATCCATAGCGGAGCGTAGTGAGGTCCCCACTCGCTGGGGAAATCAGTTGAATGGAAACTTCACAATTTCGAGTGGTGCGCCTCCACAGGACACAATGTCCCCACTCGCTGGGGAAATCAGTTGAATGGAAACCTTGATACTGGGCTGTGGCTCGACATCAAATTGTTTGTCCCCACTCGCTGGGGAAATCAGTTGAATGGAAACTTCGTTACAGGAACGGCAATGATATCGTTCTGAAATTGACCTGTCCCCACTCGCTGGGGAAATCAGTTGAATGGAAACCTTTTAATATCGAATACATCGGGCGCAACATCGCCCATCGTCCCCACTCGCTGGGGAAATCAGTTGAATGGAAACAAAAATGCGACGCGCTTGTTGTATCCCTGATTGATAGTCCCCACTCGCTGGGGAAATCAGTTGAATGGAAACTTGAGACGGAACAATGGTCGTGGGACGGGTTTACGCGTCCCCACTCGCTGGGGAAATCAGTTGAATGGAAACTTGCTGTATGCAATTAATTGATTAAGAAAATCATCCGAGTCCCCACTCGCTGGGGAAATCAGTTGAATGGAAACGATAAGTTACGAGTCAATACAGGTCAGCAAGCAAGCGCTTCTAAGTCCCCACTCGCTGGGGAAATCAGTTGAATGGAAACTAAGCAGCCTTCAGAACCTCTGTCTTGGCAGTGAGCTTGACATGTCCCCACTCGCTGGGGAAATCAGTTGAATGGAAACCCGCGATCGTCAATGCCACCAATAGCGGCACCGAAATGAGGGTCCCCACTCGCTGGGGAAATCAGTTGAATGGAAACAACAAAGTCAGCCTATCTAGCTACTCTGTAGCAGATAAAGCGTTATACAGTCCCCACTCGCTGGGGAAATCAGTTGAATGGAAACGTCAATGAGGTAAGCCGTGTCAGCGTCACCCTTGTCAGTCCCCACTCGCTGGGGAAATCAGTTGAATGGAAACGAGTTTGAGTCTTTTCAGCCGGAACTAGCTCAAACTTGTCCCCACTCGCTGGGGAAATCAGTTGAATGGAAACCTTTGTACCACCGATACCTAGTCGCATAGTCGAACTGCATGTCCCCACTCGCTGGGGAAATCAGTTGAATGGAAACTTGTGAGGGCAAGTAGCCCGTTTACAAACTCAACAAACCCTTCAGTCCCCACTCGCTGGGGAAATCAGTTGAATGGAAACGTGAACGCAACTATCCCTGCGTACCCACCTTTCCCGAAGTTGTTGGTGTAAGGTCCCCACTCGCTGGGGAAATCAGTTGAATGGAAACCGATAAGTTGCAGAAGTTGAACCCAGTCACATTCTTGAGTCCCCACTCGCTGGGGAAATCAGTTGAATGGAAACTTCTTAAACCACAGCAACCTTGTCTAATCCCATGAAAAGTCCCCACTCGCTGGGGAAATCAGTTGAATGGAAACTTTCGTCTCAGTTGCAGACGACTATCCTGAAGCAGTTCTTGTCCCCACTCGCTGGGGAAATCAGTTGAATGGAAACTAAATGACTAAGTGATTGCGAAAAACCCGCAAAAGCGGCAAGTCCCCACTCGCTGGGGAAATCAGTTGAATGGAAACCCGGCGAAAAAGCTTGCTCTCGGACAGGCAAGTTCAAGTCCCCACTCGCTGGGGAAATCAGTTGAATGGAAACGACTAAGCTATCGCGACGGCTGGCGACTGAGCTTAAAACGTCCCCACTCGCTGGGGAAATCAGTTGAATGGAAACGAATGGGTTTCGATGTGGCGTAAGTCGATGCGATTGGAGTCCCCACTCGCTGGGGAAATCAGTTGAATGGAAACTTGATAATCGACTGAACAGTAAGCCCATTCGACTTCGCAGTCCCCACTCGCTGGGGAAATCAGTTGAATGGAAACAGCTTGCATGCCGTCGGTCATTGCCTTGGCAACTTTAATCGTGTCGGTCCCCACTCGCTGGGGAAATCAGTTGAATGGAAACCCAGGGAACACGCGAACTGGGCTGGACAAATCCAGCGTTGTGCTTTAAGTCCCCACTCGCTGGGGAAATCAGTTGAATGGAAACCTGGCGAGGATGGTCTGTGATTAAGACGCGATCGTTCATGTCCCCACTCGCTGGGGAAATCAGTTGAATGGAAACCGGGGCTTTACAACAACGAAACCAAAATTATTTGGAACGTCCCCACTCGCTGGGGAAATCAGTTGAATGGAAACGAGAGATAGCGAAGTCGCAGGCATTTGCCGGGATAGATGTCCCCACTCGCTGGGGAAATCAGTTGAATGGAAACAACTCTGCATCTGCCTGGATACGATCGCGTTCTTGTAGTCCCCACTCGCTGGGGAAATCAGTTGAATGGAAACGGAATAGTGAACGAAGAAATTCGGGAACAGCTTTAGATTTTTGTCCCACTCGCTGGGAAAATCAAAGGCATCAGGTAAAACTTATACGAGCGATCGCTTCTCCAAAGACATTGCAAACAATTGTCCAAAGTATTGCTCGTAACGTTTTCTCTTCCGAGCAATTTTTCAGCAAATGTGATACTTGCTGCAATAACCTCATAACTTCTAAGAATAGGCAAACTCAAGTTAAAGGCTCTCTCTTAAAAGACTATTGTCCTCTCAAGGCAGCAACTTTTTTAACAAACTCCCTGCTTAGGCTTAGAGAATGTCAGACCTCACGACTCATACTCTGAATCTCAGCCGCTCTTAGGTTTAACAGGAAATACTACAAACATACTTCAAATTGTACGAAATTCAATGCTTGGCTGATGTAGCTCTCTGCATCCTCTCAATTGTTGCCGAGGTGCATCATGTCAGCCCTGATCAAACAATCATTCAGAACTCGATCGTATGCAGGTGAAGCAGATTTGCAAGCGATCGTAGATCTGATAAACGCTTGCGATGCCGTAGACCATTTAGACCAAGAAACCTCGGTCGAAGAGCTACGGCTCGAATTTGCAGATCCAGACTTTGAAGCTGCGCGCGATCTCCGATTGTGGGAAGACGCGCAGGGCAGATTGACCGGATATGGCTGGATGTGGGTGCCGAGTGCAACAGACGTGCAAGACGGCTTCCTGGGATTTAAGGTTCATCCCGATGTCAGGGGTCAGGGCATAGAAGACCAAATTCTCGCCTGGGCGGAGGAATGGACGCGGAAAATCGGACTAACCACACCCCGATCTGTCAAGTTGCGATCGGGTGTCCGAGAGAGTCAGGTAAGTCGGATTGCCTTGCTGGAAAAGTCTGGCTTCACGATTACCCGCTCCTTCTACCGCATGGCTCGTTCGATGACCGAGCCACTGATCACACCACAACTTCCAAATGGATATACAGTCCGATCACTCCACGAAACCGAGACAGAAGCCTGGGTTGAGATGTTTAACCAGACCTTTATCGATCACTGGGACTTTCACCCTTTAACGATCGAACAGCGGCAGTACTGGATGAAAAATCCCGACTATGCTGCTGATCTATAGCAATCCTAAATGAATTGGGGGATGGGCATCTCGCTCGTACAGGCTGGAGGCCTGTCCCATTCTTACAACTGAAATAGGATTGCTATAGATCTGGTAGCGATCGCGCCAGACGGGACGTTCGCCGCTTTTTGCCTGAGCTTCATCTACCCACGAGACAATGCTCGGACGGGGCGTAATGAAGGCTGGATTGCTGATTTAGGCACTCGTCGGGGATTTCGTAAACTTGGCTTGGGTCGGGCAATGTTGCTGACAGGACTCGATCGCCTCAAAGCGAAAGGTGTAGACACTGCTCTGCTAGGCGTTGATTCTGAAAACCCATCGGGCGCTCTACGGCTCTATCAGTCTGTTGGGTTCCGCCAGTTGTTCGCAAACATCGTCTACTGCAAAGAGCTTTCTGTTTAGCGATCTCCCGTTCTCTTTGACTAAAAAAAACCTCAGTTCAACAGAAGCGGTTCGCTCCGGTTGTGAATTCGGGAGAGCTACCTAAATCCTCCAAAATTGGCGGATTTCAAGCCAAAATTTCCGGTTCAAAGTTCCCCAGAATGGGGGATTTAGGGGGCAGAAGCCGTTGACAACGCAGCGAAAAAACTCGTCGAACTGACGTTAAAAAAACGAAGTCGGTTAATACCTAAGCTGGTAAGTTCCGGCTTTCTAAGCTCCCCGACTCTTCGGGCGGGTCTTGAAAGCCCCAGCATTTATACTTGGGGTTCCCTACAATAGGATCATGAACCGAGTTGATTATCTCCGAATTAGTCTGATCGATCGCTGCAACTTTCGATGTCAATATTGCATGCCTGAAGGAGCAGACATTGACTATGTGTTGCAGCAAGATCTGCTGACTCAAGCCGAACTCTCAACCCTTTTGCGCGAAGTCTTCATTCCCGTTGGGTTTACCCGATTTCGCTTAACCGGGGGCGAACCTTTGATTCGTCCGGGTGTGGTAGATATTGTTCGAGAGATTGCTCAGTTTCCCGAAACACAAGATCTGTCTATGACGACCAATGCCTTTTTGCTAGAAGGGCTGGCGCAAGATCTCTATAGCGCGGGGCTGCGGCGCATCAACATTAGTTTAGATTCCTTAGAGCCAGAAACCTTTGACAAAATTGTCGGCAATCGCGGGCGATCGCGCTGGCAACAGGTTTGGGCTGGCATTCAAACAGCTTATCAGGTGGGCTTTAACCCTTTAAAGCTGAATGTTGTAGTGATTCCTGGAGTCAACGATCACGAAGTGTTAAACCTGGCGGCGTTGAGTCTCGATCGTGAATGGCATATCCGCTTTATCGAGTTTATGCCGATCGGAAACGATGATTTGTTTAATCACAAAGGTTGGGTGAGTTCAGAAGACTTGCGGCGACAGATTCGCGATCGTTGGGGACTCACAACCTCACAAGTGCAGGGAAACGGTCCCGCCGATGTCTTTCAAATTCCGGGCGCTAAAGGAACGCTGGGATTTATTAGCCAAATGTCAGAATGCTTTTGCGATCGCTGCAATCGCATGAGGCTTTCTGCCGATGGTTGGCTGCGCCCTTGTTTGCTCAACGAAGACGGGCAGCTTGACTTGAAAACAGGGTTACGATCGGGCGTTCCGACTTCACAGCTACGAGAACAAGTCAGCGATCTTTTAAGCTTGAAGCCAGAAATCAACTACAAACAACGCGAGTCTGGCACCGCCGGAACCTATAGCCGCACGATGTCTCAAATCGGGGGTTAAGATAGCAATCCTATTTCAGTTGCGAGAGTGGGACAGGCTTCCAGCCTGTACGGGCAAGATGCCCATCCCACCATTCACTTAGGATTGCTATAGTTCGCTCAAATCGACTGCACCCAATGTTTTGAGGGTGGCTTTTTGCGCGTCGGTTGAGCCAGTCATGCCTGTAATATTCATGCCCTCATAAGGTCGCGGATTTCGCACCACTTTTAAACACACCCCGGTGTTCGCATCCCAAAGGCGCATGGTTTCGTCTTCGCTGCCACTGGCGATCGTGGTGCCATCGCTGCTGCAAGCCACTGACCAGATGCGATCGCGGTGCCCTTGCAAGACATGCTCACAAGCTCCAGTGTTGGTATTCCAGAATTTAAGCGTGTGATCTAACCCACCACTGATGATCGTGTTTTCATCTGCGCTGAAGATGGCAGACTTGACGCAATCTCGATCGTGTAGCGTTTGCAAACATTCTCCAGTCTGTAAACTCCAGCGTTTAACGGTGTGATCGTCACTGCTGCTGAGTAGCGTTTGCTGATCGCGGCTGAAGGTGACTGAGCAGACGCGCCCCGTGTGTCCTTTTAAGGGCGTGAGCAGTTGATCAGTGAGAGGGTTCCAAGGCTGAATGTGGTGATCTTCAAGTCCGATCGCGACCCATTCTCCATCAGGGCTGAAGGCAATTGACCAGATGCGGCTTTGAGTGTTTAAGACGCGCAGACAGTCCCCGGTCGCGATGTCCCACAGCCGAATGGTTTGATCAAAGCCAGAACTCACAAGCTGTTGACCGTCAGGGCTAAATGCGACTGACCACACCCAGTTAGTATGTCCGCGCATGGTTTTTAGACACTGCCCCGTTTGCCGATCCCACAGGCGGATGGTTTGGTCAAAACTGCCGCTCGCTAGGGTTTGACCATCGGGGCTAAATGCGACTGACCACACCCAGTTAGTATGTCCGTGCATGGTTTTTAGACACTGCCCCGATCGATCCCACAGTTTGAGGGTGTGATCGGCGCTGGTGCTGGCGATCGTTTGGCTGTCAGGGCTAAAGGCGACCGATAACACAAAATTGGTGTAACCCTGAAAGGTTTTGAAGCATTCACCCGTGGGGCAGTTCCACAACCGCACCGATTGATCCGCGCTGCCGCTGGCTAACATCTGACCGTTGGGGCTAAATGCTACCGAGCGCACGGGTTCCGTGTGTCCCTGTAAGGTTTTTAAGCACTGTCCGGTTTGCCAATCCCACAGTTTGAGGGTGCGATCGAAGCTGCTGCTGGCCACCCTCTGACCATCGGGGCTAAAACTGACGCAGCGAATCTCGTTGGTGTGTCCGGTTAAGGTGTTCAAACAGCGCTCTGTCTCCAGATCCCACAGCTTAACAGTGTGGTCATAACTGCCACTCACCACCGTCTGACCATCGGGGCTAAAGTCCACACCGCGCACTCCGCTCGTGTGTCCGGTTAATGTTTTGAGACAGTCTCCGGTTTGAATATTCCACAGTTTGAGGGTGCGATCGTCACTGCCGCTAATCAAGGTTTGACCATCGGGGCTGAACGCGATCGAGCAAACCCAGTGCTGATGTCCATTTAAAATTCGTAGACATTTCCCAGTCTGAAGATCCCATAAACGGATGGTGCGATCAACGCTGCTACTGGCTACCATTTGACCGATCGGACTAAATGCCACCGAGACGAGCCAATCGCTGTGCCCTTCAAAGGTTTGTAAACATGCCCCCGTTTTCACTTCCCACAGTTTGACGGTTTTATCGGTACTGCTGCTCACCAGGGTTTGACCATCGGGACTGAATGCGATCGAGCAGACCCAATGCTGATGTCCCTGACAAGTGAGCAGTTTTAACCGATGGCGAAGCAAGGTGCCGTCACGATCGCACAGTTGCCACAGATGAATGTCTCCTGCCGTATCGCTTGCCGCCAGCACACTGCCATCAGGGCTAAACGCCACCGACCAGACATTTCCTAGCGTCTCAGAAAAGACCGATTTGCTTAGATCAGCATGACTGAAGTTGACCTGATGCAAAGTTGCCCCTTGCAGGTGAGCTTGCCACACGGCCAGATTAGAAAAGTCGTAGTCGGTTAGATCTACATTAAGTTGCCGCAGCAAATTGATCACATTTCCGGCACCATACCCGGTTGCACAATCAACCTGTTTTTGAAGGGTGAACAGCACTTGCTTGAGCTTTTTTTCGATCTCCGATTTGCAATGCGTCGGTGCCATTAAGCGATCGAGCAAGGGTTGCACAATCATCCGAATCTGGCTCTCGCGCACTTGATCTTCGACATCGGCTTTCATCAGCGCATGACTCGTCAATAAATGCAAATCTTGCGTGGTGATTTCTTGATGCACCTGGTCAATCAACTTTTCAGCGACATACTCCATGACGACAGGTTGCAGGGTGAAGCTTGCGCCGTGTTTTTCGATCAGAGGTCTGCGGGCTAGAGATGCAAGCGCTTCCATGAGATGGCGCTTTTGCACCGTGGGCACCAAATCTGCGGCAAAGTCGGCTAGCGAGGCACCTTCTCGGTTAATTGCTAACCAATACATGATTTGTTTTTCTAGATCAGAGAGGCGATCGAACTGCTGATCTAGCAAGTCAGAAATATCGCCAAATACGGCGGTGCCTTGGCTGAGAAATTCTGCCACATCGTGATCAAACAATTCTTGAATCGTGGCAGCCGCAATTTTCAACGCCAGTGGGTTTCCGGCATAGAGTTCGATCAATTGATCAAAGATCGGAGTCGTCGCCGCAAGCGCTTTGGGTTTCAACAGTTCTCTGGCTTCTAATTCATCCAACCCTGCCAATTTGAGCGATCGCACCGCCGTTCCTTCTAGCGCGGCCACTTCTTTAGGTTTTTCGCGGCTGGTCAGCACCAGACAGCTTTGATGCACCGTCTCACCCACGCGCCGAAATAAGTCACCATAACTTTCGTACCCGATCGGGTAATATCCAGCTTGTTCGCCACTGCCTAAAATAGATTCAACGTTGTCGAGAATTAATAAGCAACGGTGCTGGCGCAAATAGTGCAGCAGTCGCCCTAGCTTGCCGTCTACCGATTCGGGCAACTCAGTTTCTTGCTGATTAGAGAGACATTGAATGAGATCAGACAAAATGGTGTCGATCGGAGGCGCATCTCGCAGCGATCGCCAAATCACAAACTCAAAGGTTCCTTGCAGGCGTTCTGCCAGTTTGATCGAGAGTACGGTTTTGCCGATGCCGCCCATGCCAAGAATGGTGACTAAGCGGCAACGGTCTTCGGAAATCCAGCCCTCTAGCTCGGTGAGTTCTGGCGATCGCCCACAAAAGTCAGAGGTGTCAATTAATTCGCCCCAATCTGGCGCGGGTTCGGCTGCACAGTCTCCCGCAGATAAGTCTAAGAGCGCCTCTGCGTGTGCCCAAGCTTTTTGTGCACATTGTCTGAGCACCACCCGAAAGTTATTTTTGGTGACTCGTTGACCGACTTGATCAGAAAGGGCTTGCCATAGCTGAGAGCCAACTAGCTTTACATAGTCAGAGTCATAGCCGACCGTGCCTGCAATTTGCTCATAGGTTTGCCCGTCCCAGGCTCGACAAAACACGGTTTCTTGGAGATGGGTGAGTTGTTCTCGACCCATCAGGTTATCTAGCACTACCAGCGCTTCTTCAATGGTCATGGCTCAATGCACCTTTGAACGTCTTCCCTGATTTGCACCGACTTCGGCTGACTGTCTCTAAAGGATAGCGATCGTATATACATAAGTCCTTTCGCTTCGTTATGATCGGCTTCTGCCCCCTAAATCCCCCATTCTGGGGGACTTTGACCCAAGCCTTTCAGTTTCAAAGTCCCCCAATTTTGGGGGATTTAGGGAGCAAACCCCCAGCCATCCGAACTTAAAGCAATTTGTGTATACACAGTCTCCAAAGAATAGCGATCGGCTTGCAGTCTGTTTAATGATTCAACAGAGTTTATGTAAATTCCCGGTGATTATTTCTAAAACGCTTAAATTTCTACTTACGAATACTGTAGCGAGATTATGCGGTTGGTTTCATGAGTGTTTCGAGCTGTGAACTAACGTTTTATAACGTTGCGGCGATCGAAGTCCTAACTTTTTCTCACGGGCAAGCGGGAACAACTCGTTTAGCTTTTATGTAGAGCTTCAGGCAGTGCTTCGACCTGAACGACTAAAAACTTAATTGAGACAGCAGTGCATAACACCGCCAACTCAGACGTAGTGAAGCAATAGTTACCGTTCATTCAAGCCCCCGGAAAATGAACATGAATTCTTTAGAAAACAATCACTTCTTAACTTCTATACTCGAAGGGTTCGTTGATGGCATTTTGATTTTGAATTTGCAGAGCGACTTAGTTTATGCCAACACACCTGGCACGCGAATCTGTCAGCATCTGACCCACTCTGAAAACACCTTGCCTGATGAAGTGTTGCGATCGTGTGACGCGCTGATTGAGAGCCGTGAACTGTATGGCGATCGCCCGTTAGTGATTGAGTCAGAAGTCACCAATGACCAATCGCAAACGTTTCGCATTCGGGTGCAGTGGCTCAAGCTCGATGACTTGCAGCAGCCCTCTCTGCTGGTTAGACTTGAAGATCAGCAGCAGGGATTGCAAAGCTTGGCGGTGACGGAGGCCAAAAAATATGGTCTAACGCCCCGTGAGGCAGAGGTTTGGTTTTTAAAGCGCTGCAATTTGCCTCGCAAAGAGATTGCGGCTCGGTTATATATCACGATCGATACAGTCAAAAAACACTTAGGCAATATTCAATCTAAAAAACAGGCGCATCAAGAAAGTTGGTGCTAAAAGTCGAGTGGCAAAGGCATTTCGGATTGCTGCGATGGCAGCAGGCAAGTCTAGTTCTGCGATTGGGGCGTTCTTTCGTCGCTAAAAGGCACGGCTTGGCAGTCCCAAAGCGATTACGGCAACTGCTCATAAACTCGCTCGCATCTTTCATCCGATGGGGACAACTCGCCGAAGTTATCAAGATGCGGGAGCAGGGCACTACAAGCAGCAGTTCCGACAAGGCAAACTCAAGCAGTTGCGAAAACAGGCTGCATCGTTGGGATTTGACCTCACACAGCAGCCAGTTTCTATCGCTTCGATTGAAGATGTTTCTTAGGAGTTCTACGAGTTTTTTCGCTTCGTTGTCAGCGGCTTCTGCCCCTAAATCCCCCAAATTGGGGGATTTAGGGGGCAACCCGGATTTGCAACCGTAGCGAAAAGCGACGTTGCTGAATGCGAAGTATGAATCGCCGAATTTGCCCTCACCCTAGCCCTTCTCCCAAAAGGAGAGGGGACAAGATTTCTAGCTCCCTTCTCCCCACTTCTTGAGGAGGGCAATTCATGTCACCATTCAGCAATGCCCGAAAAGCTTCATCGAATTCACGTTCAGTTAAGCCAAGCCTACACCACCGAATATGGAGAAGCAAATTGATCAATTTTGCAGTGGGCAAAGTTGGCAGGATGTAAGGTGACGTTGGTTGACACTCCCCAGCCCTAAAGGGACGGGGATTCTTGGCTCAACGAAACCACTTAACCTAGAGTCCTTGCGTCGTCA